>DATFRY010000250.1:0-7237 GCA_035262925.1 Kofleriaceae bacterium | reverse complement strand
GAAGGGCGAGGGGGGCGGGATGGATCTCTACGGCACGGTGCTGAGGCGGGTCCTGTACCCGGCGTGGGAGCGGGGCGTGCGCCGGCGGCCGGTCATCGCCTATCTGCGCCAGCTGCAGAAGCTCGACCGCTCGAGCGCCGACGAGGTCTTCGCGTTCCAGCGGCGAAACCTGTCCGCGCTGCTGCGCCACGCCTACGAGCACGTCCCGTTCTACCGGCGCTCGTTCGACGACGCCGGCGTGCGGCCCGAGCACATCCAGGGCCCCGAGGACCTGCCCCGGCTGCCGCTGCTGACGCGGCAGGCCGCGCGCGCCAGCGGCGACGAGCGCATCTCCACCGCGCCGCCGCGGCCGACCATCCGCAAGACCACCGGCGGCACCACCGGCGAGCCGCTGGTCATCCGCTACGACGCCGACTCCGAGTACTGGCGCCAGGCGGTCAAGCTGCGCGGCTTCGGCATGTCGGGCTGGCGCATCGGCCACGTCGCGCTCCACTACTGGGGCGCCGCCACGCGCGAGCAGCCGCTCGGCGAGCGGATCAAGCAGGAGCTCGACCGCATGGTCCGGCGCGAGCACTACGTGGACTGCACGCCGCGCGGCGACGAGCACAAGGCCGAGGTGGTGGCGGCGCTGCGCCGGCTGCGGCCGCGCGCCATCTTCTGCTACGCCCAGGCCGGCGCCGAGCTGGCCCGCTACATCAACCGCACCGGCGCGCGCGACTGGGGCACCATCCCGGTCGTGTGCGGGGCCGAGCGGGTGTGGCCCGCCGACCGGGCCGCGCTCGAGCAGGCGTTCGGCCCGTCGGTGTTCGAGACCTACGGCTGCCGCGAGGTGATGCTCATCGCCGGCGAGTGCAAGGCGCACGACGGCCTCCACGTCCAGGTCGAGAACCTGGTGGTCGAGGTGGTCGGCCCCGACGGGCGGCCGGTGGCGCCCGGCGAGGTCGGCGAGGTGGTGCTGACCGATCTCCACAACTACGGCCAGCCGCTCATCCGCTACGCCAACGGCGACCTGGCGGTGGCGATGCCGCAGGGCGCGGTGTGCGGCTGCGGGCGCGCGCACCCGCGCCTGGCCTCGATCGAGGGCCGCTCGACCGAGACCCTGCGCGACGGCGCCGGCAACGCGGTGGGCGGCATGATCTTCAACCTCGCCTTCAGCCCGCTGGCCGAGGCGGTGCGCCAGTTCCAGGCGGTGCAGCACGGCGACGGGTCGATCACGGTCAAGGTGGTGCCCGACGGCCGCGAGCTGCCGGGCGCGGCGCTGGCCCACGTCGAGGCCAGCTGCGCGCGCTACCTGCCCGGCGTGGCGGTGCGCTTCGAGATGGTCGGCGACATCCCGGCCACGCGCACGGGCAAGCGCAAGGTCGTCGTGGTCGAGCCGCCCGCCGGCAAGCCCGCCTGATGCGGCTCGGGCCGGCGAGCGCGGTCCTGGGCCAGCGCGACTTCGTGCGCCTGTGGGGCGCGCAGGCGGTGAGCGCGCTCGGCGCCCGCATCACGCGCACCGCGCTGCCGGTCCTCGCCGTGCTGTCGATCGACGCCTCGGGGCTCAAGCTGGGCCTGCTGGTCGCGTTCGCGCTGGGGCCGAGCGTGCTGGTCGCGCTGGCCATCGGCGGCGTGGTCGACCGCTCGCGCAAGCGCCCGCTCCTCATCGCCTCCGACCTGGTGCGCGCGGCCGCGGTGCTGAGCCTGCCGCTGGCCGCCTGGGTCGGGGTCCTGACCATGGCGCAGCTCTACGCCGTGGCCGCCGTGGTGGGGGTCGGCACCGCGGTCTTCCAGATCGCCGACAACGCCTACCTGCCGTCGCTCCTCGACAAGGAGCTGCTCGTGGCCGGCAACTCCACCATCGAGGCGACCGAGGCGGTGGCCGAGATCGCGGGGCCCAGCCTGGCCGGCGTGCTGATCCAGGCGCTGACCGCGCCCGTCGCCGTCATCCTCGACGGGCTGGGCTACGTGGCGTCCGCGCTCCTGCTGGGCAGCATCCGGCGGCGTGAGGAGCCGGCCGCGGTCGAGGCCTCGCCGTCGGTGTGGCGCGACGTCGCGCTCGGCTTCGGCGCCAGCTGGCGCCACCCGCTCGTGCGGCCCATCCTGCTCGGCCTGGGCGCCTGCACGTTCGTGACCGGCACCTTCGCCGCGCTCTACATGAAGTTCGTGCTGAGCGTGCTCGGGCTCGACGTCGGCACCGTCGGGATCGTGATCGCGATGGGCGGGGTGGGGTCGCTCCTGGGCGCGCTGGTCTCGCCGCTGGCGGCGAGCCGGCTCGGCCTCGGGCCCGCCATGGTGCTGTTCCTCTTCTTCGCCGAGGCCGCGGGCCTCCTGGTCCCGGCCGCGTCGGGCGCGCCGTGGGCGGTGCTCGCGCTCCTCTTCGCCCACCAGCTCATCGGCGACGGCATGCACATCGCCTTCTTCGTGCAGGCGGTCAGCCTGCGCCAGCGCGTGCTGCCGCTCGAGGTGCTGGGCCGCAGCAACGCCGCCTTCCAGGCGGTCAACGGGGCGCTCATGCCGCTGGGCGCGCTCGCGGCCGGCGTGCTGGCCGATGTCGTCGGTGTGCGGACGGCGCTGTGGATCGGCATGGGCGCCGGCCTCGGCGCCCCGCTCCTGCTCCTGCCGCTCTGGCGGGTCGCCGACGCGCCCGGGTGATCGAGCGCCGCGCCCGCGCGACCGACCGCCGGGCCGCGCCGGGCCATCGATCGCGCGCCGCGCCCGACCGACCGATCGCCCCGCAGGGGCGCGAGCGCCGCTTGCTTTCGCCGGCGCCCGGCCCATCGTACGATCGGTCGGAGGCGGCATGGCGGTCGAGCGCTGGTATCGGTCGAAGGTGGACTGGTGGGTGGCTGTCCTGCTGGTGGTCGGTCCGCTGGCGGCGCTCGCCGGGATGGTGGTGACGCTCCGCTCGGGCCAGGGCTTCGCCGTCCTGGTCGCGCTGTTCGGACCGGCCCTGTTCGCGGCGATCTATGTCGGGCTGGTCTTCCCGATGCGCTACGGGATCGACGGTGAGTCGCTGGTCGTGCGCTTCGGGCTGGTGCGCTTGCGCATCGGCCTGGCCGAAATAAGCGAGGTGCGCCCGACCCGCAATCCGCTCAGCTCGCCCGCGCTGTCGCTCGATCGGCTGGCGATCTGCACCGGCGAGGCCTCGTCGCGGCGGACCCGCGCGCTCATCTCGCCGGCGGCGAGGGGCGAGTTCCTGACCGAGCTCGCCGCCCGCGCCCGGCTGCGACGGGACGGCGACCGCCTGGTTCGCTGATCGCCGAGCTGGTCGGCCAGGCGGCCGGGCCGCTGTAGAGCTCGCGCATCAGCGCCCGCCGACCGCGGTCGGCGCTGGACGGTCGTGGGCGCGTGCAAGCGCGCGGATCTGGGCGGCGGTACGACCGGTGCAATGGACGGGTCGCTCGCACCCTCTCACCAAGGAGTCGACATGACCGAGACATTGCAGACGATCGATCTCGACCAGCTCGCCGTCGTCACCGGCGGCGCGGGCGAGACGCCCCAGCCCCGTCCGCCCGACACGCGCAGCGGTCTGGAGAAGGTCTACGACCGCGGCAAGGCCTGCGCGGTCGGCGCCGTCGCCGGCCAGGCGCTGCCGATCCCCGCCCCGCCGTACGTCAAGGCGGCCATCGGCTGCACCGCCGGCGTCGCCGAGCAGGTCCGCCAGGAAGGCGGCATGCGCTGAGCCTTCCCTGATCTGCGAGCAACACCGCTCGCGCACCGGGGCCTCCCGCGGCGCCATCGACGGCACCGCCGGGAGGCCCTGGTCCGGGCGCACTGCGGTGGTGCGCCGCACCGGGCCTCGACGCCGCCGTCGATGGTGCCCGGAAGGCGAGCTCTCGCGCGGACGCGCCGGGCGAGAGCGACTATCATGCCGCGCCATGAAGCTCGGCTATGTCGTCCTGTTCGTGCCCGACGTCGCTCGCGCCGTGGCGTTCTACGAGCGCGCCTTCGGGTTGACCCGCGGCTTCGCGAACGAGAAGTTCGCCCAGATGGCGACCGGCGAGGTCGCGCTCGCCTTCGGCGCCGAGGACAACGAGCGCAGCGAGCTCCCCGCCGGGTTCGAGTTCCACGCCAACCGCCCGGAGGCATCGCCGGCTGGCATCCAGGTCTCGTTCGTCAGCGACGACGTCGAGGCCGCGTTCGGCCGCGCGGTCGACGCCGGCGCGACGCCGGTGGTGGCGCCGCAGCGGATGCCGTGGGGCCAGGTGGTCTCGCGCGTGCGCGATCTCGACGGCGTGCTGGTCTCGCTGGTGAGCCCGCCGCCGGGCCGCTGACCGGCCCGGCTCGCGGGCTGACCGGCGGCGCACCGCCTCGACCGGCCCGGCTCGCGGGCCGCGTGCCGCGCCTACTTGCCCGGAGCGGCCGGGGCAGGCGCGGGCGCTGCGGGCGTCTCCGCCGGCGGCTTCTTCGCCGGCGGGATGCCCGATGACGGCGGCGGCCCCGCGGGCGCGGACGGCGCGGGTGTCGCCGGCGGAATGCCCGACGACGCCGGCGGACCGGCCGGTGCGGACGGCGCGGGCCTCGCCGGCGGGATGCCCGACGACGCCGGCGGACCGGATGGCGCGGGTGCCGGCGCAGCCTGGCCAGACGCCGGGGCCGCGGGCACCCCAGCCCCGGCCGCCGGAGCCCCCGCCGCCGGACCCGCTGCCGGAGCCGCGCCCGGAGCTGCCGCGCCCGGCTCGATGACCTGCAGGGTGACCTTGATGCGCTTGGCCTTGGTATCCACCTCGGTCTGCGGCACCAGCTCGACGTTGGCCTTGCCCTTCTTCTGGTGCAGCGCGCGGATCCGATCGAGGCCCTCGCTGACCTTGCGCCGGCTGAATACCGCGCCCTTGCGCAGCCCGAAGGCCGCCGCGTACTCGCGCTTGGTCGCCGCCAGCGCCCCCTCGAACGTCAGCTCGCCCAGCCGGTACTGGTCGCCTTCCTTGATCGGGATGGTGAGCTCCATCTGGCTGCCGTCCTGCGACAGCTTCTCGCCGACCGGGCCCACGAACACGTTCACGTAGCCCATGTCGAAGTACTGCTCGCTCACCCGCGCGAGCCCGCGCTCGAGCGCGTCGCGCCAGTAGCGCTGCCCCACCGCGGTCCCGCTCTCGCCCAGGAGCCCGGTCAGCGTCTTCTGCGGCATCGCCTTGTTGCCCTGGAACGCCAGCTTGGTCACCGCGACCAGCCGGCCCTCCTCGACGTTGAACACCACGTCGAGCCCGCCGCCCTTGGCCGCGCTGGAGCCCCACGTCACGTTCGCGCTGTGAAAGCCCGCCTGGCGCAGCTGCTCGAGCAGGTTGCGCCGGATCGCGGTCAGGCGGACCGGGTCGAAGAAGTCGCCCCGCTTGACCGGGATCTGCGCCTCGAACTGGGCCGGCGAGATCGCGCGGCTGCCGCGCAGATCGATCGACCGGATGCGGGCCTGCTCGCGCACGGCGAAGCGCAGCGCGACGCCCCCCTGCGCCTGCCGGGCGTCGGCATGGACGTCGGCCACGCTGCCCAGCGCAAACAGGGCTCGCACGTCCTCGCCCACCTGCACCCGATCGAACGGCTTGCCGACCGCGCTGTGCACGGCGGCGCGCGCGTCCTCGGCCCGCTCCTTCGAGATGCCGGTGACGTCGACCGAGACCAGGCTGCCGCGCAGGTCCTCGACCTTGGCCGGCGCGCCGCCGCGCCCCTCGCCGTCGAGCGGCACCAGCGGCGGCCCGCCGGCGCGGCCGCCGCAGCCCGCCGGCGCGATCGTGGCCAGCGCCATCACGGCCATCGCGACCAGCGCGCCGCGCGCGCTCGGGCCCGGCCGGCTCACTTGTCCCTCATGTCGATGTAGGCCTCGTTGCGGCGCTCGACCAGCCAGCGCATCTGCTCGCGCGTGATCTTGTCCTCGAACACGCGCTCGGCCAGCGGCCGCTTGACCTCGTCGTACGTGCCGATGCGCTTCGGATCGCGCTTCTTCGCCTCGTCGTAGGCGGCGTGCAGCTCGTCGTCGGTGATCTGGACGCGCGGGCGAAGGACCACGTTGGTCACCTTGGCCTGCATGATCTGCGATCGCAGCTCCTCGCGATAGATGACCAGGGTCAGCCCTTGCTCGGCCAGCGCCTTGTTCAGGCCCGCGTCGTCGAGCTTGTTCTTGGCCTTGATGTCGGCGATGGCGCGATCCACCTCCGCGTCGCTGGCGCCCAGACCCATGCGCATCGCCTCCTGGTTGAGGAGGTGCTCGTCGATGAGGCCGGCGATCATCTGCTTGCGCAGCTCGATCCGCTTCTTGGCGCGTTCGCCCGGATCCTTGACCGCGTCGAGCGACGCCTTGTAGGCGGCCAGCCGGCGGTCGAGGTCGCTCTTGAGCACGACCTCCTGGTTGACCACGGCGATCACCGAGTCGACGGGTGTCCACCCGCCCTGCGCCGGCGCGGCTGCCGGCGCCGCCGCGAGCACGGCGAGGGCGGTGGTGGATGCGAGGAGCAACGGCACACGATTCATGAACGGACCCAGTCGGGATGGAGGCTGTAGCGGACGAGCCCGCGGGCGAAACCGAACCCGTGGGCCAGATGAAGGGTGGGAAAGATGGCCCAGACGACCGGCACCGCGCCCCAGCCTGCCTGGCGACCGACCCGCACCGCCTCGGCACCGGTGACCGCCGCATAGGCGGCGATCGCGGGCAGCGTGAACGGCTGCACCGCCGAGGTGGCGGCCAGCGCCGCGCCTCCCGTCACGACCAGAAACGGCATGAGCGAGCGGAGCTTGGGCACCCTGCGGTGCTTGAGCAGGGTGCGCGCCCGGCCCTGGCCGTACTTGAAGTACTGCAGGGCCAGCTTGCGCAGCGAGTCGCGGGGGTAGTAGTAGACCTCGATGTCGCGGCTGAGGTAGATCTTGCCGCCGGCGGCGAGCAGGCGCTGGTTCAGCTCGGCGTCCTCGTTGGTGATGGCATGGTCGTCGTACAGGCCGACCGACTCGAAGACCGAGCGGCGGAAGGCGCCCAGGAAGACCGTGTCGACGTAGCCCTCCTTGTCGGCCGAGCGATAGGCCGCGCCGCCGACCCCGAGCGGGCTGGCCAGCGCCGCGCACAGCGCCCGCTGGAAGCGGGTCTGCGGGCGCGCGCGCTGGGCGCCGCCCACGTTGTCGGCGCCGGTCGTGCGCATGACGTCGACGCAGGCGCTGACGTAGCGCGACGCGTACTCGCAGTGCACGTCCATGCGCACGATGACGTCGCCGCGCGCCTCGCGGATGATGCGGTTGAGCCCGGCCGCCTGCAGCCGGTCCGGGTTGTCGACCA
>DATFRY010000249.1:0-24165 GCA_035262925.1 Kofleriaceae bacterium | reverse complement strand
GGTGAGGTTGGTCTTGAGCGTGAGCGTCGCGGTGACCGCGGCGGCCGCGAGCGCGAGGGCGGCGGCGAGCCCGAGCACCCACCCGCTGCGCCGGTCCAGCGCGGCGGCGTAGCGCGCGAAGAAGCGGTCCCTCGCGGTGGTCGCCGGCATGGCCCGTCAGGATGCACGGGCGCGGCGCGCCGCGCCAGGCCACCGGGAGCCGAGATGGAGGGCGAGCCCGAAGAGGCTGAGGAGCAGCATCCGCCCGCGGCGAGCCAGCGCGAAGGCGACTCCGGCGGCGGCGGGCAGCCCGCACAGCTCGAAGGCGCCCACGGTGGCCGCCTCGGTCACGCCGATGCCCTGCGGGAACGCGAAGCCGATGAAGCCGCCCGCCCAGGTGACGCCGGCCGCCGTGAGCAGCCGCACGGGCGTCGGCGCGATGCCGAGCAGCCACAGGAGCAAGCCGACCTCGAGGAGTCCGAGCGCGCGCCCGACCAGGTTCCACAGCGCCGCGCGGGCGAAGCGGGCCGGCGCGAGGCGGCCCTCGGCGTGCGCCGGCGCGCCCAGCCAGCGGCCCACGCGCGCGCCGATGCGCCCCGACAGGCCGCTCAGCACCGCCGCCGACGCGATGGCGGCGACCGCGGGGGCGAGGGCGGCGTAGGTCCACAGCGCGGCGCGCACCGGAGCGGGCGCGCGCGGGGACTCGAGCGCCGCGACCGCCACGAACAGGCCCGACACGGCCAGCCCCGTGATGTTCTCGATGAGGCGGTCGTCGAGCAGCGCGACCACGGCTCGCGCGAGCGGGACCCGGCGCGCCAGGTGCCGCACCTTGAGCGGCTCGCCGCCGATCCCGCCGAGCGGCACCAGCGCGTTCAGCGCCTCGCCGACCAGCCGGTTCCACAGGAGGCTGCGCCACGGCACCTCGCGCGCGACCAGCTCGCGGAGCGCGCACGAGTTGGCGGCGAACCAGCCCAGCCCGATGACCGGGAGCAGCAGCACCAGGGGCCCGAGGTCGAGGCAGGCCCGGCCGATCGCGGCGAGCGGGAGCCGCGCCACCAGGAACGCCACCAGCCCCAGGCCGGCGGCGAGCAGGAGGGGCTGGAGCCAGCGCCGGGAGGGTGCCGGGGCGGCAGAGCCCGGCAGGTCCGGACCGCCCGGCTGGTTCCCGGTCACCGTTCGGACTATAAGTCCGCGGCGGTCAGCGGCCGCGGGCAAGTTCGTGCAACCGAGCTCCGATCCCACCTCCACCCGTGACGTGCCAGTCGGCTGGCGGACGCGCGCCGCGCCGGTGGTCGGGCGCGCCCTGGCCTGGCTGGGCCCCGACTTCGCGCTGCTCATCGTCTTCCTGGGCATCCTGGTCGGGCTCATCCTCGCCTACGGCGCGTCGCTGGTGTGGAACGACGGGTCGATCTACATCTCGCTCGCCATCGGGGGCGGGCTGCTCGGCGTCCGCTTCTTCTACCGCTGGCGCTCCATCCTGGTGGGCGCGCCGGACGCGCGCGCCGAGTACCTCCGCTCGGCTCGCCTCATCCTGCGCGACTGGGGGCCGCTCATCCTGATCCTGTTCGCGTTCGAGAGCCTCCGCTCGTACACGGGGATCATCCGCCCGACCTCGATCGACGACGCGCTCTACGCGCTCGACCTCCGCGTCTTCGGCGCGGAGCCGAGCGTGTGGATGGGACGGTTCGCCCACCCGGCCCTGACCGAGTGGTTCACCCTCGCGTACGGCTGCTACTTCATCCTGCCCATGACGCTCGCCACGGCGCTCACGGTGCGCGGCCGGCGCGACGAGTTCCGCGAGCTGGCCACCGTGGTCCTGCTCCAGCTCTCGATCGGCTTCCTCCTGTTCCTGGTCTTCCCCGCCGGCCCGCCGCGCTACTACCAGCCGCTGCAGGGCGGCGGCTTCGACCCGGCGCAGCTCCACTCGTACAGCGGCCTCTACGAGCTGTCGACCACCGCGCTCGACGCCGCCAACCCGCTCACCACCCGCTCGTCGTTCCCGTCCCTGCACTGCTCTCTGGCGCTGGTGACGCTCATTTACGCCCGCCGGTTCGGCGCCGCGGTGTTCTCGCGCCGGCCGGGCCTGTTCTTCTGGCTGTGCCTGCCGCTGGTGGTCTCGCTGTGGCTGTCCACCATCTACCTGCGCCACCACTGGGTGCCCGACTGCGTGGCCGGCCTCGCCCTGGGCACCGCGTGCGCGGCCATCACCCCCTGGCTGATGCGGCGCTGGCCGGCGGCCCGGGGCGCGCGCGGCACCGCCACCTCGCTGCGCTGGTAGCCGACCTCCACCGTAACCTCGGGGCGGCAGGGGCGTATTCTCCGGCAAGCGAACATGGCAACCCGTCTCATCATCCTGCTTTTCTCGATCCTGCTGGCCCCGAGCTGTGCCCAGGAGGGGACCAGCGCCCAGGACCGCACCACGATGCCGCGCGCGGACCAGATCCTGCCCGGCCGGGCCAAGGCGATGCCGCTGACCCGGAAGCACCTGGTCTTCGGGACGCCGCTCGACGCCCGGCCGCCCGGCTCGGAGGTCGCGGTCTTCAGCATGGGCTGCTTCTGGGGCGCGGAGCAGCACTTCTTCCACGTGCCGGGCGTCCTGTCGACGGCGGTCGGCTACGCGGGCGGGACGACGCCGAACCCGACCTACGACGAGGTGTCGACCGGCCGCACCGGCCACGCGGAGTCGGTGCGCGTCGTCTTCGACCCGGCGAAGATCTCGTACGAGGAGCTCCTGCACGTCTTCTGGGAGGGCCACGACCCGACCGAGGGGATGCGCCAGGGCAACGACGTCGGCACCGAGTACCGCTCGCAGATCGTGACGCTGAACGACCAGCAGCGGCGCGCGGCCGAGGCCACGCGCGATGCCTACGCGGCGGCGCTGCGGGCCGCCGGGCGCGGGAAGATCACGACCGAGATCGTCGCGGGGCAGCCGTTCTACTTCGCGGAGACCGAGCACCAGCAGTACTGCGAGGCGAACCCGCTCGGCTACTGCAACCACGGCGGCACCGGCGTGCGCTTCCCGACCAGCGTCGCGGCGCATCGCTGAGACTCGCGGGGGAGGGCGGATGGCCCCGCTGACGCGCGCGGCGGGCCGGGCCGACATGCGGGCGGCCAACGTCCTCTCATTGCAGGCCGACGTCGCCGCCGGCCCGGCGCCGGCGATTTGCGCTTCTAGGACCCTCTGCGTGCGAGCTATGCTCACGCGTCCTGGGAGCCGGCGATGGCGGAGGGCGGAGACCGAGGAAGCGATAGCACCGTCACCGTGAGCGCGGCGGGGGACGCGGTCCGCGACGCCGGCCCCGGGTACGGGCTCGTGGTCGGCGACCGCGTGGGCGGGCGCTACCGGATCCTGCGCTTCCTCGCCCGCGGAGCGATGGGCGAGGTGTACGCCGCCCACGACGAGGAGCTGGGCGCCACCGTGGCCCTCAAGACCCTCCGGTCACAGCGTGCCGACAGCGGCACGGCGCTGGCCCGGTTCCGCCGCGAGGTGCTGCTCACGCGCGAGCTGGCCCACCCGGGCATCTGCCGCGTGTTCGACCTGGGCGTGCACGAGCATCGCGGCGGGCGGCTCCTGTTCCTGACCATGGAGCTCATCGCCGGCGAGACGCTGGCCCAGCGCCTGGACCGCACCGGGCCGCTGTCCCTGCCAGCGGCGCGCGTGCTGGCGGAGAAGCTGGCCTCGGCGCTGGCCACGGCCCACGCGGCCGGCGTCATCCATCGCGACCTCAAGCCGGCCAACATCATGCTGGTCGCCGACGATCGCGCGACCGGCGGCGAGCGGGTGGTGGTCACCGACTTCGGGCTGGCCCGGCGCACCGCGGCCGCCAAGGCGAGCCGCGGCAGCGGCGACAACGGCAGCGGCAGCGGCGGCAGCGGCGGCGGCGGCAGCGCGGGCAGCGGCGATCCTTGCGGCGCCGGCAGCGACGCCAGCGACGCGAGTGCCGGCACTGCCGGCAACGGCAGTGGAGGGCCGGGCGACACCGCCCCGGCGAGCGGCGACGCGGCCAACGCCAGCGCCACCACCACCGGCGCGCTCATCGGCTCGCCGGCCTACATGGCGCCGGAGCAGGTCACGGGGCGCGAGGTCGGACCGGCCGCGGACATCTACGCGCTCGGCGTGGTCCTGTTCGAGAGCCTGACCGGCAAGCTGCCGTTCCAGGGCGAGTCCGCGCTGGCGATGGCGGCCATCCGGCTGGAGAGAGACGCGCCGCCGGTCAGCGCGCTCCGGCCGGAGGTGGGCCCGCGCTGGGACGCGGTGCTGGGCCGCTGTCTCGCCCGCGATCCCGACCGGCGCTTCGCCCACGTCGACGAGGTGCCGTCCGCGCTCGACGGCGTCATCGAGGCGGCCCTGCCGCCCGTGCCCACCCGCGCCGAGGTCAGGTCCATCCCGTGGCCCGGATGGCGGCGCCCGGCGGTGGCGCTGGCGGCGGCGCTCGCGCTGGTCGGAGCCGCGGTCGCCGCGCTCATCGCGATCGCCAGCCGCGACGCGCAGCCCGGGCCGGAGCTCCAGGCCGCGGCCGCCTCGGCGGCGACCCACGCCTCCGCCGGGGCCGGCGCGCTGGCCCTGCCGGTGGCGCCCGCCCCTCCGCTGGTCGCGGTCGTGCCGCTTCGCAGCATGGCGGCCCGGCCGGAGTCGGCCTGGCTCGGCACCGCGGTGGCCGAGATGCTGACCACCGATCTCGGCGCCGGCGAGCACCTGCGCGTGGTGCCCAGCGACGCGGTCGGTGCCGCCGCCGGCGCCCGCGGCCTCGCGCTCGATCGCGCGGGCGCCACGCCGGCCAGCGACGAGGCCGACGTGCGCGCGGTCGGGGCCGCCCTGGCCGCCGACTACGTCATCTCGGGCAGCGTGGTCGCGGTCGGCGAGCCGTCGTCG
The DNA here is from genome assembly GCA_035262925.1 of Kofleriaceae bacterium. Classification (GTDB taxonomy): domain Bacteria; phylum Myxococcota_A; class Polyangia; order Haliangiales; family Haliangiaceae; genus DATFRY01. The sequence continues at coordinate 19,313 of DATFRY010000249.1, read as the reverse complement.
CCGCGCGTGCGCATCGAGCTGCGCCTGCGCGACGGGACCAGCGGCAAGGTCGTGAGCCAGCTCGGCGACGACGGCCAGGAGGCGGAGCTGTTCGCGATCGTCTCGCGCCTGGGCGGCAGCGCGCGCGAGGCGATCCTCACCCGCGCCGGCGGCGACGCGCTGGCGCGCCTGCGCGGCGAGCCCGCGCCGGGCGCCGAGGCCGCTCCGGTCCATCCGCGCAGCATCGAGGCCGCGCGCGCCTTCGCCGAGGGCGTGGCCGCGCTCCGCCGCTACGAGGCGCAGACCGCGCGCGCGCGCTTCGAGCGCGCCGTGCAGCTCGAGCCGGACAGCGCCAAGTACCACGCGGGGCTGGCCAGCGCGTGGCGCACCCTGCAGTTCCCGGAGCGCGCCCGCCAGTCGGCCGAGCGCGCCTTCTCGCTGGCGGCCGGGCTGCCGCGGCCCGAGCGCATGTTCATCGAGGCGCGCGCCCACGAGGCGTCGCGCCGCTTCGACCGCGCCATCGAGCTCTACTCGGCGCTGGCCACCTTCTTCCCCGAGAACATCGAGTACCGGCTGGCGCTCGGCGAGGTGCAGAACGACGCCGGGCGGCCGCGCGACGCGCTCGCCACCGTCGACCGCCTGCGCGCCGAGGCCGGCGCCGGCAAGAGCGCGGGCGTCGTCCGCGACCCGCGCATCGATCTCCTCGAGTCGGCCGCCGCCGACGCCATGGGCGACAACGAGCGGGCGGCGCGCGCCGCCCTGGCCGCGCGCGAGCAGGCCCACGCGCTCGGCGCCGAGGCCATGGGGGCGAGGGCCGAGGTGGCCCTGTGCAGGGCGCTGACCGACCGCGACGTCGAGCGCGCGCTGGCCGCGTGCCGGGCCGCGACGGCGGAGAGCGCCGCCCTCGGCGACCGCGCGACCACCGCGATGTCGCTCATGAACACCGCCTACCTGCGCGAGCGCCAGAAGGCGCCGGACGAGGCGATGGCCCTGCTCGAGCGGGCCAAGGGCCTGTACCAGGAGATGGGCAACGTGCGCGGGGTCGGGAACGTGCTGAACCGGATCGGCGTCACGCTCAAGGGGCGCGGCAAGCTCGACCAGGCCATCGCGCTCCAGCGCCAGAGCCTGGAGCGCCTGCGCGAGGCGGGTGACGACGCCAGGGCCGGCCACATCCTGGAGGGCATCGCCAGCACCGAGATCGAACGCGGCGAGCTCGACGCCGCGCGCCGCCACTACGACGAGGCGATCGCGCTCGAGCGCAAGGTGGGCGACGACCGGGGTGTGTCCATCTCGCTGCAGAACGTGGCCTGGATCGAGCACGACACCGGCGATCTCATGGCCGCGCGCCGCCACGCCGAGGAGGCGATCGCCATGCAGGAGAAGCTGGGCGCCGAGCTCGACCTGGTCTACTCGCTCGAGTGCGCCTCGATCATGGCGCTCGAGCGCGACGACCTGGAGACGGCCGAGAAGCTCCTGACCCGCGCGCTGGCCCTGCGCGAGAAGCTGAAGCTGGCCCCCTATTCCGCCCTGCAGAACCTGGCGGAGGTCCGCCTGACCCAGAAGCGCTTCCCCGAGGCGCGCGAGCTCATCGCGCGCAGCCTCGCGGCCAGCTCCGGCGGCCTGGGCGAGGGATACGCGCACGAGGTCGAGAGCCGCATCCTGTTCGAGGCCGGCGACATCGATGGCGCCGCGCGCGCGCTGAAGCGGTCGCGCGAGCTGACCGGCGGCCGCACGCGCGACGTGCTCGACATCGACGAGGCGCGGGTCCTGGTCGCGCGCGGGCAGGCGCGCCGCGCCATCGCGCTGGCCGAGCACGCGCGCGCGGCGGCGGCCCGCCGCGGCGCCTTCGCCTTGCGCATCGCGGCCGACGCCGCCCTCGGCGAGGCGGAGATGGCCGCGGGCATGGCGAGCGGCGGCGAGCGGCTCGACCGGGCCGAGAAGGAGTCCGCGATGCGCGGCTACACGCTCATGGCCCGGCTGATCGCCGAGGCGCACGCCCAGCAGACCGCGAAGGCCGGCGCGCCGGCGGCGGGCAAGTAGCGCTCAGGCCGGCCTGGTGGCGGTCACCAGCCGGGTGGCCGCCCATGGGTTGCCGTACCAGAAGCGCCAGCCCAGGCGGCGCTCGCTGACGCCCTGCATTCCGAGCTCGCGCAGTCGCGCCGCGTACTCGCGGGTGGCGCGGAAGTCGGCGATGAGGAGGCGCGCGCCCGGCTTGAGGACCCGCGCCGCCTGCTCGACGGCCCGGCTGCGGCCGGCCGCGTCCGCGATGTTGTGAATCGCCAGGCTGCTCACCACCAGATCGAAGGAGCCGTCGGGGAAGGGGAGCTCCCGCATGTCGCCGGTGTGCAGCTCCACGCGCTCGGCGACCCCCTCGAGCCCGGCGTTGCGCAGCGTGGTGTCGGGCCGGTTGCCGCTCTGATCCACCGCGCTCCACAGATCGACGCCGACGGCGCGGCCGCGCGGCAGGAGCCTGGCCACCAGCAGCAGCACCGCTCCCCGCCCGCAGCCCATGTCGAGCACGCGCTCGTCGCCGCGCAGCCCGAGCTCGCGCAGGATGCCGGCCCACACCGCGAACTTCCCCGCGCGCGTGGTGTAGAGGAAGCTGGCCGCGTTGAACAGGCACCACAGCCCGCCGATGAGCGCGGCGATCGACCACGGGCCGGCGCCCGCCCTCCATCCGGCGAACGCCACCAGCGCCGCGCCGCTCGCGGCGAACACGAGCGGCACGTACGGCGCGTCGATCCCGTATTTCCCCCGGCGGTGCGCGAGATCGGCGTCCATGGAGCCGTTCGTACAACGCTTCCCACCGCCGCTCAAGCTGCTGGGCGAGCGAGCGGGGTCCGCGGCCCGGGCGCGAACGGGCGGCGACCTCTCGTCGATCGCGCTATGGTGTCGCGCATGGCGCACACATTGTTCGAGCTGGACGTGAGGTTGCGCGTGATCGAGCCGCCCATCTGGCGGACCATCGAGGTGCCGGGGGCCGCGACGCTGGAGGACGTCCACTACGCGATCCAGGTCGCGATGGGCTGGACCAACTCGCACCTTCATCAGTTCACCATCGGCGAATCGATGTACGGAATGGCCGACGCGGACGAGCTGGAGCTCGAGGACGAGGCCGAGTATCGGCTGCAGGATGTGGTCGAGGCGGGCGGATCGTTCCTCTACGAGTACGACCTGGGCGACGGTTGGGAGCACGACGTGACGGTCAGCAAGGTGTCGACCGTCGCGCGGGTCCCGCGCACGCGCTGCACCGGCGGCGCCCGAGCCTGCCCGCCGGAGGACTGCGGCGGGGCGCTCCGCTACGGCGATCTGCTGCAGGCGATGGCGCACCCGGACAGCCCGGGCGCAGACGACGAGCTGCTCGAGTGGGTGGGAGAGCTCGAGCCGGAGGCCTTCGAGCTCCCGCGCGCGGGCCGGGACCTGCGCGGCGAGATCGAGGAGCTGCGCGAGCTGGCCGACGGCGGCGACGCCATCGACGACTTCGTCGGCCTCCCGATCGGCATGGGCGAGGCGGGCCAGACCGATCTGCCGACCGCGCTGGTCAGCACGGTGCTCGCGCTCGACCCGATGCAGCGCGCCGCGCTGGCGGCGGTGATCGCCAGCTCGCTGGCCTACGAGGTGACCGAGGCGCAGACCATCGCGGTCGGCCGCTCGGCGTCGGAGCTGCTCGAGCAGCCCACGGCGCCTCGCGGCCGGCCGAGCCGCCGCCGGAGATGACCGCGCCGACCCGGCCGCGCCGGCTCAGCGCAGGAACGCGTCGGTCAGGCCGCCGTCCACCGGGATGAGGTGGCCGGTGGTGCAGCGCGCGCGCGGGCCGGCCAGGTAGAGGATGGCCTCGGCGCAGTCGCGCGGGTCCACCGCACGATGGGTCAGGGTGCGGCGGGCGTAGAAGTCGGCGAGCAGCGCCGACAGCTCCTGGTCGCTGGCCCGGGCCGGGGCCGCGATGCCGTACTTCTCGAGCGACGCGATCACCCGGTCGCGGGGAAACATGGCCGAGCCGGCGAGCACGGTGGCCGGGCTGACCCCGTTCACCCTGATCTTCGGCGCCAGCGCGATGGCCAGCTCGCGCACCAGGTGGCTGAGCGCGGCCTTGCTGACGTCGTAGGCCTCGCTCCCGCGCTTGGGCACGACCGCGTTGGCCGAGCTGGTGAGGACGATGCACGAGTCGAGGTCCTGGTCGGCCAGGATGCGGGCGGCCTCGTCGACCAGGCGGTGGTTGGCGGTGACGTTGATGTCGAGAGTGGCGGCCCACTGGGCGTCGTCGATGCGGCCGTCGGCAGACGACGGGAAGACCGCCGCGGTGTTGACCAGGACATCGATGCCTCCGTAGGCGGCCACCGCCTCGCGCAGGCCGCGGCGGATGGAGTCGCGGTCGCGGATGTCCATCGCCACCGCGATCGCGGCGCCGCCGGCCCTGCGGGCCAGCTCGGCGGTCGCCTCGGCGTCGGCCCGGTTGCGATCGGCGACCACGACATGGGCGCCGCGCTCGCCGGCCAGCGCGCACACCGCGCGGCCGATCCCGCTGCCGCCGCCGACCACGACGGCGATCGACCGGCCGAGCTCCCTCTCGGGAGGCTGGCGCCGGAGCTTGGCCTCCTCGAGCTGCCAGTACTCGATGCCGAACGCCTCCGACGGGGGCAAGGCGACGTAGTTGCAGTGCACGGTGAAGGCGTCGGGCGGGGCGGCCAGGCCGGCCTGCGGGACCTCGCGCGGCTCGCCGCCCGCGCAGAGGGCGGTGGCGCCCTCCATCACGTGGATCGCGTTCTGATAGAACTCGCCGGTGATGCGCGCCTCGGCCTCGCTCTTGCCGAAGCTCAGCATCCCGATGCCCGGGATGAGCACCACGCTCGGGCTGTCGTCGCGCATGGGCGGGGAGTCGGGCTGCGCGAAGGACTCGTAGTAGCGGCGGTACTCCTCGCGATAGCGGGCGAGGCCGCCGTCGATGCGCGGGCGCAGCTCCTCGCGCGGCGCGGTCGGGTCCCACGCCACCAGCAGCGGGCGGATCTTGGTGCGGACGAAGTGGTCGGGGCAGCTGGTGCCGAGCTGGGCGAGCGCCTCCGCCTCCCTGGAGTTGACGAAGCGCATGACGTCGGGGGCGTCGCTCACGTGGGCGACGACGCGCCGCCCGCGCGAGACCCGGCCGCGCACGAACGGCAGGACGTCGATGGCCAGGTCGCGGTGGTCGCGGGCGGTCTCGCAGCGCGGGCCGCCGAACAGCTCCTTTCCGTCCATGTGCTCGAGCACGAGCTGGCCGAGGCTGTCGATGACCGTGATGGTGTGGCGATAGCAGTCGCGCGATGTGTCGCCCCAGGTGAACAGGCCGTGGCCGCCGAGCACGATCCCGTCGCAGCCGGGGCTGGCCTCGAGGGTCCGGCGCAGCACCATGGCGAGCTCGAAGCCGGGCCGCTGCCAGGGGACCCACGCCAGCCGGTGACCGAAGCGGCGGTTGAGCTCGCCCAGGCGCTCGCGGCCGCTGGCCGCGGCGGCCAGGGCGATGCCCCAGTCCGGGTGCAGGTGGTCGACGTGCCGGAAGGGCAGGAAGCCGTGCAGCGGCGTGTCGATGGAGGCGGCCACCGGGTTCCGGCCGAAGGTGCAGAGCGGGTAGAGCTCGACCATCTCGTCCTCGAGCGCGGCGCCGCGGTAGCGGCCCTCGAGCGCGAGCAGCTTGTCGAGGTAGAGCGTGGCGAAGCCCGCGCGCTGGATGCTGCCCAGGTCGCCGCCGCTCCCCTTGACCCAGAGCACATCCCGCGGCGCGCCGTCGAGCGGGTCGGGCAGAGGCAGCTTGGCGCTGGTGTTGCCGCCGCCGAAGTTGGTGATGCGCAGGTCCGAGCCGAGCAGGTTGGAGCGATAGCGGAGGAGCTCGGGGCCGTCGAGCCCGCCGGCCACGCCGTCGTCCCACCGGTCCTCGAGATGGCGGAGCGCCGCTCTGGTCATTGCATGCCTTTCTGTGCGCCGGCGCCAGCGCCGGCGTCGTCATCGGCGTCCGGCGCGCGCTCCGGCCGCCCGCGCGCCCGGCGCGCGGCGATCTTCCTGACCACGATGGGCAGGGCCACCGCGCCGATGAGCAGCAGCCCGACGACGATGGTCATCAGGATGCCCGGCACGTTGCGCAGACCCATGCCGAACGTGAGCATCCCCATGACGAAGATCGACAGGATGACCCCGAGCATGGTGCCGCTTCCTCCCGCGATGCTCACACCGCCGAGGACGACGATGGCGATCACCTCGAGGTCCCAGCCGAGCGCCATGTTGGGCCGGGTCGCGCCCACCCGCGAGGTCAAGAAGGCGGCCGCCAGCCCCGACATGGCGCCGTTGAGCGTGAAGAACCAGAAGCGGTGGGCGTCGACGCGGATGCCGCTCCAGCGCGCCGCCTCCGGGTTGTGACCGTAGGCCTGGAGGTTGCGGCCGATGACGGTGCGGTGGAGGAGCACGGCGAACACCGCGGCCAGGCCGACGAACACCAGGAACTCGTACGGGATGAGGTCGTGGACGTAGCCCTGACCCAGGAGCCAGAAGTTCTCGGGATACTCGGTGTAGGCGCCGTCGCCCAGGACGATGGTGGGGATGCCGCGAAACAGCGAGACGGTGCCGATGGTGACCACGATGGCCGGCACCTTGAAGCCGGTGATGATGGCGCCGTTGAACATCCCGGCCGCCGTCCCGACCAGCACGCTGGCCGCCAGCAGGCCTGGTGTCCCGACACCGTGCATCGCCAGCCAGCCGATCGCGGTCGAGCACAGGGCCACCATCGAGGCGACCGAGAGATCGATGTCGCCGCCGATGATGACGAGCGTCATCGACAGCGCGATGAGCGCCTTCTCCGAGAAGCTCTGCGTGCTGTCGAACAGGTTGTGGAGGTCGAGGAAGTAGGGGGAGGCCAGCGCGTTGGACGCGACGATGGCCAGGAGGATGAGCAGCAGCACCGCCTCCCACCGGCGGAGCGCCCGCGCCCACCCGATCCGCCCGCCCGCGCCGCCTCTCACCGCCGCTCCTCCGCGCCGCCGCCCGCGGAGGCGCCCGCGCCGACCCCCGCGCCGGCCCGGCCGGCCAGGATGAGCTTGCCGCGCCGGCGCTCGCTCCGCGAGTTGAGGATGACCGCCACCAGGATGGCGGTCCCCGAGATCGCCATGTGCCAGAAGGGCGAGACGTCGATGATGGGGAGCGCGTTCAGGAGGATGACCAGGAACGCCACGCCGAGCAGGCACCCGGTGATGGTGCCGCGTCCGCCGGCGATGCTGACGCCTCCGATGACGCAGGCGGCGATGGTCTGCATCTCGAAGCCGAGGGCCGTCTCGGTGTAGGCCACCGCGTAGCGCGCGACCCACAGGTAGCCGCACAGCCCGCCGAGCGCGCCGGTGACCGAGTAGACCAGGAGCTGGAGCCGGGCCGCGTCGATGCCGACGTAGCGCGCGGCGGCCGGGTTGCCGCCCAGCGCGTAGAGCTCCCGTCCGCGCCGCATGCGGCGCAGGAACAGGGCGTCGAGCGCGACGACCAGGGCGGCGATCCAGACGATGTGAGTGAGGCCGAGCATGCGCTCGTTGGGAAAGGCGACGAACTCGGCGCCCAGCTCGTGGGCGTTGACCCAGCCTCCGTCCGACGACCAGAACACCAGCCCGCGGTAGACGCTCATGGTCGCGAGCGTGACCACGATGGGCGGCATCTCGAGGAGCGCGACGAAGGCGCCGTTGGTCGCACCCAGGACCAGGCCCGAGCCGACCGAGAGCAGGATGGTCAGCCCGACCGGCAGATCCGGGTGCGCCTTGGACAGGAGCGCCATCAGCATCCCGGTCAGCGCCATGTTGGCGGCGATCGAGAGGTCGATGCCGCGCGTGAGCAGCGCCAGCATCTGGGCCAGCGCCATGATGGCCAGGATGGCGCCGTCGGTGACCAGCGTGTCGAGGCTGCCCGCGCTCAGGAACACCGGGGCCCGCGCCGTGATCGCGGCGGTGAGCCCGGCCACGATGAGCGCGAGCGCGGTCTCACGCCGCCGGAGGACGCCCCGCATCGGCCCCCTCGAGTGACGACGGCCCCAGCCCGGCGGCCGCGCCGACGATGACGCCGGCGTCGAACTCCGCGCGCGCGAGCACGCGGACCATCCGGCCCTTGTGCATGACGATGATGCGGTCGGCGATGCCCATGAGCTCGGGCAGCTCCGAGCTGACCAGGATGACCGACAGACCCTGGCCGACCAGCTCGCCGATGAACTCGTGCACGGCGGCCTTCGACCCCACGTCGATGCCCTTGGTCGGCTCGTCGAGGATGATGATCGTCGGCCGGGTCGCCAGCCACTTGCCGATCACGACCTTCTGCTGGTTGCCGCCCGACAGCTCGCCGACCCGCTGCTCGAGATCGGCGTGCTTGATGGCCAGCCGGTCGGCGATCTGGCGCGCCAGCGCCGTCTCGGCCGCTCGGTCGGCGAGCAGCCAGCGGGCCAGCCTGCGCGCGGAGGGCAGGGCGAGGTTCTGCCGGATCGACAGGGCGACGATGGCGCCGTGGCGCTGCCGGTCCTCCGGCACCAGGACGATGCCGCGCTCGATCGCCCGGCGCGGCGAAGTGCCTGCCGGCCGGCCGTCCATGGTGACGGCGCCGCGCACGACGCGCTTCAGCCCGAACAGCGCCTCCATCAGCTCGGTGCGGCCGGCGCCGACCAGCCCGTAGAAGCCGAGCACCTCGCCCCTGCGCAGGCTGAACGAGATGCCGTCGAACTCGGTGTCGCTGGCCAGGTCGCGGACCTCCATGACCGGCCCGCCGATCGCGACGTCGGTCTTGGGGAAGATCTGGGTGACCGGCCGCCCGACCATCAGCCGGACCAGCCCGTCCTCGTCGATGTCGGCGACCGCGCCCTCGCCGACCCGGGCGCCGTCGCGGAACACGGTGTAGCGGTCGGCGACGGCCAGGATCTCGTCGAGCTTGTGCGAGATGAAGAGGATCGCCACGCCCGCGGCTCTCAGGCGGCGGATGATCCGGTAGAGCTCCTCGATCTCGCGGGTGGAGAGCGCGGCGGTCGGCTCGTCCATGATGACGACGCGCGCGTCGTGCGACAGGGCGCGCGCGATCTCGACCAGGTGCTTCTGGGCCACGCTGAGGCTCCCGAGCGGGGCGCCGGCGTCCAGCTCCGACTCCAGGGTGGCGAGGATGGCCGAGGCGCGCCGGCGCATGGCCGCCCAGTCGAGCCAGCCGCCGCGGCCGGCGACCAGGTGGCCCATGAAGATGTTCTCGGCCACGGTCAGCTCGTCGAACATGGCCGTCTCCTGGTAGACGGCGGCGATGCCGTGGCGCCAGGCGTCCTGCGCGCCGTGGAGCGCGACCGGGGCGCCGGCGACCAGGACCCGGCCGGCGTCGGGCCTCTCGATCCCGGTCAGGATCTTGACCGCGGTGGACTTGCCGGCCCCGTTCTCGCCGACCAGGGCCATGACCTGGCCGGCGTGGAGGTGGAGCGAGGCGCGGTCCAGCGCGCGGATGCCGCCGAACGACTTCTGGACCGCATCCAGCGACAGGATCGAAGTCGTGGAAAGGATCGGGCTCGGCTGTGCGGTCACCTGGTCCACGCCGGGAGCATGTCTCCGTCTCAGAAGAACTTGGCGAACTTGTCGACGTTCGACTTGTCGAACACGAAGGGCTTGGCCATCGCCGTCTCGCCGTTGGGGTCGATGGTGAGGCTGCCCATGCGCCCGATCGACACGGTCGTGCCCGGCTTGCCGGTCGCCTTCCTGGTCAGGACCTGGTTGGCCGCGAAGATCGCCGTGTAGCCGAGATCGACCGGGTTCCAGATGGCGAAGGTGTCCACTGCGCCGGAGTGCACGTGCCCTGCCATCTCGGAGGGCAGCCCCAGCCCCGTCACGAAGACCTTGCCCACGCGCTTCTGGTCGGTGACCGCCTTGGCCGAGGCGGTGATGCCGACCGTGGTGGGCGCGATGATGGCGCGCAGGTTGGGGTGCTTGCGCAGGAGGCCGATCGCCTCGCGGTAGCTCTTGTCCGACTGGTCGTCGCCGTAGACGACGTCGACCAGCTTGAGGTCCTTGTACTCGGGTTTGGTGAGCACCTGCTTCATGACCTTGATCCAGGTGTTCTGGTTGGTCGCCTGCGCGGTGGCGCTGAGGATGGCGATCTCGCCCTTGCCGCCCAGCGTCTTGCTCACCATCTCGATCTGCTTCTCGCCGATGAGGTCCGGGTTGGACGGGTTGATCTGGAACAGCCGCCCGCCCTTGGCGATGCCGGAGTCGAACGACAGCACGGTGATGCCGCGGCTCATCGCGCGCTTGCAGATCGGGATGAGCGCGTCCGGGTCGTTGGCCGAGATGACGATGGCGTTCACGTTCTGCGCGATGAGCGAGCGGATGATGTCGATCTGGCCCTCGGCGGTGGGCGTGGTCGGTCCGGTGTAGATGACCTTGACCCCGCCTATCTGCTTGGCCGCCTCCAGCCCGCCGTCACGCGCGGCCTCGAAGAAGCCGTTGCCGAGGTTCTTGACCACCATCGCGATGCGGACCTCGTCCGCCGACGCAGTCCCTCCGGCGAAGAGGGCGGCGCCCAGGAGCGCCGACAACCATGCCCATCGCTGCCACCTTGTCGTCCTCATGGATTCCTCCTCGGTCTATCGATAGCGCCGCCTGTCACGCCGCCCGCCGCGTCATCACATCGCGCTCGTAGGCGCGCACTCGCTCCAGCCAGGCCAGCCCGATGGGGGCGCCGCGCGTCTCGCAGTAATGGTCCCACACCGCCGCCCACGGCATCGACTTCTGCTCCTCGAACATGGCCAGGCGCGCGGTCGTGTCTCCCCGCGCCTCGGCCTCCGCGATCGTCCGGCTCGGCTCCAGCAGGGCCCGGAGCAGCGCCTTGCGCATGTTGCGCGTGCCGATGACCCAGGCGGCCACGCGGTTGATGCTGGCGTCGAAGAAGTCGAGGCCGATGCTGACGCGACCCTCGACGCCGCCGCGCACCACCTCGCTGGCGATGGCCTGGGTCTCGTCGTCGAGCAGCACCACGTGGTCGCTGTCCCAGCGCACCGCGCGGGTCACGTGGAGCAGGACGCGGTCGACGAACGCGAGGATCGCGGACAGCTTGTCGGAGATGATCTCGGTCGGGTGAAAGTGGCCGGCGTCGAGGCACAGCATGATCTTCCGGCTGAGCGCGTAGGCCAGGTAGAACTCGTGCGAGCCGACCGTGTAGGCCTCGGCGCCGATGCCGAACAGCTTGCCCTCGACCGCGTCGCGGTGGTGCTCGTGCGGGATGGGCGCGGCGATCACCTCGTCGAGCGCCTCGAGCAGCCGGCGGCGCGGGCCGAAGCGGTCGACTGGCAGGTCCTTCGACCCGTCCGGGACCCAGATGTTCATCACCGACGGATCGGCCAGCGACCGGCCGAAGTGGGCGCTCACCTGCCGACAGGCCTGGCAGTGCTCGATCCAGAAGCGGCGGATGCCGGGATCGGGGTGGCTCAGGGTCTGGTTGCTCTCGCTCAGCGGGTGAGAGAAGCAGCTCGGGTTGAAGTCGAGGCCGATGCGGCGCTCCCGGGCCCAGTCGACCCAGCGCCCGAAGTGCTCGGGCCGGATCTCGTTGCGCTCGACCGGCCGGTCGGACTCGAGGTAGATGGCGTGCAGGTTGAAGCGCTTCGGCCCCGGAATGAGCGCCATGGCCAGGTCGGCGTCGGCGCGCAGCTCGTCGCCGCTCCGGGCCCGGCCCGGGTAGTTGCCGCTGGTCTGGATGCCGCCGGTCAGGCCGCCCTCGGGGTTCTCGAACCCGCGCACGTCGTCCCCCTGCCAGCAGTGGAGCGAGATGGGGACCTGGTCGAGGCGCGCCAGAGCGCCGTCGGTGTCGACTCCGGCGGCGGCGAAGGCGTCGCGGGCCAGCGAATAGGTGCGTTCGATGGATGCGTGATCGCTCATGACGATGGGCTCCCCCGGGATGGCGGGCGCGGCAGGGCCTGGAACCGGCGCCAGGCCGCCTCGGGCACCTGGGCGCGCGGCTCGACCAGCTGCGGCGCGAACGATCGGCGGATGAGCGCCCGCGCGTCGCGCAGGGACGAGAGCTCGCCGAGCGCGATGAGCTGGACGCAGGCGTTGCCGAGAACCGAGACCTCCGCCGGGCCGACGATGACCGGCACCTGGCAGGCGTCGGCGGCGAGCTGGTCGAGCAGCTCGTTGCGGCCGCCGCCGCCGCCGATGTGGATGCGCACCAGCGGGTGGCCGAGCGCCGCCTCGAGCTCGCCCTTCACCCGCCGGTAGGACAGGGCCAGGCTCTCCAGCGCGCAGCGGGCCAGCTCTCCGTCGTCGGCCGGCGCGGGCTGGCCGGTCTCGCGGCAGAAGCCGACCATGGCGCCCACCATCGAGTCCGGGTTGAGGAAGCGCGGATCGTCCGGATCGATGACCGAGCGCCAGGGCGGGGCGCCGAGGGCGGCCGAGACCAGCGCCGCCGCGTCGCGGTGGCCGCGCTCCTCGCCGATGCGCTGGAGCAGCCACAGGCCGGCGATGTTCTTGAGCACGCGGAAGCGCCGGCCCACGCCGCCCTCGCTGGTGAAGTTGGCCTGGCGAGCCGCGTCGTCGACCAGCGGCCGCTCGCTCTCCACTCCCATGAGCGACCAGGTGCCGGAGCTGATGAAGGCCTCGTCGGCGCCGGCCAGCGGGATCGCCGCCACCGCGGACGCGGTGTCGTGGGTGGCGGGCGCCGCGATGCAGAGGCCCGGCCCGCCGCCCGGCGGAGCGGTCTCGCCGATGATGGTGCCGGGCTCGATCGGGCGGGCCATGAGATCGCGCGAGATGCCGGCCGCGGCGAGGAGCTCGTCGTCCCAGTCGCCGGTCGCGAGGCCCCAGAGCTGGGTGGTGGTCGCGTTGGTGTACTCGCTGGCCATCTCGCCGCCGAGGCGGAAGTGGAGATAGTCGGGCAGCATGAGCAGGCGGCGCGCGCGCGCCAGCCAGGACGGCTGCTGCCGCGCGGTGGCCGCCAGCTGGTAGAGCGTGTTGAACGGCTGGAACTGGATGCCGGTGCGCCGGTAGATCTCGCGGGCCGGGATGCGGGTGAAGACCTCCTCCATGACGCCGCGCGTGCGCCCGTCGCGATAGCACACCGCGGGCGCCACCGGATGACCCTCGCCGTCGAGCAGCACGTGGTCCACGGCCCAGCCGTCCACGCCCACGCTGGCGACCGGCGCCGGCGCCATCGCCGCCGCGGTGGCGATCCCGGCGCGCACCTCCGACTCGATGGCGGCCAGGTCCCAGCACTCGTAGCCGCTGTCCGCGTCGCGCTGCCGGGGGGTCTCGAAGCGGCGGGCCTCGCGCAGGGACAGCCGCTCGCGGACCAGCTCGACGAGCACGACGCGGCCACTGCTCGCCCCCAGGTCGACGGCCACGCAGCTGATGCTGGTCATGCGCTGTGCCGATCGTGCGCCGCCCCGGGCGCCGCAGCCTTCGCGATCCGGACAGGAGAGCGGCCAGAGTGGCCGGGAAGCGCGGGCGGGCGCGCGCGGCGGCGATCATGATGATCAGGATGACGCGTCGCGGCGCCCGGGCCGGCGAACCCGCTGGCGGTAGCCCTTCGGCGTCATGCCGATGAGCTTGTGGAACGCGTGCGAGAAGTGGTTGCTGTCGTTGAAGCCGGAGGCGAGCGCGATGTCGGTGACGCTGTCGTCGGTCGCGCGCAGCGCGCGCATGGCGTGGCCGACGCGCAGCTTGACCAGGTAGCCGTGCGGCGTGGTGGCGGTGGCCTCGCGGAACACGCGGCGGAGGTTGCGCGGCGAGTAGCCGAAGCGGTGGGCGATCTCGTCGAGATCGATCGCCTGGGTGCAGTTGTGGCGGAGGTAGCGGAGGACGTGGGCGATGCGCCCCGAGGGCGACAGGTGCTCGCCGTCGGTGGCGAAGCGATCGCGCCACAGCGTGACGAGCAGCTGGGCGAACAGCGACTCGGCCATGAGGTCGGAGGCGCCGTCGGGCTCGCGGCACTCGCGGGCCAGCGCGGCGAGCAGCGGCTTGAGCCGGGCCACCACGTCCTCGGAGATCTGCCAGTAGCGCCGCTCGCCGGCCTGGTCGCCGGCGGGCGGCAGATAGGGGCGCAGGCGATCCGGGTGCAGCCACCGGCTGCTCGGCCGGTAGAGCACGTTGGTCAGATAGAGGTCGTGGACCTCGTCGAAGGCGTGGCGGTCCTGGGTCTGGAGGTGGAACACCTCGCCGCAGGACAGGAGGTGCGGCTCGTCGTTGAGCACGTGCCAGCCGCTCCCCGACGCGACGATCACGATCTCGTGAAAGTCATGCTCGTGGAGGGGGAACAGGGGCTGCGGGGTTCGCGGCTCCACCACGACGAGCTGCGACTCGCCGCGGAAGAAATCGCGTGCCTGAAGCTTCAGCAATCCGCCACCACCCCGGGGAAAGCGTAGGACAAAGGACGCTGCAGTGGCAACGGATCGCAGCCGGCGCGCCGCACCGCGGCATGCGCGGTGTGCCGCGTTCGCGGCCGCGCACGGCGTGCGCAGCGGCGCGCTCAGGCCGGGAGGCGGAACACCTCGGTCAGGTCGTCGGCCACCGGGCTGTCGTCCGGGTTGGTCTCCATGATGTCCCGCATGAAGGCCCACCACCGCCGGCACACCTCGGTCCGCGCGACCGCGTTCCAGCGCTCGATCGACTCCACCTCGGCGCAGGCGAACAGGAGGCTGCGCGCGGGGTCGAGGAAGATGGAGTAGGACAGAACGCCGTGGGCGCGGAGGGTGGCGGCGAGCTGCGGCCAGATGGCGTCGTGGCGGCGCCTGTACTCGGCGTGCGCGTCGGGTCTCACCTTCATGACGAACGCCTTGCGGATCATCCCGCTCGAGATGGTGCACCGCGGCGGGCCCGGCGCGCTATATCTCTCTGGCGAGGACTCATGCCGACCGTGGGTCTCTTCATCCCCTGCTACATCGACCAGCTCTATCCGCAGGTGGGCATGGCCACCGTGCGCGTGCTCGAGCGGCACGGCGCGCGCGTCGACTATCCCGACGCGCAGACCTGCTGCGGCCAGCCCCTGGCCAACAGCGGCTGCACCGACCAGGCGCGGCCGCTGGCCGAGAAGTTCCTGCGCCTGTTCGGCGACCACGAGTACGTGGTGTCGCCGTCGGGCAGCTGCGTGTCGATGGTGCGCAACCACTATGCCGCGCTGCTGCCGGGCAGGGCGGGGCTCGACCGGCTCCGCAGGGCCACGTTCGAGCTGTGCGAGTTCCTGGTCGACGTCCTCGGCGTGACCCGCATCGAGGGCCGCTTCCCCCACCGGCTCGGCCTGCACGAGAGCTGCCACGGGCTGCGCGAGCTCCGCCTGGGCAGCGGCAGCGAGCGGCGGGTGGCGCCGTTCAGCAAGGTGCGGGGCCTGCTCGAGCACATCGGCGGCATCGAGCTGGTCGAGCTGGCCCGGGCCGACGAGTGCTGCGGCTTCGGCGGCACCTTCGCGGTCAGCGAGGAGGCGGTGAGCTGCATGATGGGCAAGGACCGCATCGCCGACCACGAGCGGGGCGGGGCCGAGATCATCAGCGGGACCGACATGTCCTGCCTGATGCACCTGGACGGCCTCCTCCGCCGCGCCGGCAAGTCGATCCGGGTCATGCACGTGGCCGAGGTGCTGGCCGAGAGCGAGGCGGCCGGGAGCGAGGCGGCCGCGAGGGAGGTGACATGAAGGGCCACGCCGACGCGGCCGCTCGCTTCGTCGCCGACGACGCCAGGGCGCACTGGCACGACCAGGCGCTGTGGTGGCTGCGGCAGCGGCGAGACCAGGCCTCGGCCCCGGTGCCCGACTGGGAGCGGCTGCGCGAGGCGGCCAGTCGCATCAAGCAGCACACCCTGTCGCGCCTGGCCGACCTGCTCGAGGAGTTCGAGCGGAACGCGCGCGCGCTCGGGGCCCAGGTGTGGTTCGCGCGCGACGCCGCCGAGCACAACGACATCGTCCACCGCATCCTGTCCGGGCGCGGCGTGACCCGGCTGGTCAAGTCGAAGTCGATGCTCACCGAGGAGTGCCACCTCAACCCGCACCTCGAGGCGCGCGGCATCCAGGTGACCGACACCGATCTCGGCGAGCGCATCGTGCAGCTCCGCCACGAGCCGCCCAGTCACATCGTCATGCCCGCCATCCACCTCAAGAAGGAGGAGATCGGCGAGCTGTTTCACCGCGAGCTCGGCACCGACGAGGGGGCGAGCGATCCGACCTACCTGACCGAGGCGGCGCGCGGGCACCTGCGCCGCCGCTTCCTCGACGCGGAGGCCGGGCTGACCGGCGTCAACTTCGCCATCGCCGAGACCGGCGGGGTCGTGGTCTGCACCAACGAGGGCAACGCCGACATGGGCACGACCCTGCCGCCCATCCACATCGCCTGCATGGGGGTGGAGAAGCTGGTGCCGCGGCGCCGGGACCTGGCCGTGTTCCTGCGCCTGCTCGCCCGCTCGGCCACCGGCCAGCCGGTGACGGTGTACACCACGCACTTCCACGGGCCGCGCCCCGGCGGCGAGCTCCACATCGTGGTGGTCGACAACGGCCGCTCCGCCCAGCTGGCCAGCGACACCTTCCGCCGCTCGCTGGCGTGCATCCGCTGCGGCGCCTGCATGAACACCTGCCCGGTCTACCGGCGGAGCGGCGGCTACAGCTACAGCTGGATCGTGCCGGGGCCGATCGGCATCGTGCTGGCCTCGGGGCGCGACCCGTCGGCCCACCGCTCGCTGCCGATGGCCTCGAGCCTGTGCGGGTCGTGCAGCGACGTGTGCCCGGTCGGCATCGACCTCCACCACGAGATCCTGGCCTGGCGGGAGGAGATCGCGCGGCGCGGGCTCTTGCCTCTCGGCAAGCGGATCGGCATGCGGCTGCTCGGCCGGGTGCTGCGCTCCACGCTGGTCTACCGGGCGGCCGGCTGGCTCCTCCGCCGCATCGCGCCGCACCTGCCGCGCCGGCTGGTCTACGGCCGCTGGAACGCCTGGGGCCGGCAGCGCGAGCTGCCGCCCATGCCGCGCGATTCGTTCCGCGCGCTCTACCGGAGGGGCCGTGGCCGCGAGCGCGCGTGACGACATCCTGGCCGCGCTGCGCCGCGCCGCCGTGCCCGCGGCGCCGCTGCCCGACCTGACCGGGCTCGGGGTCCAGTTCGCCGATCGCGCGCAGCAGTTCGCCGCCGCCCTGGCCGCGGTGGCCGGCGTGTACCTGCGCGCCGCCGATCGGGCGGCGGCCGCGCGGGCGCTGGCCGAGCTCCCGGTCTACCGGGAGGCCCGGCAGATGGTCTCGCTGGTGGAGGGGGTGGGGCGGAGCGACATCGATCTCGCTGCCGTCACCGATCCGCGCCAGCTGGCCGATCTGCAGCTGGCGATCCTGCCCGGCGAGTTCGCCGTGGCCGAGAACGGCGCGGTCTGGGTCGACGGCGCCGCGCTCGCGCACCGGGCCGTGTTCGTCATCACCGAGCACCTGGTCCTGGTGGTCGACGCGGTGGCGGTGGTCGACGACATGCACGAGGCCTGCGCGCGGCTGGCGGCCGGCCCGCCCCGCTACGGCACCTTCATCGCGGGCCCCTCCAAGACCGCCGACATCGAGCAGGCGCTGGTCATCGGCGCGCACGGGGCGCGCAGCCTGACCGTGGTCCTGGTCGGGTGACCTCTGCCAGCTTCTGCCGCCGCGCCCGGCCCGATGCGGGTAACAACACGGTACGGCGGCGGTGTTGTGGAGGGGCCGAGCCGGAGAATGTCCCGCTGGAGATCGCCCGGATGGAGATCGCCCGGATGGAGATGGCCCGGATGGAGATCGACTGAATGAAGAGGGTCCTTCGCCTGATGGTGTGGTCCGCGGTCCTGGCCGGCGCGGCCGGCGCCGGCTCCGACGCGCTCGCCGGGCCTGGCGAGCGCGGCGACCACGACAGCCTGCGCCGCTTCGCCCTGATCGCCTCGTCCAACGACGGAGGGCAGGGGCGCCTCCCGCTCCGCTTCGCCGACTCGGACGCGCGGGCGATGGCCGACGTGCTGGAGCACCTCGGCGGCCTCCGGCAGGAGGACATGGTCGTCCTGACCGGCGCCCGCCGCGGGTCGTTCTTCGCCTCCTTCGAGCGGGTGCGCGCCGCCATGCGCCAGGCCGGCGGGCCGGGCCGGCGCGAGCTCTTCATCTACTACTCGGGCCACTCCGACGAGGAGGGCCTGCTGCTCGCCGGCGAGCGCGTGAGCTACCGCGAGCTGCGCCAGTGGATCGACGCCACCGACGCCGACGTCCGCATCGCCATCCTCGACTCGTGCGCCTCCGGTGCGCTCATCCGCCTGCGCGGCGGGACCCGGCGGCCGCCGTTCCTGCGCGACGTGTCGACCGACGCGCGCGGCCACGCCTTCCTCACCGCCAGCTCGGCCGACGAGGCGGCCCAGGAGTCGGACCGGATCGGCGCCGCCTTCTTCACCCACTACCTGGTGTCGGGCCTGCGCGGCGCGGCCGACATCACGCACGACGGGCTGGTCACGCTGGCCGAGGCCTACCAGTTCGCCTACCACGAGACGCTGCAGCACACCGCGCGGACCTCGGCCGGCGCCCAGCATCCGGCCTACGACATGGAGCTGGCCGGCATCGGCGACCTGGTGCTGACCGATCTCCGCTCGTCGAGCGCCAGCCTCGTCCTCGACGAGAGGGTGGCCGGCCGCGTGTACGTGCGCGACCGCGCCGGTCGCCTGCTGGTCGAGCTGCGCAAGCAGCCGGTCGAGCCGGTCACGCTCGGGCTGCCCGCCGGCGCGTACGACGTCTACCTCGAGCGCGACCGGCGAGGCTACGAGGCGACGGTGACCCTGCGCGACGGGCTGGTCACCCACCTGTCCAACCGCCAGCTCGCCATCGCCGAGGTCGATCCCGCCACCGCGCGCGGCGGGGAGCGGGCGCCGGCCAACACGCTGGTCGGCGAGCCGATGTTCCGCCGCCCGCACCGGTTCCCGGCCTATCTCGGCTTCGGCTTCGGCCAGACCCGGATCGGGCAGGACGGCGGGCTCATGGTCTCGCGCCTGGAGCTCGCCGCGCTGCTTCTCGGCCGGCGGCTGGCGCTCGGCCTGTCGACCAGCGCCGGGTTGAGCGGCGCGTTGACCGACGGACCGACCAGCGTGACGTTCAACTCGGTCGCGGCCGTGGCCCGCTACAGCTTCTTCTGCGAGCGCCACGCCTACTGCCTGGGCGCGGGAGTCGCCACCGGCATCGTCGAGGTCGAGCGCGCGGACATGGAGACCCCCGACGACAAGAAGAAGGACGTGCTGATGCTGATCGAGCCGAGCGTGACCTGGTACGTGAACGTGACCAGCTTCCTCCGCTTCGGCGTCGACGTCGGCTATCGCTTCGCGGCCGGCGGCGGCGGCGACACCTCGCCCTCGGACGTCCTCGGCGTGACGACCTCGTTC
>DATFRY010000248.1:0-3813 GCA_035262925.1 Kofleriaceae bacterium | reverse complement strand
CCAGGTTGCGCAGGCGCGGCAGGAGGCGCGCCACCACGGTCTCGAGCGCCCGCCTGTCGCCGGCGATGGCCGCCGCGACGCTGGCGTCGACCGCGCTCACCGCAGCCGCCTCATCGGGATGGACGCCTTGCATCTATCGTGCACAGAGGGAGCAAGGGTCCTGACTGGGTCAGAGCGGTAACGTCCGTCGCTTTTTCGCGAGGTATGCATATCAGCCGAAATCGATGACCAGCCCAAGCACCCCGAATGGCTCGACCGGGCGCAGTCGAGTGTGGATCACGAATGTACCGCCATTCGACACGCCGAACTCGGGCGCGCGCAAGAGGAACTCGACGCCTGCCGCCAGCTCGAGCCAGAGCCGTCCGCTCACGCGGCGCGCCACGCGGGCCCGCGCCGCGGCCGTCGGTGACCAGGTCGTCTCCGGCGGGGTCGGGCTGAGCAGCTCGCCCGCGCTGGTGGTGACCCGCGAGAACCGCGTGGCGCCGGCGTCGATCGCGAAACCCGCGCGCCAGCCCACGTCGTCGGCCGCCGGCGCGGCGCCGAGCTCGACCCCGAACCCGGCGGCGAACGACCAGCGCTCGAGGTCGATCGTCGTGTTCTCGCTGCTGAGCGCCACCCTCGGGTAGAAGGTCGTCGCCAGGTCGGTGTGCCAGCGCCCGAAGCCGTAGCCGGCGCGAGCCGCGACGCCGTGGTGGATGGCAGGGCCGCCCTCGGTCACGCCGCGCCAGCCGAGGGCGGCGAAGGCGCGGCGCTGGTCGCGCGGGGACGGCCCGGCCACGCCGATGGTCCCGCCGGCGGCCAGCGCGCGCAGCGAGCCGCGCACCACCAGGGCCACGCCCTCGGCGGTGGCCGAGCTGGCCAGATCGCCCCGCGCCGCCACTCTCCGCACGAACTCGCGGTCCTCCGCCGGCTCGGCGACGTGGACCAGCCACGAGCTGGCGTCGCGCGCAAACCACACCACGACGCGCGCGCGATGGCGGCTGGCGATGCCCGCGGCCTCGGACAGCTCCGGCCCGGAGCCGACCGCGCCGGCGGCGCGGCGCTCGATCACCAGCGCGAGCTCGAGGTCCGAGGTCTGGCCCTCGACGCGCTCCGCCAGCTCGGCCTCGCCGTCGTCGGCCACCAGGACGACGGCGACCATGCGGGCCGGCTCCGCCTGCGCCACCCGGGCAGCCGCGCTGACCGCCAAGGCCAGCGCGAGCGCCCGGGTGGTCCTGCCATCCATTTCTCCACTCTATGCAATGTGTCGATGCGATTCGCCCGCTGTTTCGATGCAAGTGCCAGGTGGTTGCGGGACCGGCATCCCGACCGACTCGGCGGGCGAGGCGCGAAAAAGATGTCCGCCGATGACCCGATCGCGCGCGCGCCGCCTCTCTGGATCCAGGAGGTCCTCGTGCCGGCCTTGCGAGGGACCGGCTCGTGCGCAAACCTCTGGCCCGGCGGCCCCCGTGCCGCCGGGCCACCTCCCTTTCGCCAGCTACCGAGCGAGCGGCGGCGCGGGGTGGCGGAGAAGCGACCGCCGCGCGGGGTGGAGCTCCAGCACCTCGATCGATCCCGCTGGCGGCGACGCCCTCAGCTCCAGGACCGCGCGATGCACCGCCTGCGCCGCCGGCGCCGCCGCGGAGGCCAGGACGAGCGAGACGTGCTCGCCCTCTCGCACCGGGAGGCGCGGAAATGTGTTCGCGCTCGACTCGGTGACATAGGACGCCAGGTGCACCGCCCCGGCGGCGCCGATCGGTCCCATCACATCGGCCTCGAGCCGTTCCACGTCGGCCGCGCCGGCGGGGGCCTCGAGCCAGCGGATCGCGGCCAGCACGACACCGCCGTCGACCTCGGCCGCGGCGCGCGCCGGCCTCCGCGCCGGATCGACTCGCAGCCCGGAGCCGGGGCGCGCCGGCCGCAGCAGCAGCACGTTCGACGAGTCGATCATGGTCGCGTTCGCCGCGTCGCGGTGACGCGCCCAGATGGGACCGCCGTAGAACGACTGGAGCGCGGCCCGCCGCGACTCCATGTCGGCGAAGTCGCGCATCCACACGAACTGCTCCGGATCGCCGGCGTCGCGAAACTGGCCGATGAGGCGCATGCCGCCCTCCTCCTGGCCCTCGATGAGCTGGTCCTCGAACAGCGCGATGAGGTCATCGCGCCGGCCCGGGTGCGTCGTGTACCGGCGGAGCTCGAAGATCGAATCGGTCGGTTCGCTCTGGCTCGACATGATCGACCTCACGTACCACCCGGCGACGCGCGCGCACAGGACCAGAGCGCCGGCGACCGATCAGACCAGCACCCCGCGCCGCCGCCTCGGTCACCGTCACCGCGGACGGCTGACCGGCCCGCACAGAAACGGTGGACAGGCGGCGCGCCTCTTCGCCGCCCGCCGCGCGGACGGCCCGGGGTCGGTCCGCGGCGACGATCCGCCGAGCGGCGGCAACATCGACACCCGCGTCGGCCCCATGCAGCCCAGCCACAGGGCGCACGCGACCGCCGTCGACGCGGAGCGGCCCACGTCGCCGCCCGATGGAGCGGGGAACATCACGACGCCGACGGCTCCGGCAGGGTCCAGAAGAACGTGGCGCCGCGCCCCTCGGCCGCCTCCGCCCACACGCGCCCCCCGTGGCGGTGGATGACGCGCTGCACGCTGGCCAGCCCGACGCCGGTGCCGGGGAAGTCGCTCGGCGAGTGCAGGCGCTGGAACGCGCCGAACAACCGCTTGCTGTAGTCCATGTTGAAGCCGACGCCGTTGTCGCGGACGAAGTAGACCAGCTGCCCGCCCACCCGGTTGGCGCCGAACTCGACGACCGGCTCGTCGCTGCGCGTGGTGAACTTGACCGCGTTGTCGAGCAGGTTCTCCAGCACGGTGCGCAGGAGCGGGTCGCCGCGCGCGACCAGCCCGTCCTGGATGTCGAAGCGCACCCGGCGCTGCGGGTAGGCCTTCTCGAGATCGGCCGCCACCTGTCGGGCCAGGCCGGAGAGATCGACGTCGACCTGGCGCAGCGCGGCGCGACCGATGCGCGAGAGCTTGAGCAGCCCGTCGATGAGCTCGCCCATGCGCGAGGCGGCGGCGCGCGAGCGGCGAAGGTAGTCGTGGCCGCGCTCGTCGAGGAGGACGCCGTAGTCGTCGAGCAGCGCGTGGCAGAAGCCGTCGATGGCGCGCAGCGGCGCGCGCAGGTCGTGCGACACCGAGTAGCAGAACGCCTCCAGCTCCTGCACGGTGGACGCCAGCTCGCCGGTCCGCTCGCGCACCAGCAGATCGAGCCGGGTCTGCAGCTCGCGCAGCTCCGTGATGTCGATGCACGAGCCGATGAAGCCGGCGAACGAGCCATCGGGCGCGTAGCGCGGCGCCCCCTCGTCGAGGATCCACCGGTACTCGCCGTCGAACCGGCGCAGGCGGTACTCCATGCGGAACGCCCGCCGGTCGACGAACGACTCGAGATACACGTGGATGCACCGCTGGAAGTCCTCCGGGTGCACGCCGGCGGCCCAGCCGGTCCCCTGCTCCTCGGCCTGGGTGCGGCCGCGGAACTCGAGCCAGCCCTTGTTGAAGAAGTCGCACAGCCCGTCGGTGCCGGCCATCCACAGGAGCACCGGCGCGCCGTCGGCCATGGTGCGGAAGCGGAGCTCGCTCTCCTGCAGCTGCTTCTCGGTCAGCCGGCGCTCGGTGGCGTCGCGCACCACGACGACCGCGCCGCCGCTGCTGGCCGGCGCGATCCGGACCTCGAGCGCGCGCGCCTGGCCGGCCACCAGCTGCGCGCACTCGAGCGCGGCCGGCGTGCCCGTGCGGCACACGCGCTCGATCGCGTCGAGCGCGGCCCGCCC
>DATFRY010000247.1:0-12510 GCA_035262925.1 Kofleriaceae bacterium | reverse complement strand
CGTTCCGCACGCCCTGGGTGCCCGCCGTGCCGATCGCCTCGGTGATCGTCTCGCTCGCCCTCATGGCGAGCCTTCCGGGCTCGACATGGGCGCGGCTCGTGCTCTGGATGGCGATCGGCGTCGTCCTCTACTTCGCCTACGGCGCGCGCCGCAGCCGCGCGGCGGCCGGCCATGCTGGCCCCGCCGGCCCACCTGGATGATCAGCGCCCGAACTGGAACCAGTTGAGGTTGACGAAGTCGCCGCCGGGGCCGGTGAAGGTGATGAAGAGGGTGTGGACGCCGGTGGCGGAGCCGGTGAGGTTCGCGGTGACGCTGCCCCAGGATTGCCAGCCGCCGGTGTTGCTGATCGAGAAGGTGGCGAGGATGGGGCCGGTGGTGCTGTCGAGGCGGAGCTGGATGGTGCCGGTGGATGCCGAGCCGGAGGCTCGGCGGAGGGTCACGGAGTGAGGGGTGGTGGTGCCGAAGTTCATGCCGGGGAAGGCGAGCCAGTCGCCGGGGGCGATCCAGCCGACGTTCTGGCCGCCGCCGCTGTCGGTGGTGGCTTCGAGCTGGACGCCGGACTGGGAGCCGAAGGTCTCGGCCTGGGTCACGGCGTAGGGGTCGCGGGTGGGCTGCTGGCCGTAGGCGAGGCCGAAGCCGAAGGGGAAGAGTGGGGTCTGGCCGTCGCCGGAGTTGATCGGCTGCTGGCTGGCGCTGCTCATCCAGGTCATGGGGAGCTTGCCGGTCGGTTGCGCCACGCCGAAGAGGATGTCGGCGACGCCCTGGCCCTCGGTGCCCGGCAGCCAGGCGGCGACCAGGGCGCGCCAGTCGGCCAGGCGCGACGCGATGTCCATGGGGCGGCCGGAGACCAGCACGACGACGACCGGCACGCCCGCGCTGCGCAGACGGTCGAGCGTGCTCGCGTCGGTGGCGTCGAGGCTCATCGAGCCCGGCCTGTCACCCGCGCCCTCGGCGTAGGGCGTCTCGCCGACCACGGCGATGGCGACGCTGTACGAGCCGTCGATGCCGTCGCCGTTCTGGTTGTACGTGACGGTCGTCGACGGCGCGACCGTGTTGCGGATGCCCTGCAGGATCGAGGTGCCGGGAGTGGTGGCGCCGCTGCCGCCCTGCCACGAGATGGTCCAGCCGCCGCTCTGGCGGCCGATGTTGTCGGCGTTCTTCCCGGCCACGAAGATGCGGTTGCCGGCGGTGGCCAGCGGGAGGATGTTGCCGGCGTTCTTCAGGAGGACGAGCGACTCGCGCACCGCCTGGCGGGCGAGCGACCGGTGCGCCGAATTGCCGACGGTGGGCGTGAAGCTGCGGTCGGTGCGCGGCCGCTCGAACAGGCCGAGCTGGAACTTCCGGGTCAGGATGCGCCGGACCGCGTCGTCGATGCGCGCCATCGAGACGCGGCCGGCCTGCACCTCCGAGCGCAGCATCGAGATGAAGCTCTGCCACGCGTCCGGCACCATGACCATGTCGATGCCCGCGTTGATGGCAGTCCGCACCTCGGTCGCGGTGAAGCCGGGCTGTCCGTCGATCTGATCGATGCCGTTCCAGTCGGAGACCACGAACCCGGAGAACCCGAGCTCGCCCTTGAGCACGGTCGTGATGAGGTACTGCTGGCCGTGCATCTTCACCCCGTTCCACGAGCTGTACGAGATCATGACGGCCCCGACCCCGCGCTGGACCGCCGCCTGGAACGGGGGGAGGTGGATGGCGCGCAGCTCGCTCTCGCCGAGCTGCGTGTTGCCCTGGTCGACGCCGCCGGTGGTGCCGCCGTCGCCGATGTAGTGCTTCGCCGTCGCGAGCACCGAGCCGGGCGCGCCCAGCGATGATCCCTGCAGCCCCGTGACGATCGTCGTCATCGACGCGACCAGGTCCGGCGTCTCGCCGAACGACTCGTAGGTGCGGCCCCAGCGGTCGTTGCGCGCCACGCACAGGCACGGCGCGAAGTCCCAGTCGATGCCGGTGCCCGACACCTCCTCCGCGGTGGCGCGCCCGATGTTCTGGACCAGCGCCGGGTCGCGGGTGGCGCCCAGGCCGATGTTGTGCGGGAAGATCGTCGCCCCGACGACGTTGTTGTGGCCGTGCACCGCGTCCACGCCGTAGATGAGCGGGATGCCCAGCGGCGTGGCCAGCGCGGCGTTCTGGAACCCGTCGTACATGTCGGCCCAGCGCGTGGCGGTGTTGGGTGACGGCGCCGAGCCGCCTCCCGACAGGAGCGAGCCGAGCCGGAACTGCGTGATCTGCGCGTTCGACACCGCGCTGCGCTCCGCCTGCGTCATCTGGCCGATCTTCTCGTCGAGGCTCATCCGGCTCAACAGGTCGTCCACCCGCGTCGCCACCGGCAGGCTCGGGTCCTTGTAGGGCTGCGCGTCCGCCACGGCGGGCGCCGTCAGCTCCACGCACGCGGCCGCGGCGATCGCCACGGCCGGGACCATCACCGCTCGAAGGAGGGACCGCGCGCCGCCCGGCACAGTGCACCGCATGGACGCGAGTATGGAGCCCCCGCGCCCGCCGGTGAATGACGGTTTCTCCGGCCCTTGATGTTTCTTACGGCGAAGTGCCGCGCTCCCGCCCGCGCCCGCCGCGCCCGCTCGCGCGCGTTACCGCGCGCGAGGTCAGGGCCAGCCGGGGATGGTCCGGTTGTCGTACCGGCCCTCGCGCAGCGCCGCCGATCGGAGGATCGCCAGGTGCATCGGCACGGTGGTCGGCACCCCCTCGCACACCAGCTGCTCGAGCGCCGCGATCATGCGGGCGATCGCCCCAGCGCGGTCCGGAGCGTGGGCGATGACCTTGCAGAGCAGGCTGTCGTAGTGCGGCGGGACCTCGTAGCCCGACTCGACGTGCGTGTCCACGCGCAGATCGGGCGCGGCGGGCGGCGCCTCCCACCTGACGATGCGCCCGGGAGCGGGGCGGAAGCCCTGGGCCGGGTCCTCGGCGTTGATGCGGCACTCGATGGCGTGGCCGGCGAGCGCGACCTGGCTCTGACGCACCGCGAGCGGGTGGCCGGCGGCGACGCGGATCTGCTCGGCGACCAGGTCGAGCCCGCAGCGCATCTCGGTCACCGGGTGCTCGACCTGCAGGCGCGTGTTCATCTCCATGAAGCGCAGCACACCGCCGGCGTCGAGCAGGAGCTCGATCGTGCCGGCGCCGACGTAGCCGATGCGCTGGGCCGCGTGCGCCGCGGCGGCCAGGGCGCGCTCGCGCTCGCCCGCGTCGAGGAAGGGCGCCGGCGACTCCTCGAGCAGCTTCTGGTGGTTTCGCTGCACCGTGCAGTCGCGCTCTCCCAGGTGCACCGCGTTGCCGTAGCGGTCGGCCAGGACCTGGATCTCGATGTGGCGGCCGCCCTCGACCAGCTTCTCGAGGTAGAGGCGGTCGTCGCCGAACGCGGCGCCGGCCTCGGCGGCAGCCTCGGAGAACGCGGCCGCCAGATCGTCCGAGCCCCGCGCCACGCGCATGCCGCGCCCGCCGCCCCCGCTCTCGGCCTTGAGCAGGACCGGGTAGCCGGCGCGCTCGGCGGCGGCGCGCGCGCCGTCGAGCCCGGCCACGACACCGTCGGAGCCGGGGATGAGCGGCAGGCCGGCCGCGGCCATGGCCCGCTTGGCCGGGCTCTTCTTGCCCATGAGCAGCATGACGTCGGGCGGCGGGCCGATGAAGGTGACGCCGCGCGCGCGGCACAGCGAGGCCAGGACCGGGCTCTCGGCCAGAAAGCCCCAGCCCGGGTGGAGGGCGGAGCAGCGCGCGGCGACCGCGGCCTCCACCACGCGCACCGGATCGAGGTAGGAGTGCGCGGCGCGCGCCGGTCCCAGCACGACCGACTCGCGCCCGCGCGCGTAGGGCGCGGCCCGGTCCGCCTCCGACACGCCGAACACCGGCTCGATGCCGAGCGCGTCGCAGGTGCGGGCGATGCGGGCGGCCACCTCGCCGCGGTTGGCGACGAAGATGCGGTGAAACAGCGCGGGCGGCATGGGGACGGAGTCTACCCGCGAAGTCGCGAACCGCGCGAGTCTCCACCCCGGCCTCCGCGCTTCGCGGTACAAAGGGGCGCCATGTCCGCCGACCTCGTGGTTCGCAGCCGCCGTGTCGTGACCGGCGGCGCGGTGCGGCCGGCCGCGATCCACATCGAGGCCGGCGTCATCGCCGACGTGTCGGGCTGGGACGAGCTGCCGCCCGGCGCGCCGCTCCGCGACGCCGGCGACCTCCTGGTCTCGCCCGGGCTGGTCGACAGCCACGTGCACGTGAACGAGCCGGGGCGCACCGAGTGGGAGGGCTTCGCCAGCGCCACGCGCGCCGCGGCGGCCGGCGGCGTCACGACCATCGTCGACATGCCGCTCAACTCGATCCCGCCGACCACCAGCGTGGCCGCGCTCGAGGCCAAGCGGGCGGCGGCCGCCGGGCAGTGCTGGGTCGACGTCGGCTTTCACGGCGGCGTGGTGCCGGGCAACCTGGCCGAGCTCGAGCCGCTCTGCCGCGCCGGCGTGCTCGGCTTCAAGTGCTTCCTCCTGCCCTCCGGGGTCGACGAGTTCGGCCACGTGGGCGAGGCGGAGCTGGCCCCCGCGCTCGACCGCCTGGCCGCCGCCGGCGTGGCGCTGTCGTGTCACGCCGAGCTCGAGGGCCCTATCGCGCGGGCGGCCGACGCGCTCCTGGGCGAGAGCCCGTACCGCTACCTCACCTACCTGCGCTCGCGCCCGCCCGGCGCCGAGGATCAGGCGATCGCGCTCATGATCGCGCTGGCCCGCTCGCGCCGCGCGCGCGTGCACGTCGTCCACTGCTCGTCGGCCGGCGCGCTGGAGCTCCTGGCCGCGGCCCGCCAGGAGGGCGTGCCCATCGGCGCCGAGACCTGCCCTCACTACCTCCACTTCGCGGCCGAGGACGTGCCGGACCGCGCCACCGAGTACAAGTGCGCCCCGCCCATCCGCGAGGCCGAGAACCGCGAGCGGCTGTGGCAGGGCCTGCAGGCCGGCGTGCTCGACATGATCGTGTCGGACCACTCGCCGTGCACGCCGGCGCTCAAGCTCCGCGGCCCCACGCCCGACATCGGCGGCGACTTCCTGGCCGCGTGGGGCGGCATCGCCTCGCTCCAGCTGGCCCTGCCGTCGGCGTGGACCGAGATGCGCCGGCGCGGCCTCCCCGCCGCGCAGCTGGCCGAGTGGATGTCGGCCGCGCCCGCGCGCCACGCCGGCCTCGGCCAGCGCAAGGGCGCGATCGAGCGCGGCCGCGACGCCGATCTCCTGGTCTGGGATCCGGACGCCGGCTTCGAGGTCGACGGCGCCCGCCTCCACCACAGGCACGCGCTCACGCCGTATGATGGCGAGACTCTGTTCGGCGTCGTGCACACCACCATCGTCGGCGGACAGATCGCCTACGGCGACGGGCAGCACGCCGCCCGGCCGCCGGGGCGCTTCCTCCTCCGCACCTGATTCCGCACCTGAGCCCGACCCGGGATTCGCAACAGGAGACACGGCAAGGATGGCGCTCTCCCAGCTCATCGACCTCGCGAGCGAGCGCGTCGGCGGCGCGGTGATGGCGGCCAACGACGAGTTCTTCGCCGCGCGCGAGAACCTGGTCCTCGCCTCCGCCCCGGTCGAGCGCGACGAGTACGTCGCGACCGGCAAGTGGATGGACGGCTGGGAGACGCGCCGCCGCCGCGAGGCCGGCCACGACTGGTGCATCATCCGCCTCGGGCTGCGCGGCGTGGTCCGCTCGCTGGTCGTCGACACCAGCTTCTTCCGCGGCAACTACCCGGAGTCGTGCCAGGTCGAGGCGTGCGACGCGCGCGGCTACCCCGACGCCGCCGAGCTCGAGCGCGCCAGCTGGTTCGAGATGGTGGCCCGCTCCCCGCTGCAGGGCGACCACCGGAACGTGTTCGCGGTCGGGCTCGATCGCCCGGCCACGCACCTGCGCCTGCGCATCCACCCCGACGGCGGCGTGGCCCGCCTGCGCGCGCTCGGCCAGGTGACCCCCGACCGCGACCTGGTCGACTTCACCGGCGAGCTGGTCGACCTCGCCGCCGTCGGCAGCGGCGGGCGCGTGGTCGGCACCAGCGACATGTTCTTCGGCGACGCGCAGAACATGCTGATGCCGGGCCAGGCGCGCAACATGAGCGACGGCTGGGAGACCCGCCGCCGGCGCGGCCCCGGCCACGACTGGGCCATCGTCGAGCTGGGCGCGGTCGGGCGGGTGATGCGCGTGGAGCTCGACACCAGCCACTTCAAGGGCAACGCGCCCGGCGCCTTCACGCTCGAGGGCTGCCTGGCCGAGGGGGCGAGCGCCGACGCCCTGCGCCAGGACACGTCGTGGTCGCCGGTCGCGCACCGCACGCGCCTCCTGCCGCACACGCGCCACCTCTTCCAGGACGAGCTGGCCGCGTCGGGTCCGCTCTCGCACGTGCGGCTCAACATCTTCCCCGACGGCGGGGTCTCGCGCCTCCGCGTGTGGGGGCGCAGCGAGCGCGCCCACCGCCTGCTGGTCGCGCTGGCCGGCAAGAACGCGCTGTCGGCGGGCGATCTGGCCGGCGAGCTGGCTCGGGCGTGCGCGTCGCCGCGCTGGGCCGCGCAGGTGGCCGAGGGCGCGCCCTATCCCGACCTGGCCAGCCTCATGGCGGCGGGCGATCGGGTGTGGCGCGCGCTCGCGCGCGAGGACTGGCTGGCCGCGTTCGCCGCCCACCCGCGCATCGGCGAGACCGGGGCCGGCGCCTGGTCGCAGCGCGAGCAGGCCGGGGTGAGCCGCGCCAGCCCGGCCGTGCTGACCGCGCTGGCCGAGGGCAACCGCGCCTACGAGGCCCGCTTCGGCCACGTCTACCTGGTGTGCGCGACCGGCCGCAGCGCGGACGAGATGCTGGCCGATCTCGAGCGCCGCATGGCCAGCGAT
Organism: Kofleriaceae bacterium; assembly: GCA_035262925.1. Classification (GTDB taxonomy): domain Bacteria; phylum Myxococcota_A; class Polyangia; order Haliangiales; family Haliangiaceae; genus DATFRY01. Next base: position 5,655 of record DATFRY010000247.1, on the reverse strand, counting down.
CCCGACGCGGAGATCCGCGTCGCGGCCGAGGAGCAGCGCAAGATCACGCGGCTCCGGCTGGTCAAGTGGCTGGCCGGCGAGTGAGGCTAGCGGAGCGATGAGCGCCATCACCACGCACGTCCTCGACACCGCGGTCGGCCGCGCGGCGGTCGGGGTCCCCATCACCCTCGAGCTCGAGGAGGAGGGGGCCTGGCAGCTTGTCGGCAAGGGCGTCACCGATCGCGACGGCCGCCTGCGCACCCTCCTGCCCGACGGGCAGCGCCCGGCGGCGGGCGTCTATCGCCTCACCTTCGACACCGCGGCCTACTTCGCCGCCGCCGGCGTGGAGAGCTTCTACCCGGTCGTGCAGGTGGTCTTCCGCCTGAGCCGGCCGGACGAGCACCACCACGTGCCGCTCCTCCTCAGCCCGTTCGGCTACTCGACCTACCGCGGGACGTAGCGCCGCAGCCGCGGCAGCCGGCCGCCGCGGCCGCGCGCACCGGCGCGCTCAGCCGGGATGGCCGCGCTCGGTGATCTTGCGGCCGGCGGCGACGGCCCGCTTGAGCTGCTTCTTGACCGGCACCAGCATGGGGTGCGCGGCGGCCTGGCGCGCGTAGTAGCGGCTGAAGTAGCGCGCCCGCTGCACCGCGTTCTTGACCTTGTCGCCCAGCGGCTCGGGCGGGAAGAACTCGCGCAGCCAGTCGTTGACCTGGAGGTCGAGGACCATGTGCACGCGCCCGATCGAGCTCTTGTTGTGCACGCGGTGCGGATGGGTGAAGTCGCAGTACCAGAGCTCGCCCGGCCGCATGATCACGCGCTGGTCGTCCACGTAGAAGTAGACCTCCTCGTGCGTGATGATCGGGATGTGCAGCCTGATCTTGCCCATGGCCCAGCCGTCGCCGAGGTCGGTGTGCGTGTTGATGTTCTTGCCCGGCTCGAGCCGCAGGAGGCGCACGCGCTCCTTGGGGCACTCGAACTCGTCGACGATCGACTCGAGGTAGGGGCACGCCTTCAGGATCGGCGTCTTCGAGTAGGTCGCGCCCCAGCCGGCCCAGCGCAGCGCCGGCGCGTCGGTGCGCCCCTCGACCGCGTGCAGCGGCACCGCGCGCCAGCCGCCGTCGTGGTAGTCGCCGCGGTTCATGTGTTCGACCCCCCACCCGAGCGCGACCTCCATGTCTCGCTTCATGAGGCCGACGTCGTACTGGCGATCGAACTTGATGACCGGCTGCACGCGGCGATTGTAGCAAATTCACCGGGCGGGGACGGACCTCCCTGAAAGGTAGCGGTCGAGGAAGGCGACCACCTTCTCGGCCGTGGCGATCTCGTTGTCCTTCTTCTGGAACCCGTGCCCCTCGTCCGGGAACACCAGGTACTCGACCGGCACGTTGTTCTTCTTCACGGCCGCCACGATCTCGTCCGACTCGACCTTGAGGACGCGCGGGTCGTTGGCCCCCTGCACCACCAGGAGCGGCTTCTTGATCTTGTCGGCGTGGAAGAGCGGCGAGATCGCGGTCAGGCGCTCCTTCTCCTTCCCGGGGTCGCCCAGCTCGGCGTACAGGGAGTCGCGGAAGGAGGCCCACCAGGGCGGGATACTGGCGAGGGTGCGGACCCAGTTGGTGACGCCGAAGATATCGACCCCCGCGTCGAACGCGTCCGGCCGGAACGCCAGGGCCGCGGCCACCATGTAGCCGCCGTAGCTGCCGCCCATGATGGCCACCCGCTTGCCGTCCACCCAGTCGAGCGAGGCCAGGTGGCGGCGGGCGGCCACGCAGTCGTCGAGGTCGACCTCGCCGTGATGCTTGTCGTCCAGGTGGAAGAACGTCTTGCCGTAGCCGCTCGAGCCGCGGTTGTTGACCGCCAGCACCCCGTAGCCGTGGTTGAGCGCGAACTGGAGCAGCGGGTTGTAGCCGTGGCGGCTCTGGCCGCCGGGCCCGCCGTGCACCCACACCAGGGCCGGGACCTTGTGGTCGGGCGCGGCGTCCTTCGGCCGGTAGAGCAGCGCCGGGATGTCGAGCCCGTCGCCGGCCTTGTAGCGGATGACCTCGCCGTCGACCAGGTTGGCCGGGTCGACCGCCCTGTTGAGGTTGCTCGACAGGCGGCGCGACGTGCCGGTGGCCAGGTCCATGACGTAGAGGTCGCGCGGCGTGCGGTCGCTCGACAGGAAGAAGGCCATCTGCTTCTCCGCGCGATCGAAGACCGCGCCGGTGATGTCGCCGGGCGGGAGATCGACCGGGGTCACCACCGCCTTCTTCTCGGCGTCCTCGATGCGCAGCACGGTGCGCGCGTCCTCGTTGGTCACCGCGACCCGGTAGCGGCCGTTCTCCGAGAAGGACACGCCGGCCACGTCCCACTTCGCCTCGACCTCGACCGCGTCCTTGCGCGAGGCGAGGTCGCGCGACCAGGCCTGGGTGAACTCGCCGTGTCCGTCGGTGCCGTAGTAGAGCTTCTTCGAGTCGGCGGTGAAGCCGAAGACCTGGTACAGGACCGGCGCCTCGTGCTTCGAGGCCAGGACCGGCTTGCCGCGCCGGCGCAGATCGACCAGGTAGATATCGCTGTCGGCGTTGGTGTTGGACTTGCCGACGGCGAGCCACCGCTGGTCGCCGCTGACCGCGCCGATCGACCACTGGGCGCCGTTCTTGAACACCAGCTTGCGCTCGTAGCCGTCGGCCGCGTAGCGGTAGAGGTCGAACACCTTCGCGTCGCGCTCGTTGGTGGCGATGTAGAACGCCTTCTCGTCGTGGCTCCAGCCGATGAACATCGCCTTGAGCTTGTCGCCCGGGGTCAGGTCCTGGGTCTTGCCGCCCGGCTCCATGACGTGGATGTGGTCGAGCTCGTTGCCGCCGCTGTCGACCGAGTAGAGGAAGCGATCGTCGGCCGGGAAGTAGCTGACCGCGAAGGTCCCGTCGGTGGTCGAGTGGGTGAGCGCCTCCGGCTCGCCGCCGGCGACCGGCACGCTGTAGACGTTGAACACGCCGGTCTTGTCGGACGAGGTGAGGATGCGCGTCCCGTCCTGCGAGAACGAGGCGTCGGCCATGACGACGGTCTGGTAGAAGGTCCGCGCGTCGTAGCGCGGCGTGTGCCGGGCCGCGGCCGGAGCCTCGGCGGCGGCAGGTGCAGGGGCTGGCACCTGCGGCTCGGCCGTCCCCGACGAACCGCCACAGGCTGCCACGAGAATCGGAGCGACCCGAAACAAGGCGACGCGAGACAGCGCGATGAACGATCGGTTTGGCAACATGGTGACGGCCATCCTACTCGCTTGCCTGTGCGCCGTCTCCGCATGGTGTGCGCCGCCGCACCGCGGGTACGGCCGTGGCGGTCGCGGAGCGGTTCGCCGCGCAGCGCCATGACCAGGGCTCGACGTCGCGGGAGCTTGCCGGATCTGACGAGTTGACCGGCTCGCGCGATGCACCCCATGCTTGAGGCCATGATGTCGCTTCGCCTGCTCGTCGTCGCGCTGCTGGCCGCTGCCGCCCCGATCGCCTGCGGAGGCGACGACGACGACGGCGGCGGCGGGGGGGCCGACGCGGGGCCCGACGCGGCGAGCGGCGGCGACATCGCCGATCGCCTGCGCGCGTTGCCGGGCGTGATGACGGTCGACGAGAAGCAGCCCACCCTGGGCGACGACTACCGGTACTTCGAGATCGCCTTCGACCAGCCGGTCGATCACGACGACCCCGAGGGGCAGCACTTCACGCAGCACTTGACGCTCGTCCACCGCGGCGAGCACGAGCCGTTCGTCCTCGCCACCACCGGGTACGGCAACTACTACGGCGAGCACGCGATGGAGCCGACCGATCTGCTCCAGGCCAACCAGCTCATCATCGAGCACCGCTACTTCCTGCCCTCGCGGCCCGATCCCACCGACTGGAATTTCCTGCGGGTGACGCAGGGCGCGGCCGACCACCACGACATCGCTCAGTCCTTTCACGCCATCTACGACGGCCCGTGGGTGTCGACCGGCGGCAGCAAGGGCGGGATGACCTCGATCTATCACCGCTACTTCTATCCCGACGACGTGGATGCCACGATCGCGTACGTGGCGCCCTACAACCAGGGCGCGGGCGACGCGCGCTACGACGCCTGGTTCGACGACACGCTGCCGGCCGACTGCCTGGCGGCGGTGCGCGCCGCGCAGGTCGACTTCCTGCAGAATCGCCGCGACGCGCTGGTCGCGAAGGCCACCGCCGAGGCCGAGGCCACGAGCACGCAGTACACGCGCGTGAGCATCCCGGCGGCGGTCGAGTCGGCGATCGAGGGGGTCGAGTGGACCTTCTTCCAGTACACGGGGGTGTCGGGCTGCGACGCCATCCCGGGGGCCGACGCGACCGACGACCAGGCGTGGGCCTGGCTGGCCGAGATCAACCACCCCGACGGCCTGTCCGACGACAGCCTCGCCTTCTTCGACCCGTACGTCTATCAGTCGGAGGCGGAGCTGGGCTATCCCGCCACCACCGACGAGCACCTCGAGGGGCTGCTCCAGTTCGGAGACGCCGACTACGCGGGCGCGGAGCCGCCGGAGATGCCCGGCGCCTACGACCCGTCGGTGGTGGACGCGGCGGCCGCCTGGGTCACCGCCGACAGCAGCAAGATCCTCTTCATCTACGGCCAGTTCGATCCGTGGACGGCGGGCGCCTACGACCTGGGCTCCAACGAGGAGGACACGAGCTACACCGTGCAGCGCGGCACGCACAACTCCGAGATCTTCGACCTGCCGGCCGAGCAGCAGACCGCGGCGATAAGTCTCATCGAGAGGTGGACCGGCGCGCAGGTGCGGCCGCCGTCGCTGCGGGCCAGCTGGTTCCGGTTCCGCCCGCGCGAGCCGCACCCTCCGCTGCGCGCGTGGGAGATGGCGCGGCGCGCCCGCCTCGGCGCGCCGCGGTAGTCGCGGCCGGGTCGGCGGCCGGGTCGCCGGTGGCGGCGAGGCCCGGCGCGCCGTCTACTCGAGCTCGTCGACCCGGCTGATCGCGGCGCTGCCGGCCGGGCCGTCGGCGTACACGCTGTCGATGATGCCGAACATGCTGAAGCGCGACAACAGCGTGTCGCAGTCGAGGTCGCCGATCGCGATGGCCGTGAACTGGGAGCCCTGGCCGCCGGCCGCGGCCGAGTTCGTGACGTTGTACTGGTAGGCGTAGTAGTGCGGGTCGTCCATCGAGAACTTGAGCGCCTTCCACGCCAGCCCGCCGGACCCGCCGATGTCCCAGAGCGTTGCGCTCGGCACACACTTCTCGCTGGTGCCGCCCATCGCGCAGCAGTTGAGATCGGCCGTCCGCCCGGCCCCCGAGTTGCCAGCCGTGCCGTCGAAGGTGGGGAACTGGGGCGAGTCGGCGACGATCCGCCCCTCGGCCGTGTTGCGATCCATCCAGTAGGTCCGCGCGCCCAGGTAGATCTTCTGGACCTGCGTGGTGGCCTCGGTGGTCTTGGCCTTCTTGATGTACTTCATGAAGGCAGGGACGGCGACCGCGGCCAGGATGCCGATGATCGCCACGACGATCATGAGCTCGATGAGCGTGAAGCCGGACTGGGCCGTCCTGCCCCGATGCGTGGTCATCAGAAGACCGCCTCGATCCTGACGTCGTCGATCGCCGCCTCGACCAGGCTCGCGGTCGACGCGTCCGCCGCCTCGACCACGAGGCGCACCGTCTGGCCGGCGAACGCGCTGATGTCGACCGACGAGGT
>DATFRY010000246.1:0-23024 GCA_035262925.1 Kofleriaceae bacterium | reverse complement strand
CGACGATCTCGATCGCGATGTGCGGCACCGCGTCCTTCGCCCGGGGGCCCACGGTGTAGCACTCGTCCGGCTCCAGCCCGCGGCGCTCGGCCTCGCGGCGGAACGTGGTGCTGCCGAACCCGCGAAGGTCGACCCCGAGCTCGTCTCCCCACGCCTCGAGCAGGCGGGCCACTAGCTTCTTCTCCTCCTCGTGGGTGTCAGACGGGCTCATGAGCTCGAGTCTCCCCTCCAGGTAGGTCATGCGCGTCCCGCTGTCCTCGAGCGCGTCGCGGAGGGCCACGTACGCCCACCACGGCACGTCTTCGAGGACGAACCGGCGCTCGGCCTCGCCCCCACGCGGCTCGACCTGCTCGGCTGGCAGCATCCTCCAACTCTACCACGCACCCACAGCCTCACGCCGCGGGGAGCTTGCACGTGACCACCAGGCCGCCGCCGTCGCGGTTCTCGATCTGCAGGCGGCCGCCGTGGGCCTCGACGATCTCGTTCGACAGCGGGAGGCCGAGGCCGGTCCCCTGGGGCTTGGAGGTGTAGAACGGGACCAGGGCGCGGCGAAGCTCGTCGTCGGTCATGCCGGGGCCGCGGTCCATGACGCGCAGGACCGAGCCGCCGTCTGCCGCGGCGCGCACCGACACGACGATCGCCTCGGGCGCGCTGCCCGACTCGCTCGCGTTCTTGACCAGGTTGATGAGCACCTGCTCGACCAGCCCCGGATCGATGTGGGCCGGGCCGTCGGGGAGCGGCGCCTCGATCGCGAACGGCGAGAGGCGGCGCACGCGGTCGAGCAGGTCGCCCCACATGACCGGCTGCTTGCGCGGCACCGGCAGGCGGGCGAAGGCGGCGTAGCCCTCGAGAAAGCCGGCCAGGTGGTCCACGCGCTCCTCGACCGTCTCCAGGATCTCCTCCAGCCGGTGGCGGTGCTCGGGGCGGTCGAGCACGCGCCGCGCCGAGTGGGCGAGCGAGCGGATCGGGGCCACCGAGTTGTTGAGCTCGTGGTTGACCACGCGGACCGCGTTGCGCCACGCCTCCACCTCGCGCCGGCGCAGCTCGGGCGTGAGCCGCTCGAGCAGGTAGAGCGTGTGCGCCTGCCCGCCCAGCTCGAAGGTGCGGCGCCCGGCCTTGAAGGTCTCGTCGCGGCCCTGCAGCACCGTGGTGAAGAGCGCGTCGCGCTCGGCCGCCAGCGCCTGGCCCACCTCGACCGGCGCCTGGCCCACGACCTCCGCGAACCTTTGCCCCTCCAGGCGGCGGCCGCCGTGCAGGAGCTGGCGCGCCGCGCGGTTGGAGAAGACGACGCGCCCGCCCGCCGACACCAGCACCGTCGCCAGCGGCACCCCATGGAGGAGCGTGTCGAGCAGGAGCTCGCGCTGCACGATGTCGCGCCGCTGGGCCCTGAGCGCGTCGCCCAGGTCGTTGTAGATGCGGACCAGGTCGCCCAGCTCGTCTCTCCGGTCGACGGCGAGGCGCAGGCTGTAGTCGGCGTCGCGGAAGCTGCGCACGCCGTCCTCCAGGGCGGTCAGGATGCGCCGCATGCGGCCGATCGCGCCGGCGATGGCGATGGCGGCGAGCGCGCCGCCGCCGCCCAGGCCCGCGGCCAGGACCAGCCCCGGCTGCCAGCCCAGCGCGCCGGCCGTCGCCGCCGCGGCCGTGCCCACCGCCGGAGCCAGGAGCGCCGCCATCAGCAGCTTCCCGGCCACACCCCGCCGCGAGCGCGTCACGCTCCCAGTCTACGTCCTCGGCCGCCGCTCGAGCGCGATGCCGAGCCGCTGCATGCGGCGATAGAGGGCCTGCCGGCTGATGCCGAGCCGGGCCGCCGCGCGCGACACCATCCCGCCGCTCTCGAGCAGGAGCTGCTCCAGCCGCCGCTTCTCGCCCGGATCGATCTCGGCCGCGCCGTCGGCCACGCCGTCGGCCACCCCGTCCGCCGCGCCCTTCGCGCCGATGCCGCCTGCTCCGGCGCCGCCGGCCCCCATCCCGCCGTCGCCACGCCCCGCCGGACCCGCCCCCAGCCCGAGGTCGTCCGGCCCGATCTCGCCGGCGGCGCCGATCAGCACGGCGCGCTGCACCCGGTTCTGCAGCTCGCGCACGTTGCCCGGCCAGGCGTGCTCCTCGAGGGCGGCGCGCGCCTCGCGCCCGAAGCTGCGCGCCGCGCCGGCCGCGGTGAAGCGGGCCAGGAACGCCTCGGCCAGCGGCATGAGATCCTCGGCCCGTTCGCACAGCGGCGGCACGCGGATCTCGATGACGCTGAGGCGGAAGTACAGGTCCTCGCGGAACCGCCCGGCCGCCATCTGCGACCCCAGCTCCGCGTTGGTGGCGGCCAGGATGCGCACATCGACCCGGCGCGTCTCGCTCGAGCCGACCCGCTCGAACTCCCCGCTCTGCAGCACGCGCAGGAGCTTGGCCTGCCCGGCCGGCGACAGGTTGGCGATCTCGTCGAGGAACAGCGTCCCGCCGTCGGCCGCCTCGAAGCGGCCGATGCGGCGCTTGACCGCCCCGGTGTAGGCGCCCGCCTCGGCGCCGAACAGCTCCGCCTCGAGCAGCTCGTCGGGCAGCGCGCCCACGTTCACCTTGAGGAACGGCCGGCCGCGCCGGCGCGAGTTGGCCTGGACCAGCTCGGCGATCATCTCCTTGCCCGCCCCGTTGGGCCCGACGACCAGCACCGGCACGTCGGCCGACGCGACCTGGGTCGCGAGCGCCAGGGCACGGTGCATGGCGGCGCTGCGGTAGACCAGCCCGCCCAGCTCGTAGCGCGCGGCCAGCTCGCGCCGGTCGCGCGCGTGCGCCTCGCGCAGCCGCTGGTTCTCCAGCTCGAGCTCGCGCATGCGGACGAGGTTGCGCACGGTGGCGATGAGCTTGGCGTCGTCCCACGGCTTGGCCAGGTAGTCGGCCGCGCCCTCCTTGACCATGGCCACCGCGGTCTCGAGCGAGGCCCAGGCGGTCAGCGCCAGGACCGGCAGGTGCGGGTCGAGCGCGCGCAGCCGGCGGAACAGCTCCACCCCGCGCACGCCGTCGGTGTCCGACGGGCCGAAGTTCATGTCCTGCAGCACCGCGCCGAACTCCTCGCGGTCGACCAGATCGAGCGCCTCGCCCGGGCTGCCCGCCGTCACGCACGGGATGTCGTGCACCTCGAGCAGCACCTGGATCGCCTTGGCCACCGCCGGCTGGTCCTCGACCACCAGCACGCGCGATCGCGCCTGACCGCCCCCCGCGTCCATCAGACGCTCCGCGTCGCCACCGCCGGTGATGTGCGCGCCGCCCGCAGGGACGGCACCAGCGCCGACACCAGGCCGAGCAGCCAGAGGAGGATCGCGCCGGCCACCACGGTCGGGGCGCCCAGCACCGCGCTGCTCGCGAACGACACCAGGGCCAGGTTGAGCGCGATCGCCAGCCCCACACCGGCGACGATGCCGAGCGAGGTCACCAGCCAGTTCTCGAGCAGGAAGTAGCGCACGATGTCGATCATGCGCGCTCCCAGCGCGCGGCGGGTGCCGATCTGGCGGATCCTCTCGGTGACCAGGAACGACGTGACGCCCACGATGCCCAGCCCCGTCACGACCACCAGCAGCACCGCGACCAGCCCCATGAGCAGGATGATGGCCCGCTGCGGCCCGAAGAAGTTGTGCCGCACCTCGGTCACCAGCTGGGTCTTCACCGTGCGCAGCGGGTTCTGCCGGGTGAGCGAGTCCTCGATGGTCCTGGCCAGGCTGGCCGCCTTGCCCGGCTCGGTGCGCACGAGATAGGCCGACCCGCCCTCGAAGCTGGCGCTGTGATAGGCGTAGAACAGGGCGTACTTCTCGATGTGCCAGGCGTACGGGTTGTAGAAGGGATCGAGCACGCCGATGACCCGGTAGAGGTCGCGGTCGCCGTCCTCGAACATCTTGCCCAGGCACGAGCCGGGCCCGAACATGAGCTCGCACCAGGCCTTGCTGATGACCACGTCCTGCATGTAGTGCTCGCTCGGCATGCCGTCCTGGCCGCGCGGTCGGTCGCTGGCGAAGAGCGCCTTCAGGCGCTGGGTGTCGCGCTCCACGTCGTCGCGGGTGAACTGGCGGCCCTCGACCAGGTGCACGCCGAGGGTGTCGATGAGCCCCTCGTCGGCGGGGTAGAGCTGGCTGCGCAGCTCCGGGCCCTGGCCCCCCGGCCGCTTGAAGGTGCCCGAGCTGCCGCCGCCGATCCACGGCAGGAAGCCGGTGCTGAGCGCCGCGCGCACGCCCGGCATGTGGCGGAGCGCCTCCAGGTCGGCCCGCAGCCCGTTCTGGAGGTAGCCGTCCTCGCGGAAGGCCTGGTCGAACGGGGTCGACGTCACCCGGACGATGTTGTCGTCGTCGAACCCGGACGGCTGGGCCATCTTCTCGCGCGCGTCGCCGATGAGCGCGAGGCAGTTCGCCACCACTGCCAGGGTCAGCGCCACCTCGACCGCGATCAGCCCGAAGCGCGCCTTGTTGCGGCGAATGGCGCGCAGGATGGGTCCTAGCTCCATGGCTCCCTCTCCTTGATCACTGCGTCTTGAGGTGGACGGCGGGGGCGATGCGGCAGACCCGCAGGGCCGGGTAGAGCCCGGCGATGAGGCCGGCGACCAGCGCGGCGGAGGTCGCGAAGCCGGCCATGGCCCAGTCGACCTGGAAGAAGTCGCTGCGCTGGAACATGGTCTTGGTCCATAGATTCACCAGCTCGACGCCGCCGGCGGCGAGCAGCAGGCCGACCGCGCCGCCGGCCAGCGCGACCAGCTCGCACTCGAGGATGTGCTGCACGAAGACGTCGAGCCGGCGCGCGCCCATCGCCCGCCGCACCCCGATCTCGGCCCCGCGGGCCAGGAACTTGCCGAGCAGGAGCCCGATCAGGTTGAGGCTGCAGATGAGCAGGAACAGGAGCGAGACCATCATGGTCGCGGTCGCCTCCTCGGGCACGATCTTGAAGTCGGCCATCACCTGCGAGATGGTCCTCACCCGGTTGTCGAGTGGGCGCTGGAAGCGGCCTGCCTTGCGCTGCTCGAGCGCGTAGGCGTCGAGGAACGCGCGGTAGCGGGCCAGGTGATCGGCGGTCGGCAGCTCGACCCACATCTGGATCCACGCGGTCTCGGAGCCGAAGATGCCGGCGAAGCCGAACTGCGAGGGCGACTTCCAGCCGTCGCTGTTGCCGGCGGTGCGCAGCTCCATGGGCCGCACCCAGTTGAAGGGCATGTAGACCGGCTCCACCGCCTGCACCTGGAACTGGGTCAGGTCGTAGAACTTCACTCCCGGGCGCCAGTGGTCGAGCACGCCGACCACGCGGAACTGGCGGTCCTGGATCCGCACGCTCTTGCCGACGCTGTTCTCGCCGCCGAAAAGCCGGTCGTTCATCTCCTCCGAGATGACCACCACCGACTCGGGCCCGGCGTCGGCCTTGCGGTCCCAGGCGCCGCCGTAGCGGAACGGCACGTCGAACATCGCGAAGAAGTCGGAGAAGCAGAGCCGGATCTGCTCCAGCTCCGGCCGCCCCCTCGACGCGTCGGGCGGGAACACGTAGAGCGAGGTCTTGAACATGCCCGACTGGTGGGTCGGGATGTCCGACCGCATGATGCCGGCCATGTCCTGGTAGGTGATCTGCGGCGGCGGCCCGATGTCGCCCGGATAGGACTGGTGCGGGTCCCAGCTGTCCAGGCGGACGTAGAACAGCGAGTCGCTCTTGCCCGGCAGCGGGTCCTTGGCGTAGGAGTGGCGCACGGTGGCGAACAGGGTGGAGACCGCGACCCCGAGCGCGATGCCCCCGGCCACGATGAGCGAGTGGCCCAGGTTGCGCCGGATGCTCTTCCACGCGATGCGCAGCTGATAGGCGAACACGGCGACCTCCTCCTCTCAGCCCAGCCCCGGGGCCAGGCCGGGCTCGCGCCCGCGCACCAGGCTGGGCGGCTCGTCCACCTCCACCATGCGCCCGTCGCGCAGGTGGATCTGCCGGTGGGCGTGGGCCGCGCACTCGGCGCTGTGGGTGACCATGATGATCGTGGTGCCGCCCTCGTTGATGCGCTCGAGCAGATCGAGGATCTCGTGGCTCATCACCGAGTCGAGGTTGCCGGTCGGCTCGTCGGCCAGGATGAGGGCCGGGTCGCCGGCCAGGACCCGCGCGATCGCCACCCGCTGCTGCTGCCCCCCCGAGAGCTGCGACGGGTAGTGGCGCATGCGCGAGCTCAGGCCGACCTGCTCCAGGGCGCGCTCGATGCGCTCGCGCCGCTCGCGGGCCGGCAGCCGCCGGTAGCGCAGCGGGACGTCGACGTTGTCGAACACGTCGAGGTCGGGCATGAGATTGAAGCCCTGGAAGACGAAGCCGATCTTGCGGTTGCGGATGCGCGACATGGCCGAGTCGCGCATGCGGCGCACGTCGGTGCCGTCGAGCAGGTACTCGCCCCGCTGGAAGGTGTCGAGCAGGCCGGCCACGTTGAGGAACGTGGTCTTGCCCGAGCCCGACGGCCCCATCACCGCCACGAACTCGCCGCGGCCGACGTGGACCGTCAGATCGGCCAGCGCGTGGGTCTCGACGATCTCGGTCCGGTAGACCTTGCTCACGTTCTTCATGTGCAGCATCTGCCGCGTCTCCTTTGCCTCGTCCCTGCGGTCACCATCACGATCACGGTCACGATCACGGTCACGTCACTGGAGCAGCACGCGCTCGGCCCCTTCGAAGCCGCCGGTGTCGGACACCACGACCCGCTCGCCGGCGCGCAGCCCGCCCACGATCTCCACCTCCGACACGCTGGTCACGCCGATGCGGACCGGCCGGCGCACCGCCATGCCGTCGGCCACGACGTAGACCGAGCGGCCGCCGCCTACCTCGAGGTAGGGGCCGCGCGGCAGCTTGAGGACGTGGACGCGGCGATCGAGCAGGAGCCGCACCGACACGCGCTCGCTCTGGCGCAGCCCGGCCGGGGCCTGGCCCGTGAACGCCACCGTGCCGCGCACCTGGCTGTCGCGCACCTCGGGCGAGATGGCCACCACCTTGGCCGGCAGCTCGCGCCCCGCGTAGGCGACCAGCGCGGCGGTCCCCGGCGCCACGTCCGCCGCCTGGTTCTCGGCCAGCTCGAGCTCGATCTCGAGCGCGGTCAGGTTGACCACGGTGAGGAGCGCGTGGTTCGCCGCCACCGCGTCGCGGTCCTGCACCGCCACGGTGGCGACGATGCCGTCGAAAGGCGCCTTGACCTCGAGATCGGCGTTCTGGCGCTCCAGCTCGCCGACCACCGAGCGCTGGCGCTCCACCGCCAGGCGGCGGGTGCGGCCCTCGAAGCTCTGCGTGTCGCGCTCCAGGGTCGAGGTCTCGCGCCGGTTCTTGAGCTCGAGGGCCGCGATCGCGAGGTCGTCCTGGGCCTTCTCCACCTCGCTGACCGGGACCACGCCCTGCTCGCCCAGGTCGCGCGTGCGGCGCAGCGCGCGCGTGGCCGCCTCGTGGCGCACCGCCAGCACATCGAGGTCCTGCTTGCTCTTGACCCGGGCCTGGCGGCTCGCGATCTCGTTGCGGCCGAGCTCCGACTCGAGCGAGCTCAGGGTCGCGCGCTCCTGGGCCAGGCGACTGGCCAGCTCGGGGCTGGCGATGGTGGCCAGCACGTCTCCGCGGCGGACCGGGGCCCCGGCCTTGACCGCGAGCGCCACGATGCCCTGCGCCGGGCTGAACAGCGTCGGGTGGAGGGCGGCCACCACGCGCCCCTGCGCCGCCACGTCGCGGTCCATGTCCCCGACCACGACCGGCGCGACGCGCAGGCCGGCGCTGTCCACCGCCCGCTCGGCCTGCACCCAGCGGCGGACCAGCGGCGCGGCGGCCAGGCTGCCGCCGACCAGCACCGCAGCGGCGGCGACGGCCAGCGCGATGCGACGGCGGCGGCGGCGCGGGCGCGCGACCGCTCGGTCCATCGCGACGGGCTCGGGGATCATGCGCCGCGGTCGAGGAGCAAGGAGCGTGCCTCGGCCGAGCTGGCCGGTGGCGCGCACATGCGAGCGCGCGCCCGGACACCTGTCCGCCGGGGCCCGGACAGGTGACAAGCCAGGGGCGCACCGCGCGGACGCACCGCGCCGATGCGCGCCGGGCCGGAGCGCATCCCGGCGAGATCGTTTTGGCCGGGGTGCCCCTCTTGACCGGATGGCGGCCATTGTCCACGCTCGGAACCTGAGCTTGGCGATGAGCCGACGCCGAGTGCGAGCCAGCGATCGACTCGATCTCCATGCCCGAAGCGCACACACGCCCACCGGCGGGGGACCGCCAAGCTGCGATGCGCGCCGCCCTGGCCCGGCTGGGCATCGACTGGCTCGTGGTCTCGATCCACCAGGCCAGCTTTCCGGCCGGCGACGACGACATCGGCTACGGCACGCCCTACTCGGCGCGCGCCGACCAGCTGCTCGGCTTCCTGGCCGGGCTCGGGGTCAACGGCGTCGCGCTCGGGCCGGGCGGCATCACCTCGCGCGACGACCCGTCGCCCTACACCAGCTCGGCGCTGTCGCACAACCCGCTGCACGTCTCGCTCGGCGAGCTGGCCGGGCGCGGCCTCATCGGCGACGAAATTCTGCAGGGGGCGGTCGCCGGCCGCCCGGACGGCGACCGAGTGGCCTATCGCTACGCGTGGGACACGCAGCGCCGGCTCCTGGCCGCCGCGGCCGCGACCGTGCGCGCCGGTGCGGGCGCCGCCGAGCTGGAGGCCGCGCGCGCGCGCCTGTCGGCCGCCGCGCCGTGGATCGCGGCCGAGGCGCGCTTCGAGGCCATCGCCAGCGCGCTCGGCAACTCCGACTGGCAGAGCTGGCCCGACGACCCGCCGCTCGATGCCGACGCCGCCCTGCCCTTCGAGCTGGCCCAGCTCCTGGTCGCCGAGCAGCACGCCGCGCTGCGCGAGCGCGCGCGCGGCCGCGGCCTGTCGGTGCTCGCCGACCTGGCCGCCGGCATCAGCGGCCGCGACCGCTGGGTCCTGCCGCGCGTGTTCGGCGAGCTGTTCCTGCCCGGCTGGGCCATGGGCGCGCCGCCCAGCCGCACCAACCCGGACGGCCAGCCGTGGGAGTTCCCGGTCCTCGATCCGCGCCAGCTCGCCGACGGGGGCGCGCGGCGCTTCCTGACCGCGCGCATCGACCTCCTGCTCGACGGCCACGACGGGCTGCGCATCGATCACCCGCACGGATGGATCTGCCCGTGGGTCTACCGCACGGGGCAGCCGGTGGCCGGCGGAGCCCGGCTGTTCGAGTCGCCCGACATGCCGGACCTGGCCGGCTTCGCCCGCGTGCGGGGCGAACAGCTCGACGCCGGGCGCCCGCGCCACGATGACGACTGGGTGCGCGCCCTCGAGCCGGCCCAGGCCTCTGCCTACGCGGTGACCTTCGATCTCCTGGTCGAGCGCGTGCGGGCGCGCGGCGGGGACCCGTCGGCCCTCATGGTCGAGGTGCTGTCGACCTGTCCGCGCCCGCTCGCCGCGGTGCTGGGCCGCCACGAGCTGGGCCGCTTCCGCGTGACCCAGAAGGCCCGGGTCGACCAACCGGGCGACGTCTACCGCGGCGACCGGGCGGCGCGGTCCGACTGGGTCATGGTCGGCAACCACGACACCGCGCCGCTGCGCGCGGTCATCGCCGGCTGGCGGGGGACGCAGGAGGTCGCGCGCCGCGCGGCCTACCTGGGCGAGCGCCTGCGCCGGCCGGCCGCCGAGCTCGAGCGCGACGAGCGCGCGCTGGCCACCGCGATGATGGCCGAGCTGTTCCTGGGCCCGGCCCGCCACGCGCTGGTCTTCTGGCCCGACCTGTTCGGCATCGAGGAGCCGTTCAACCAGCCCGGCACGGTCAACGACCGCAACTGGTCGCTGCGCGTGCCGGCCGACTTCGAGGACGCCCACGCGCGCGCCGTGGCCAGCGGCGCCGCGCCCGATCTGGGCGAGGCGGCGGCGTGGGCGCTCGAGGCCCGCGGGCTGGCCGGCGACGACGAGGGGCGCGACATCGCCCGCCGCCTGCGCGGTTGAGTCGTCGTCGCGGGGCGTCCGACCGACGCGCCGGGCGGCATGAGCTGTTCTCGCTCCTGGTCCGAGGCGACTCGCCTCGATCCGACCAGAGGCAGCAACCCTCGTGCCGCGGCCGCCCGCGCTATCCTCACATGATGAAGGACACGAAGGTGGCAGCTGTGCTGGGCATCGGGCCCGCCCTGGGGGCATCGATCGCGCGCCGCTTCGCGCGCGAGGGCTATGCGGTGGCGCTGATGGCGCGCCGCTCGGAGGAGGTCGATCCGGTCGAGCGATCGATCGCGGGGGCCGGCGGGCGCGCGCTGGCGCTGCGAGCCGACGCGACCCAGGCCGACTCGGTCGCGGCCGCGTTCCGCCGGGTGCGCGACGAGCTCGGCTCACCCGACGTGTTCGTCTACAACGCAGGCAGCTTCCATGCCGGCGGCGTCCTCGAGGTCTCGCCGGAGGTCTTCGAGCAGTCGTGGAGGGCGAACTGTCTGGGCGCGTTCCTGGCCGCGCGCGAGGTCTTGCCGGCCATGGTCGAGCGCGGTCGCGGCACGGTGCTCTTGACCGGCGCGACGGCGTCTCTGCGCGGCAGCGCCCGCTTCTCCTGCCTGGCGGTCGGCAAGTTCGGGCTGCGCGCGCTGGCCCAGAGCATGGCGCGCGAGCTCGGGCCAAAGGGAGTGCACGTGGCTCACGTCATCGTCGACGGCCAGATCGACACGCCGCGCGCGCGCCAGATGCAGCCTGACCGCGAGGACCGGACGCTGCTCGCGCCCGACGCCATCGCGAACGAGTACTGGAACCTCCACGCGCAGCACCCGACCACCTGGACCCTCGAGCTCGACCTGCGGCCGGCGGTCGAGAAGTTCTGACCGGGACCCCGGAGGGCGAGCCTGGAGCTCACCGACGGTGATGACGCTGCCGCGGCCAACGTTGGCTTCACTCGCCCGTCATGGCCGTGACATGGCTGACCTGACGCCGGCGTGGTCGCGGCCAGATCGCGCAGAGATCGTCATTCGTGCGCAACTTTGCCGGCCCCGACGCAGGATTTTCGCAAATCGGTCCGCGGGCCGTCCCTACCTGGTGATTTTCCCACGGCGGGACGGGCGCGAACCCTGCAGGGGTGGGGAACGAGGTCGCATGGTAGCTGGGCTGTCCACCATTCTCCGAATCCTGATCGCAACCGGGGATGCTCGGATCGGTCGGCTCCTCTCTGAACGCGTGCGACGAGCGGGTCACCATCCCATCCTCGCCGCCGATGGACCGATGGTCCTCGAGTGGTTCCAGCGCGAGGTCGACCATCCTCACTCCATCGATCTCGCCGTGCTGGATGCCGGCCTGCCGGGCTATCCGGGCGTGGCGCTCGCGGCGTGCGCGCGCAACAACGCGATCGGTCTCCCGCTCATCCTGATGCAGGATCCGGATCTCCGGATTGGGACCGAGTGGCTGGCGAGGCTGGGCCTGCTCGGCATCCTGCGCCAGCCCGTCGACGCCGACGAGTTCGGCCGGCTGCTCGACGGCTTCACCCGGCCGCGCACCGCGCGCGGGACGACGCCGCCGTTCCGGCGTTCCTGAACGGCCGCCCTCCCGCTCGCGTCCGTCGTTGACCCGTCGACTCCGCATCGTTGGTCGGGCATCGATACGATCGTCCGCCGGTCGAATCACGCGCCGCGCGGCTAGCGATCCGTTCGATCGGGGCTACCATTGCCGTCGGGAATTGGGATGTTGATCAGGTATTCGGGTGTCGGTCGCGGCGGCGCGATGGAAGAAGTCGTGAGGTCGCTGGCTGCTGATCTCGAGTCGGTCTACGACCGCATCGCGCGCTGCGACGTCATCGTCGAGGCGCTTCGCGGCCACCAGCTCACGACCCACCGCTATCGCATCCGCGTGTCGATCGCGGTGCCCGGCGGCGAGATCGTCGTGAGTCGCGATCCGGAGCCGGGCGTGGGCCAGGAGGATCCGCTGGTCGCCCTGCGCGAGTCGTTGGGCGCCGCGCGCAGCCGGCTCGAGTACTACGTGCAGCGCAACCTGCGCGACGACGACGCGCTGCGCCCCTCCGCGCGAGGGTAGCGGCGGACGCCGCCGGAGGCGGCCCGGACGGCCGACCGAGGGTATGCTCCCTGGCTGACATGACGATGGTTGGCCCGACGAATCCGTCTCGCGGCGCGCTGCGCCCACTCGGCATCGACGAGGTGCGGCTCACCGACGGCTTCTGGGCCGACCGCCAGCGGCTCAACGCCGAGGTCATGCTGCCGCACTGCAGGGGATGGATCGAGCGGGCCGGCTGGCTCGACAACGTGCGCGTGCTCGCCGCCCGCGGCCCGGCCGCCGGCCGCCGGGGCCGCGAGTTCTCCGACTCCGAGGTCTACAAGCTGCTCGAGGCCTGCTCGTGGGAGGCGGGGCGCTCGGGCGACCCCGCGCCCGACGCGGTGGTCGCCGAGTGGGGCGCCCTGCTGGCCGCCGCGCAGTCGCCCGACGGATACATCGACACCAACTTCGGCCGCCCCGGTCAGGCCGCCCGCTACACCGACCTCGAGTGGGGCCACGAGCTCTACTGCCAGGGCCACCTCATCCAGGCCGGCGTGGCGCGGCTGCGCGCCCACGGCGCCGACGATCTGGTCGGCGTGGCGTGCCGGGCAGCGGACCACATCTGCGCCGAGTTCGGGCCGACCGGTCGCAACGCGATCTGCGGTCATCCCGAGGTCGAGACCGCGCTGGTCGAGCTCTACCGGGCCACCGGACAGGAGCGCTACCTCGCCCAGGCGCGCCTGTTCGTGGAGCGGCGCGGTGCTGGGCTCCTGGCCGCCGGCCCGCTGGGCAGCGAGTACTTCTCCGATCACGTGCCGGTCCGCAGGGCGGCGGTGTTCGACGGCCACGCGGTGCGCGCGCTGTATCTGGCCAGCGGCGCGGTCGACGTCGCGGTCGAGACCGGCGACGACGAGCTCCTCGGCGCGCTCGTCGAGCAGTGGCAGCGCACGGTCGCCGCCCGCACCTACCTCACCGGCGGGATGGGCTCGCGGCACGAAGGCGAGGCCTTCGGCGAGGACTTCGAGCTGCCGCCCGACGGGGCGTACGCCGAGAGCTGCGCCGCGGTGGCGTCGGTGATGCTGGCCTGGCGCCTCCTCCTTGCCACCGGCGAGGCGCGCTTCGCCGAGCTGGCCGAGCGCACGCTCCACAACGTGATCGCCGGCGCCGTCGCCGCAGACGGCCGCGGCTTCTTCTACGCCAACCCGCTGCAGCAGCGGGCGCCCGGCGTCCAGCCCGATCCCGACGCGCTCAGCCCGCGAGCGGCCACGGGAGGGCGGGCGCCGTGGTTCGAGGTGTCGTGCTGCCCGACCAATCTGGCCCGCACGCTGGCCAGCCTCGGCGGCTACGCCGCGACCGCGGACCGGACCGGCCTGCGCATCGAACAGCTCGCCGCGGCCGAGATCCGGACCGCGCTGACCGGCGGCCGCGCGGCCGGCCTGCGGGTCGCCACCGAGTATCCGTGGCGCGGGCGCGTGCGGGTGACCATCACCGAGTCGGATGGAGCGCCGTGGCGCGTGTCGATCCGGGTGCCGAGCTGGGCGAGCGGCGCGACCCTGACGGTGGACGGTCTGTCGCGCGACGCGCCGGCCGGGCAGTACGCGGAGGCGGAGCGGCCGTGGCGCCCGGGCGACGAGCTCGTCCTCGATCTGCCGATCGCGCCGCGCTGGACGTTTCCCGACCCGCGGCTGGACGCGGTGCGGGGCACGGTCGCGGTCGAGCGCGGCCCGCTGGTCTACTGCCTGGAGTCGGTCGACCTGCCGGGCGGGGTCGGCATCGATGGCGTGGCGGTGGACACGAGCGCGCCGCCGCTCGACGCGCCGGCCGCGGGCGAGAGCGGACCGCAGGTGAGCGTGAGCGTGCCGGTCTTCTCCGCTGCGCAGGACGAGCGGCCACGCTGGCCGTACGGGCCCGAGCGGCCGCCGGCCGCAGCTGCCGCCGAGGGGCCGCTCCGCCTGGTGCCCTACCACGCCCGCGCCAACCGCGGGCCGGCCGCGATGCGCGTGTTCCTGCCCGAGCGCGGCGCGGGCGGAGACGGCCGGGCCGGCGGCGACGACTAGCTGAGCCGACCCGGCTGCGGCGATCGCGACGACCGCGACCAGCCGGCCTTCAGTCGACCGACTCGAACATCTCCTCGTCCAGGTAGCACCAGCCCCAGGACTCGCCCGGCTCCAGGGAGCGGACCACCGGGTGCCTGGTCCCGCGGAAGTGAGCCGTCGCGTGCTTGTTCTTCGACGAGTCGCAGCAGCCGACGTGGCCGCACGAGAGGCACAGGCGGAGGTGGACCCACGAGTCGCCCATGCGCAGGCACTCCTCGCAGCCCTTGCTCCTGGGGTGGACCTTCTTCCCGCGATCCAGATGCGCGCATCCCATGGCCATCCTCCGTCGTGTCGCCACGTCGACGCCCGGAGTCTATGGCATGGCCGGGGCTCAGCCCAGCCGCTCCAGCACCAGCGCGCGCAGGGTGGCCAGCTCGAACGGCTTGTCGAGCCGCGGGTTCGGCACCTCGTCGAGGAAGGCGCGCGCGCGCGGCGTGAAGGCGCCGGCGGTCAGGAACACCATGCGCGCCGCCTGATCCGGCGCGGTGCGGCACAGCTCGTTGTGGAGCTCCACGCCTGTCATGATCGGCATCATGAGATCGCACAGGATGAGGTCGAAGCGCTCGCCCTCGCCGATGCGGCGCAGCGCCTCCTGCGCGCTGGTCAGCACCTGGACCTCGTGCTCGTGGGACAGGACGCGCCGGACCGCGCTGGCCACCACCTTCTCGTCGTCGACCACCAGGATGCGCCCCCGCCGCGACGACGGCGCCGGCCGCGCCAGCGACTGGCGCGCGGTCGACTCCTCGACGTCGGCGATCGGCAGCACGATGCTGAAGGTGGTGCCCTTGCCGACCTCGCTGGCCACCGTGATCTCGCCGCCCATCCCGGTGATGATGCGGTGGCAGATGGCCAGCCCCAGCCCGGTGCCCACCCCGGCCGGCTTGGTGGTGAAGAACGGGTCGAACACCTTGTGCCGGATGGCGGGGGGAATGCCGGAGCCGGTGTCCGACAGGTCGATGACCACCCGCTCGCTGCCGGTGCGGGCCCGCCCGAGCCGCGTGCGGATGCGGATCTCGTTGGTGTTGGCGTGCCCCTCGGGGATGGCCTGGGCCGCGTTGACGATGAGGTTGAGGAAGACCTGGCCCAGGCGCGACTCGTTGGCCAGGACCGCCGGGGTCTGGCCGTAGTCCTTGACCACGCGCGCGCGGTGGCGGATCTCGTTCCAGGCCATGCGCAGCGACGACTCCAGCACCTGCTGGATGTCGACCGGACCGCGCCGCTCCTCCTCGGCGCGCGAGAAGATCTTGAGGTCGCGCACGATGCTGCGCACCTGCTCGGCCGCGGTGCGCGCGTCGCGGACCTCGTCGGTGAGCTCGGAGAGGTCGGCGGCCCCGCCCAGCCGCTCGGCCAGCGCCTCGATCTCCTCCACCGCGAGATCGAGGTTTGCGGTGACCGCGGCCAGCGGGTTGTTGATCTCGTGGGCCACGCCGGCCGCCATCGCCCCGATCGAGGCCATGCGATCCGAGACCATGAGCTGGGCCTGGGCGCGAGCCTGCTCGGTCACGTCGCGCCCGATGGCGAACCCCATGCGCTCGCCGCCGACCTCGACGGTCGCGTCGGAGAACTCGACCAGGACCGTGCTGCCGTCGGGCCGGCTGAGCTCGAGCGCGGGCACGCGCGGGCTCCCGCGGCCGGTCCCGCCGCCCTGGACGCCGTGCTGGCCGCCGCCCTGCCCGTCGCCGGCCGCGGTCGCGAAGTCGCTGATGCGCCGGCCGATGATCTGGTCCTTGCTCACGCCCAGCATCTCCTCGAGCCGGCGATTCACCTCGCGGATGACTCCGTCGGCGCTCAGGATGGCGATCGCGTCGTACGCGTTCTCGGTCAGCGTGCGATAGCGCTGCTCCGAGGCGGCCAGGCGCGCGAACGAGGCCTCCAGCTCGACCGACTGCACCAGCATGTTGCCCATGGCGCGGGCGAAGGCGACCGAGTCCTCGCTGGTCACGTCGGTCCGCTTGGCGGCCAGCACGATCGCGCCGGCGCCGCGCCCCTCCGAGATGAGCGGCACCACCTGCGCCACCGGGACGGCGGCGGCCTCGAGGATCGCCTGCGCCAGGTCCTCCGGGAACGCGGGCGACGGGATCGACACCGCGGCCTGGCGATCGATGATCGCCTCGAGGTGGCCGGGCTGGCCGAAGAAGTCGGCCAGGAGGTGCGCCTCGCGCTCGGAGAAGCCGACCGTGTGGCGCAGGCTGAGCTGGCCGCCGCCGTCGCGCAGGTAGAGCGCCCCCTTGGAGATGCCGGTGGCGTCGAGGGTGGCGGTCAGGACGTCGCGGACCGCGATGCTGGTGTCCGCCTTGCGCGCCAGGGCGTCGGCGACGCCGCTCAGGAGCGCGATCTGCGCCGCCTGGAGCGTGCATCGCCGGGCCAGGGCGGAGCTCGACACCCGCTGCCGCTCGAGCTGGTGGATCACCACCTGCGCGTGCTCGAGCCGGACCTGCACGCTGGGCTCGTCGGCGAGGGTCGGCGCGCCGGCGCCGAGGTGCTCGGACACCACCGCGCCGACCTTCTTGAGGTCGTGCGACCTCATCATGAGAGCGTTGGCGCCCACCCGCCGCGCCAGATCGCGATCCGCCTCGGTCTGGTACCAGGCCGACAGCAGCACCACCGGCACGCGAGCCAGACGCGGGTCGCGCCTGACCTCGAGGCAGAGCTGGAAGCCGTCCACGTCCGGCATGAGCACGTCGCTCACGATGACGTCCGGGCGGTCGATGCGCGCGCTGCGCAGCGCGGCGCCGGCGCTCGATGCGACCGCGACCTCGAAGCCGATCTGCTCGAAGTAGATGCGCGTCAGCTTGAGCTGGATCGGGTCGTCGTCGACCAGGAGGATGCGGTGGCCCTCGCCCACCCGCGGCGCGGTGTCCCGGTCGATCTTGACGTGGGCCTGGATCGCCTCCAGCAGCCGGCTCGGCTCGATCGGCTTGACCAGCACCGCCGTGAAGCCGGCCTGCGCCGTGCGCGCCTCCTCGATGCGCCCCAGGAAGCCGGACAGCGCGAAGATCGGCGTGTCGCAGGTGGCGGGCAGCGCGCGCAGCTGGCGGACCAGCTCGAAGCCGTTCATGTCGGGCAGGATGAGGTCCTGCAGGACCAGGGCGGGCCGGCAGCGGTCCGCCTCGGCGATGGCGGCGCGGCCGTCGGCGGCCTCGACCACGGTGTAACCCTCGCTCTCCAGCGCCACGCGCAGCATCTTGCGCGTGATCGGGTTGTCCTCGACCACGAGGATGGTGGGGGTGGCGGCGCCCGCGCTCATCGGCTCGCCTCCGGGTGTGTCGCGCCGGCCAGGAGCTCGGCCACCGTGCGGAAGAGCAGATCGGTGTCGATCGGCTTCGAGATGTAGCCGTCGCAGCCGGCGGCGCGCGCCTTGTCCTCGTCGCCCTTCATCGCGTACGCGGTGAGCGCGATCACCGCGACGTGACGGCGCGCCGGGTCGGACTTGAGCCGGCGCGTCAGCTCCAGCCCGTCCATGCCGGGGAGCTGCAGGTCCATGAGGATGAGGCGGGGCTCGAACGAGGCCAGGAGGTCGATCGCCTCCTCGGCGTCGGACGCGGTCCGCACCTGGTAGCCCTCGCCGGTCAGCAGCACGCGGGCCAGCTTCAGGTTGGCGGGGTTGTCGTCGACGATCAGGATCGGCTCGCCGGCCACGCCCCGCCCTCCTCTGCCGGCTGCGCGGCGCGGCCGAGGAGCAGCCGCAGCTCCTCGACCAGGCGGGTCGCCCCGTCGGCGCCCTTGAACACGATCGACGCGGCCGACGCGCGCAGCCGCCCGCGCTCGTCGGCGCTCAGGTCCTTCACCGTCCACACGATGACCGGGACGTCGCGGCCCTGCGGCGTGTCGCGCAGGCGGGCCACGAACTCGAAGCCGTCCATGCCCGGCATGAGCAGGTCGAGCACCACCACCGCGGGCGGCTCGTCGTGGGCCGCGCGCAGCGCCTCCGCGCCGCTCGAGCGGCACACCGGCCGGTAGCCGAGCTCGCGCAGGCTGACCTCGGCCAGGCGCAGCGCCGACGGATCGTCGTCCACCACCAGCACCGGCCGGCTGTCGGGCCGCGGACACGCCCGGTGGAGCGCGGCCAGCAGATCGCCCTCGCGGACCGGCTTGACCAGATAGTCGTGCAGGCGGAACCCGGCCATGTCGCCGCTCTCGGCCGACACGGTGACCGCGATGACCGGGACGCCGCCGTTGAGCTCGCTGGCGCGGATCTCCTGCAGGACCTGCCAGCCGCTGATGTCGGGCAGCGCGAGGTCGAGGGTGATCGCCCGGTACGCCACCGCGCGGCAGCGCTGGACCGCCTCGGCGCCGGTCGGGGCGGCCAGCGCGTCGTAGCCGGCCGCGCGCAGGGTGTCGACCAGCCACTGCCGCTCGCGCGCGTCGTCCTCGATGACCAGGACCGCGGGCGCGGCCGCCGCCACCGGCCGGACCGGATGGTGGTCCTCGGCCGGCTCGACCGGGAGGAAGCGCGGCAGGATGGCCGAGAACGTGCTGCCGGCGCCCGGCGTGCTCTCGACCTCGACCCGGCCGCCGTGCGCCTCGGCGATCTTCTTGGTGAGCGCGAGACCGAGGCCGGTGCCCTGGTACTTCTTGCCGGTGCTGGCGTCGAGCTGCTGGAACTCGACGAACAGCTTGCCGAACTCCTCGCGCGGGATGCCGACGCCGGTGTCGGCGACCGACAGGCGGAACAGGTCCGGACCCCGGCCCTCGATACGGATCGTGATGCTCCCGCCCTCGGGCGTGAACTTGATGGCGTTGGACAGGTAGTTGTAGAGGACCTGCTTGACGCGCGCCGGATCGACGCATGCCGTGGCGGCGTCCGGATCGACGCGCGTCTCGACGCGCAGGCGCTTGCCGGCCGCCAGCCCGCGCAGGATGTCGCGCACCTCGCCGACCAGGACCGCGAGGTCGACCTTCTCGGGCCGGAACTCCATCTTGCCCGACTCGACCTTGGCCAGGTCGAGGACGTCGTTGACCAGCTGGAGGAGGTGCTTGGAGCTGGTCAGGATGTCGCCCAGGTACTCGCGGTGCTCGGCCGACACGGGTCCGACCTTGCCGCGGTGCATGAGCTCGGCGAAGCCGATGATCGCGTTGAGCGGGGTGCGCAGCTCGTGCGACATGTTGGCCAGGAACTCGCTCTTGAGCCGGTTGGCCTCGGCGGTGCGCTGCTCGAGGCGCTTGCGCTCGGTGATGTCGCGGACGGCGCTGAACACGACCGGGCCGTCGTCGGTGGCCAGCGGGCTCAGGCTGATCTCGATCGGGAACTCGGTCCGGTCCCTGCGCAGGCCGTAGAGCTCGAGCCCCTCGCCCATGGCGCGCACGCGCGGGCGGGCCGTGTAGTCGTCGCGGTGCGCCGGGTGCACGCGGCGAAATCGGTCCGGGATGAGCACCTCGACCATCTGTCCGACCAGCTCCTCGCGCCGGTAGCCGAACAGCCTCTCGGTCTGCGCGTTGACCAGGAGGATGCGCCCGTCCTTGTCGACCACCACCATGGCGTCGGGCGCGGCCTCGAGCAGGGCGCGAAAGCGCGCGTGCGCCGCCTCCTGGTCGCGCAGGGCCTTGAGCTGGGTGACGTCCTTCTCGCTCACCGCGATGAACTGGCCGAGCCGCGGCGCGCTCACCCGGCGCATCGACACGTCGACGTGGATGAGGGCGCCGTCCTTGCGCCGGCGGACGGTCTGGACCAGGACCGGGGCGCCCGCTCCGGCGCCGCTGAGGTTCGCGCGCGCCTCGGCGCGCTCCTCCTCGCGGACGACCAGGTCGGCGAAGAAGCGGCCGACCGTCTCGTCGGCGGTGAAGCCGAACACGGCCTCGGCGCCGCGGTTCCACCACAGGATGCGGCCATCCAGGGTCAGCGCCAGCAGCGCGTCCGGAGCCTCGTCGAGCAGGAGCTCGGCGAACGAGAGGGTCGCCTGCCCCGGTCCTTCATCGGCCATTCAGGCCATCCCCCTTGCGGCTCACGGCCGCGCCCCCGCGCTGGATCGCCAGACACGATCTGACTCCAGAAGCGGCGGCGGTTTCAAGACCCGACCCGGGTCCTCGCGCCCACCTCCGCATCACCTCTGGCGGGGCACGGGCGCGAGAGGTCGCGACGAGTCGACTGCGCCCCTCGGGGGGGACGCGCAGCCTCTTCTGATACTCTCGGGCGATGCAGTGCCGTCTCCGTCTTCCCCTCGGTCCTGGTATCGCCGCGGCCGGCGGTGCCTTCGCCTTCGCCCTCGCCCTCACCGCCCTTCCCGCCACCGCGTCGGCTCACATCCAGCTCCGGGCCCCGCTCCAGCGCGACTCGAACTTGAAGCAGGGCCCGTGCGGCGGCTCCAACGGGGTGCGCAGCGCCAACGTGTGCGAGTTCCAGCCGGGCGCCACCATCGTGGTCGCCTGGGACGAGACCGTCGACCACCCGGGCCACTTCCGCATCAGCTTCGACGACGACGGCGAGGACGACTTCGTCGACCCGGCGGGGTTCGACGAGCTCGACTCGGCCGACAGCGTCCTCATCGACGGCATCGCGGATCGCGACACCTACGGCAGCGACCGCGGCTACACCCAGGAGCTCGTGCTGCCCGACGTGGAGTGCGACAACTGCACCTTGCAGGTCATCCAGGTCATGACCGACAAGCCGCCCTACGGCGACGGCAACGACATCTACTATCAGTGCGCCGACATCGTCCTGTCGGCGACGGCGCCGGCGGATCCGGCCGACGGCTGCACGGCCCAGAGCGGCGGCGGTGGCGACGACGGCGGCGTCGACCCGGGCGGCGGCGACGGCACCGACGAGTCCGGCGGCTGCAGCGCGGCCGGCCCGGGTGGAGGCGGCGCGGCGGCATGGCTGGTGCCGCTGGTCGGGGCCGCGCTCGCCCTGCGCGCGCGCAGGCGGCGCCCCTGACCCGAGCGCTCAGGACTTGCCGCCGGGCACCAGGCGCAGGGGCGGCGGCGAGGCGGCGAGCTCCCCGGACGCCACCGCGCCGGCCGCGCCGACCGCTGCGCCGGGGGCATCGCTCTCGACGTCGGCGCCGAGCGCGATGCGATCGCGCCCGCCGCTCTTGGCCCGGTAGAGCGCGCGGTCGGCGGCCTCGAGCAGGTCGCGCTCGCCGCGGGCGCTCGCGCTGGCGACGTCGGCGACGCCGATCGAGATCGACAGCGGCGCCGCTCCGGCCGGGCGCTCGCGCAGCGCGGTCTGCACCCGGGTCGCGAGCTGCAGCGCGTCGCGCGCCGACGTGGTCGGCGCCAGGATGGCGAACTCGTCGCCGCCCACGCGCGCCGCGATGTCGACCGAGCGGCAGGAGCTGCGCAGGGCGTCGGCCACCGCGCAGAGCGCCCGGTCTCCGGCGCGGTGCCCGCTCCTGTCGTTGATCGCCTTGAGCAGGTCGACATCGAGGAGGACGAGCGAGAGGGGCAGGCCGTGGCGATCGGCGCGGTCAAGCTCCTCCTCCAGCCTGCGCTCGAACTCACGCCGGTTGGTCAGCCCGGTCAGCCCGTCGGTCACCGAGATGTGGCGCAGCCGATCCTCCTGGCGGCCGAACAGCCATCCGCCGAGCACCAGGAGCGCGCCGATGACGACCCACAGGCTGGCGTAGAGAGCGCGGCCGCCGGCGACCGACTGGATCGCGAGCACGCCGACGCCGGCCAGGACGGCGAAACCGAGGCCCGCCGCCGAGTAGAGGCGCGAGCGTGACCAGTGTGGTGAAGGGTACCGCATTGAGTGGGGGACTCCTGCGATTGCTGTGGTTCTGAACGGCCCGTCGCCGATCAGCCGAGCAAGGCCTGTGCCCGAGGAGACCCTTTTCCGGTCGCCCCCCGGGCAAGGTGACTTGCGCATTTTTTGCGAAACCGGTTCCACCCGGGCGCAAGATGGTCGCCCGCGCCATTTGCTTCCGACACCAGCGCCGGGTACGAGAGCTGCACCCACATGAGGTCGAGATGAGGATGGTGATGGTGATGGCGGTGGCTGCAGCGGCGAGCGCCGCGTGCGGCTCGCAGGCGGTTCAGACCATGCCGCCGCGCCACCTGAGCGCGACCGAGCACGACAGTGAGGCGCAGCGCCACGAGCGCGCGGCCAGCGAGCAGGACCGCGCGGCGCGCGCGCGGGCCCGCGGAGAGGCCGCGCGCGGCGGCGGCGGCGACTACGGCTGCTACGACCAGGAGATACCGGACCCGGAGCTGGGCGGCGAGCGCGTCGCCGTCCTGCGCCCGTGCTGGACCTCGGACATCAAGCCGACGTCGGACAGCGAGCGCGCCGCCGCGCTGCACCGGCGCCAGGCGATCCGACACCGCGACATGGCCGCCTCGCTGCGGCGCGCCGAGCGGGACGCCTGCGCCGGCCTGGGCGCGGCGGAGATCGGCCAGAGCCCCTTCTTCCACCGCGAGGACATCGCCGGGGTCGAGCCGGTGCGCGACCACGGGCGCATCGCCGGCGCCGTCGTCCTGTTCCGCCAGGTCCGCGGCCTCGACGTCGACTGGATGCGCAAGTCGATCGCCTGCCATCAGGCGCGGGCGGCCGCGCTCGGCTATCCGCCGCGCGTCACGAGCTACAGCCCGCTCATGGTCGCGCCCGCGCGCGCGCAGGTCGATCTGAGAGGCCACCAGATCGCGGTCACGATCACCGCCCGCCGCGACGAGGACGCCGCCGCGATCCTCGGGCGCGCCCGCGCGCTGGTGAGTCCATCCAGGCCGACCGGGCCCTGACCGCGACGGGCCGGTCGGCGTGCGGCTCCATCCGCACCGGCACGACGCGCTCACGCTCGCGCATCCTCACGTCCCCGACTTGCAGCATCGCCACCAGCACCGCGATCGCTGACACGATCGCCGCGACGATCGCGCACTCGAGTGTGCAGTCGGTAGCCGGCGATCACGCCATTGGAGGGCACAGGTGGGCACGGGTGAGCGAAATCGCGCTTGCCTCGCGCGATGGTGAGCTAGTGTCACCGCCCTCGTACCTGCCATTGGAGAACTGAATGAAGCCTCGAGTCGTTTGCGTGAAACCACTGCCGCTG
>DATFRY010000245.1:0-20526 GCA_035262925.1 Kofleriaceae bacterium | reverse complement strand
TGCTCATAGGACCGTTGCGGCGAAGATGCGCTGACCGTTCTCCACGCCCTGGGGCGTGAGGCGCAGTACCTCGAGGCTGAGGCGAACCACGCGGCCGTTGCGCAGCATGACCTGCACGAACTCGCCGCTGCCCTCGACCCGGTGAACGACACACCGCTGAAAGCGGGGGTGCAGGATGACGTCGCCGGCGTTGAGGTGGATCTCCTCTTCGTGCGGCTCCGGCTCGGGAGACGTTGGCCGCGGCGGCGCCGCCGGCTGCGAGGCGGCGGCCACCTCGGCCCAGGTCGGCGTCGGCGTCGCGGTCGGCACCGACCGCGCGTTCGCCGTCGCCGGCGGAGCGGCGCTCCGGGCGGGCGCGGATGGAACCGGGGCAGGCCGTGTCGGGCTCGGCGTCGCGCTCGGCACCGGCGCGGGGCGTGGGGCCGCCGGTGCCGCGGAGGCGGGAGCCGCGGGAGCCGGGGAGGGCGCAGCCGGGGAGGGCGCAGCCGCTGCCGACACGGCCGACGCGGCCGAGGGCGACTCCGCCTCGGCGAGGGCCTCGGCCCAGCGCGACAGGCCGGTGCCGGAGTCCACCTGGCGGCGCAGAAGCACGTCGTCGAAGGTCTCGATGATGAGCTCGACCGAGTAGACCACCGCGCTGGTGAGATGCCCGCCGATCACCTCGAGACCGGCGTCGCGGTCGCGCATCAGGGTGGCCTGGGCCTCGATCGACACCGCGCCGCGCTCCTCCGAGATGGTCCCGTGCAGGTGCAGGAGCTCGAGGCCGCCGCCCACGACGCGGGCCTGCTTCCAGCGCCGCGCGCCCTGATCGAAGCCCGCCAGCTCGGCCAGCTCGAGCGAGCCGATGCCGCGCAGCTCACCACAGCGAATGTGGTGCTCGCGGCACAGGGTGCGCACGCCGTCGAACAGTTCCGTCCCGCGGTCCAGTCGGGCCAGGATGCGGCGCCCGCGGCGGCTCTCCGTACTGAGCATGAGGGCCGGCTCTATACCATGTAGAACGAGGGGCCGCGATGTGAGACCTGCGCCCTGAAGGCGCCGAAAAGCTTGGCGGTTGCCGGCGGGCCGGCACCGCCGCATAGAAGGGGCGCCCCCGGTCCGGGTCAGTGCGGCGGGTCCATCTTTTCAGCCTGCCGCCCCGCTACCGTCCACCGAACTGACGGCACCGTTGATTTCTCACCACATCACAATCTGCCAAGCAATTGATTTTCCGTTTGGCATGAGGTCTGCTCCGGGCTCCCAACGTGCGTGACACGACCAAGCGACTGGCCCGCGTGGGCCGTGTGGGTGTCAGCGGCGCCGTTGCCACGGGCATCGACATCGGCGCGCTGGTTCTCCTCGTCGAGGTGCTGGGCGTTCACGTCACGCTGGCCGCTTTCCTGGCCGCCACCCTCGGCGGGGTCAGCAACTTCCTCATCAACAAGTACTGGGCGTTCCGCGACGGCACGCCCCTCGAGCTGCGCCAGGTGACGGTCTACGGCTTCGTCTCGCTGGTGACGGCCGCGTTCGTCGCGGTGGTCGTCCACCTGCTGGCGGTCGTGCTGGTCCTGCCCTATCTCCTCGCCAAGGCGATCGCCGCGGTGCTGGTCTTCCTGGTGTGGACCTACCCCGCGCAGTCGCGGCTGGTCTTCCCGGCCGCCAGCGAGCCCGAGCCGCTGGCGAGCGATTCGCTCGGGCTGGACGAGTCGCTCGCCCTCGAGTGAGAGAGTGCTCCTCGTCGGAGTGATCCGGTAAGCCGAGTTCTGTGCCGGCGTCGGTTGCCCTCGGCCGGCGGCGGCCATTCCTCTAGGCCCACCATTGCTGATGGGCTCGAGCGACCAACCCGGAGCCATCGCGCGGGCCACGCGGCTCCTATCTGGTCTTGCTTCGAGTGGGGTTTGCCTTGCCTCTCCCGTCGCCGGGAGAGCGGTGCGCTCTTACCGCACCATTTCACCCTTACCCGGCTCGCGCCGGGCGGTTTGTTTTCTGTGGCACTTTCCTTCGAGTCACCTCGACTGGCCGTTAGCCAGCACTCTGCCCTGCGAAGCTCGGACTTTCCTCCCGTGCCCTGACGGACACCGGCGACCGCCTGGATCACTCCGGCGAGGAGCGCGATAAAGATAGTCGGTCGGGGCGCGGTGTAAAGCGCTCGCGCCGCCTCAGCTCAGCTCGGGTCGGCGCCGCTCGGCTCGGCGCCGCTCGGCTCGGCGCCGCTCAGCTCGGCGCAGTCTGGCCGTCACCCTCGGGCTCGGCCATCATCTCGGCGCGATAGAGCAGGCGCTGGCAGCTCGGGCAGCTCTCCAGCGTCGTGCAGCGCGCGATGATGTTGTTGAGCTGCGGCGGCAACGACATGAAGCAACCCTTGCAAATCCCGTCGACCACCGGCACCAGCGCGATCACGCGCCGGCGCTGGATCTGCTCGTAGCGGCGCAGGAGGTCGCGCGGCAGCTGGCTGGCGATGGCGTCGCGCCCGCTCTCCTGCTGCTCGAGCTCGGACTGCAGCTCGGTGGTCCTGGTCGCCACCGCCGCCTCCTCGGTGGTCACGTGCTGGCGCAGCGCCTCGACATCCTTCTCGCGCTGAGCCAGCTGGATGCGCGCGGCCTCGATGGCGGAGATGACCTTGACCAGCTCCTCCTCGCGCTCGGAGATGGTGCGGCGCTTGTTCTCCACCTCGCGGCTGGCCGCGGCGAAGTCCTTGGAGTTGCGGCTCTGCTGCAGCTTGGCCTTGGCCTGCCTGACCGCCTCGTCGTCGCGCCTGGCGATCTCTTCCTGCTCCGCGCGCCACTTCTCGGTGTCAGCCAGCTGCGTTCGCTCCTGCTGGAGCATTGCCTCGAGCTTGGCCAGGTCCTGCTTCGCCGGGCGCAGCCGTTCCGGCAGCGCTTCGATCGACTTGCGCATCTCTGTCCGGCGCGAGTCGATCGCCTGAAGCTCTTTGAGCAAGCGAAGCTGTTCTTTCAAGGTACCTCCTGGGCCGGCTCGTCTCGGGTGGGCCCACCTGGGCTTGAACCAGGGACCAGCCGGTTATGAGCCGGCCGCTCTAACCAACTGAGCTATGGGCCCGTGCGGTGCTCACAGAAAGCGGCAAGTTACATGGTTGCCACGCGTTTTGCAACGGCCACAAAAGTCGCGTGCTAACCTGCCGTTCATGAGCGCTCTGGGTACCGCTCTTCGTCTGTGCGCGGTTGCCGGGGCGGTAGCGGCGCTAGCCGCGTCTGCCTCGTCGAGCGCCAGCCGTCCCCCGCCGTCGCCTCCGCAGGAGTCGGCAGGTCCGCCGCCCGAGTCGCGGCCCATGGACGCGGGCCGCGCGCTCGGACTCTGGAAGTCGAGCTTCGGCCCGGTGAAGATCGAGCGCGACGCCGAGGGCGGGCCCGAGCACCTGATGGGCATCTGGGTCTACGACCGCGCGGGGCGCGAGGTGGTCGGCTACTTCGGGGGCCCGCTCAGCGGCAATGTGATGCAGTTCCGCTGGCAGGAGCCGGCCCGCCCGCGCGACCTGGTCGGCGAGGGCTACCTGGTGTTCGACCCCGAGGGCAAGAGCTTCACCGGCAGGTGGTGGACCACCACCGGGGACCGCGGAGGCGACTGGAACGGCTGGCGCGCCGACGCCAGCTCCACCGAGGGCCCGCCCGGTCCAGACCAGAGCGAGGGCGGCGAGGACCAGGGCATGCCGCCGCCGGAGGGCGGTCGGCCGCCCGCGGGCGCGCGACCGCCGCCCGATCGTCCCGAGCGCCCCGACGATCGCCCGGACGAGGGTCCGGCCGAGCAGGCACCGGGGCCGCCGCCCGAGTCGATCTAGCCGCTAGCAGCCCGACTCCGTATTTCACGGCGAGTCCGTCGGCGGGCCAAGAACGTACCCTCGGTCGGCCCTTCGGGCCTTCCTCAGCTAGTTCTCGACGAACGCCTTGAGGCGCTTCGAGCGAGACGGGTGGCGCAGCTTGCGCAGCGCCTTGGCTTCGATCTGGCGGATGCGCTCGCGCGTGACCTCGAAGTCCTGGCCCACCTCCTCGAGGGTGTGGTCGGACTTCTCGCCGATGCCGAAGCGCATGCGCAGCACCTTCTCCTCGCGCGGCGTCAAGGTGGCGAGCACCTTGCGGGTCTGCTCGGCCAGGTTGACCGAGATGACCGCGTCGGACGGCGAGGTGATGCTCTTGTCCTCGATGAAGTCGCCCAGGTGCGAGTCCTCT
The DNA here is from genome assembly GCA_035262925.1 of Kofleriaceae bacterium. Taxonomy (GTDB): domain Bacteria; phylum Myxococcota_A; class Polyangia; order Haliangiales; family Haliangiaceae; genus DATFRY01. The sequence continues at coordinate 16,366 of DATFRY010000245.1, read as the reverse complement.
TCCTCACCGATCGGCGTCTCCAGCGAGATGGGCTCCTTCGCGATCTTGAGCACCTTGCGCACCTTGTCGAGCGGGAGCTCCATGCGCTCGGCGATCTCCTCCGGGGTCGGCTCGCGGCCGAGCTCCTGCACCAGGTAGCGCGAGGTCCGCACCAGCTTGTTGATCGTCTCGATCATGTGCACCGGGATGCGGATGGTGCGCGCCTGGTCGGCGATCGCGCGGGTGATCGCCTGCCGGATCCACCAGGTGGCGTAGGTGGAGAACTTGTAGCCGCGCTTGTACTCGAACTTGTCCACGGCCTTCATGAGGCCGATGTTGCCCTCCTGGATGAGGTCCAGGAACTGGAGGCCGCGGTTCGTGTACTTCTTCGCGATCGACACGACCAGGCGCAGGTTGGCCTCGACCAGCTCGCTCTTGGCCCGCTCGGCCATGCGCTCGCCCTCGGAGATGTCGAGGTAGGTGCGGCGCAGCTCGACCATGGTCGTGCGCGACTCCTCCTCGATCGTCTTGGCCCGCTTGTGGGTCGCCTTGATCTGACGGTCGAGCTCCTCGAGGTCCTCCGGCGTCAGCGCGGTCTTGACCTTGGTCTTGCCGTTGCCCGCGCCGGGCACGCCCTTGACCTCGCGCAGGGCGCGGCGAATGTCGCGCTCGCTCAAGCCGACCCGGCGCTCCAGCTCCTCGACCTCCTGCTCGCAGCGGTCGACCTTGCTGACCAGGCTCTTCAGCTTGGAGACGATGCGCTCGACGGTCTGCTTGTTGAGGCGCAGGTTGGACAGCTCCTCGAACATCTCGTCGCGGCTGGCCTGGATGGTGTCGCGCAGGCGCTTCTTCTTCACCTCGCTGAGCCCCTTGGTGCCCAGCTTCTCGATCACCTTCTCGACCTCGCGCTGGATGCGGCGCACCTTGTCGATGACGCGGCACACGCGCTCGGTGTGCCACTTCTCGTCGAACTCGGCGTCCTCCTCGTCGATGTCCTTGACCACGTCCTTGACGCGGACCTTGCCCTTGCGCAGCTTCTCGCCCATCTCGAGCAGCTCTTCGATGGCGGCGCTCGAGCTCAAGACGGCCTGGAGGATCTTCCGCTCACCCTCCTCGATGCGCTTGGCGATCTCGACCTCGCCCTCGCGGGTGAGGAGCGACACCGAACCCATCTTGCGCAGGTACATGCGCACCGGGTCGCTGGTGCGCGAGTAGGAGTACTCGTCGTCCTCCTCGGTGCTGCTCGACTCCGACTTCTCGTCCTCCGAGTCCTCGTCCTTGAGATCGATGGGGCCGGTCACCGGCCGGCCGCGCCCGCCCGCCGGCTTGTTCTTGGGCTTGAACTGCGCGGCCGAGTCGACGATCTCGATGCCTTCCTCGCCCAGCGCGCTCAGCCAGTCGTCGATCTGGTCGGACGACACGATGTCGACCGGCATCATGTTGTTGACTTCGTCGTAGGTGAGGTAGCCCTTGGCCTTGCCGAGCTCGATCAGCTTCTCGCGATTGCCGGCCCGCCCGGTCCTGACCGGGACGTCGTCCTCGTCGCCGTCGTCGCGGTCCTCGGCGTCGCTGTCGAGCTTGGTCGGCTCCTCGTCGCCGTCGCCGGCGCGGCCGCCCGCGGCCACCGCCTTGGGGGCCGGGCTCGGCTTCGTCCTGGCCGGCGGTCGGGAGGCGGCCTTGGCTTCCTTGGCCGCGGCTCCCTTGGCCGCTGTCTTGACCGACCTGCCTGCCTGCGCCTTGCCCTTCTTCGCTGCGGTTTTCGCCATTGCTAACTCGACCTATCGCTGGAGTGATGTCTCGGGCACGCCGCGGCTAACTCTTCAGCTCCGGGCGCAGCTCGTGTCGTAGCTTCTTGGCGCGCTCGAAGAGCTCGCGCGCGAGCTCCTCGTTTCCGCGCATGCGGGCCTGCTCCATCTCGCGCAGCAGGCCGTCGCGCTGGACCTTCGATCGAGCCGCCCGGAGATTGTCGACCGCCTCGCGCAGAGTGCGCTCCGGCTGGGCGATCGATCGTTTGACTCCAGACAGCACGTGCTCGGCGATTTCGGGGCTGATTTCAACGGGGATGCAGGTCCAGAGCGGCTGCCCCCCACGCGCGGCGGAATACATGTCCCGAAGGCCGTCGTCCGTCAAGAGAGAAAGGACATCGAGCTCTTCCGCGAGCGGAAAGAGCTCCGGGTGCTGGCCGAGCAGGGCCATGAGGTCCATCTCGTCGAGGCTCGGCGGCCGGGCCGAATTCTTCTGATTTCGATTGCTTGACCCCGACGGAGGGGGTGGCTGCCCGAGTGGCCGCCCCCTGTACGCAGCGCGAAGGTCGTTGCGCAGTCGGTCGATGCTCACATCCATGACCGCCGCGAAGTGATCGACCAGGTGGCGTCGCCCGAGCTGGTCCCTCACCGCCGGCAGGAGCTCGGCCGCCTCGCGAATCGCCTTGGCGTAGTCGTCGGACGAGCCGGTCGCCGACGACCACACATGATCGATGAAGTAGTTGATGCCGGTCTTCGCGCGCGCGACCACCGGCGCCAGCGCGTCGGCGCCGCCGCTCCTGGCCAGGCTGTCAGGATCCTCGCCGGTCGGGATCTCGGCGATGAGCGCCTGGATGCCGGCGGCGACGAGCAGGCGCAGCGCCTTGAGCGTCGCGGCGCGGCCGGCCCGGTCGCCGTCGTAGAACAGGACGACCTTGCCGGTCAGGCGGCGCAGGAGCTCGACCTGCTCCTCGGTGAGGGCGGTGCCGAGGGGCGCTATCGCCTCCGCGAGCCCGACCTGGTGCAGCGAGACCACGTCGAAGTTTCCTTCGACCAGGATCGCGCGCTCCTTGAGCCGGATCGCGTCGCGCGCCTGGTAGAGCCCGTAGAGGAGCTTGCTTTTCTTGTAGACCGGGCTCTCCGGCGAGTTGATGTACTTGGCCGGCTCCTGGGCCGGTTGCCCGTCCCGGGGGGCCGGGCTCTTGCCGCCGGGCAGGGCGCGGGCCGAGAAGCCCACCACCTCGCCGCCGGTCTGCATCACCGGGCACACCAGGCGGTGGCGGAATCGGTCGTAGTGCCCGCCTGCGCGCGGGCGGGGCGCCACCAGGCCGACCACCTCGGCGCCGCGCAGATCGATCTTCTCGCGGGCCAGAAATTCGGCCAGCGCGCCCCACTCGTCGGGCGCGTGGCCGAGCATGAAGCGGTCGGCCACCTCGGCGGTGACCCCGCGCTCGGCCAGGTAGTCGCGCGCGGCCGCTCCCGCCGGCTCGCGCAGCATCTGGCGGAAAAAGGTGGCAGCGGCCTGATTGACGCGCAGGAGCTGGGAGCGCTCGCCCTGTCGCTCGGCCTGGGCGCGGCGCTCGGCCGGATCGTCCGTCCGCTCGGGCAGCGCGACTCCCGTGAGCTCGGCGAGCGCCTCGGCGGCCTCGACGAAGCTCTTGCCCTCGTACTCCATGATGAAAGTGAAGACGTCGCCCTTCTTCTGACAGCCGAAGCAGTAGAAGAAGCCCTTGTCGGGGTTGACGTTGAAGGACGGCCCGCGCTCCTGGTGGAACGGGCACAGACCCTTGTGGTTTCGACCCGACTTGCGCAGCTGGACATGTCGCCCGATCACCGCGACGATGTCGGCCCGCTGCCGGATCTCACCGATGATGTGCTCGGGAATCAGTCCCATGCGGGCGGGCTCAGACAATTATGGACGTCACCCACTTGGTGTCAAACTGACGCAGCGCGCGGCGTGACGATGTGCGAGCCGCTCGCACCCGCTGCCCCGCGCTCACGGCGCTCGAGGTGCGCACCGCGGTCACCGCGCCGCCAGCGCGACGGCGTAGACGACGAGGGCGACGCTGCCGGCGATGAGCAGGAGCAGGACGCCCTGGATCGCCCGCGTCACGCCCTCGGTGGAGACCGCGCCGTGGTCCGGCAGCCCGACATCGTGGCGATGCTTCTTGCTCGGGTCGCGGACGGCGCTCTCGCTCACCGCGGGACCATGCACGAGCCCACCGGGCCGCGTCAAGCATTCGGCCCGGCGCGGCGGGCCTCGGCGTCGGGGGGGCGCTACCGCTCCTCGTCGGTGCTGACCAGGCGCTCCAGCGCGGTGCACAGCGAACGGCCGAGCTCGGCGATGCCCGGCATCGCCGACGCGGGAATGGGCCGCGGCGCGTGCACGTAGAGCACGGTGGCCAGCTCGCCGAACACGGACAGCGGGTGGACGCCGACCGCGGCCGGCTCGCCGGCGCCGAGGAAGCGCCACAGCCGTCGGTCCATGTCGCTGCCGCCGCCGGGGGGCGGGCCGTGAAACGCCCGACCCGTGCGACAGGGGTCGGCGAAAACCGATCGCGCGTGCAGCGGCACGGCCACGCCGGTGACCGCCTCCATCGCGCTCGGCTCGCGGCCGCGCGCGAAGCCCTTCCAGCCGAACAGGAGGCCGGCGCGCACGGTGAGGATCATGGCGGCGGTGAACACGCGGTCGAAGCCCTGCTCGAGGGCGCCGATCAGGAGCTCTCCGACCCGCGTGCGCCCGCTGGCCCGCTTGACCGCCATCAGGGCGTCGCCGAGCACCGTGAGATCGGCCAGCGTCTCGATCTCGCCCGTTCGCGTGCGCTCGACCCGGCGCACCTCGATGCGCGCAAGCCCGGTCTCCGGCTCGAGGCGCTCGGTGTCGAGCTCGGTCAGCGTGCGCACGAAGCCCCGCCGCTCCAGCGCGATGGCGCCGATGATCTGCGAGCGGCGCGGGCCGCGCTTGAACCGGTTGGCGCGCTCGAGCCCGTAGATGCGCTCGAGGTGGTAGAGCACGCGCAGCTCGGGCGCGATCGCCGGCACCACGGAGGCGAGCAGCTCGGCGCCCAGCTCCTCGAGCGCCTCGTCGGTCGGCGGATCGAGCAGCGCGACCGCGACGCGGTCGACGCCGCCCTCGCTGGCCAGGCGGCCGAGCGGCACCGCGCCCCAGCGCGCCGCGCTGGCCGGGGCCAGCCGCCCCTGCACCGTCGGATCCGCCTGCAGGAAGTGGCGGTCGAGCGCGGCCGGCATGTCGTGCTGGCGGGCCAGGCCCTCGGCCAGCTCGTCGAGGCCGAGCGCGAACTGCTCGATCAGGTTGGTGCCGAGGCGGCCGCCGTGCACGGCCTGCGAGCGCAGCGCGCGCTCGCGCCCCTCCGCGGTGATGATGCCGTCCTGGAGGAGGATCTCACCGATGCGCGCTCGCGGCGGCATGTCGGCTCACGCGACCGTGATCTCCTTGCAGAGATACACGTCCTGGATCGCACCGAGCAGCTTCACTCCCTCGGCCATCGGGCGCTGGAACGCCTTGCGCCCGCTGATGAGGCCCATGCCGCCGGCGCGCTTGTTGATGACCGCGGTGCGGACCGCGTCGAGCAGGTCGTGCTCGCCCGAGGCGCCGCCGCTGTTGATGAGCGGGATGCGGCCCATGTAGCAGTTGGCCAGCTGGTAGCGCGTGAGATCGATCGGGTGCTCGGTGGTGAGCTCGGTGTAGACCTTCTTGTGCGTCTTGCCCCAGCCCTTGAGCTTGGGATCGTTGTACCCGCCGTTCCGCTCCGGCATCTTCTGCTTGATGATGTCGGCCTTGATGGTGACGCCGAGGTGGTTGGCCTGCCCGGTGAGGTCGGCCGAGACCTCGTGGTTGCCCTGGTCGGTCTGGAAGGCCGGGTTGCGCATGTAGCACCAGAGGACCGTGAACATGCCCAGGTCGTGGGCCTGCTCGAACGCCTCGGCCACCTCGAGCAGCTGGCGGCGCGACTCGTGCGAGCCCCAGTAGACGGTGGCGCCGATCCCCGCCGCGCCCATCTCGAACGCGGTCTTGACGCTGCCGTACATGGTCTGGTCGTAGATGTTGGGATAAGACAGGAACTCGTTGTGGTTGAGCTTGACGATGAACGGGATGCGATGGGCCCAGCGCCGGGCCGAGATGGCCAGCACGCCGATGGTCGAGGCGACCGCGTTGCAGCCGCCCTCGACGGCGAGCCTGACGATGTTGTCCGGATCGAACATGGCCGGGTTGGGCGCGAACGACGCGGCCGCCGAGTGCTCGATGCCCTGGTCGACCGGCAAGATGGAGACGTACCCGGTGCCGGCCAGCCGGCCGCTCGAGAGCATGCGCTGCAGGTTGACGAGGACGCCGGGCGAGCGATCGCTCGGGACGAAGATCCGATCGACGAAATCCGGGCCGGGCAGGTGGAGCGACGAGGCCGGGAACGTCGTGGAGCGGTGCTCGAGGAGAGCTGCCGCCTCGCTGCCCAGGGTGCGCTGGATGTCGCCGAATTGCATCGCCATGGCCGTATCTTGGGGGACTGACACGTGAATCGCAACCCCGGGATCGAGCGGTCGCCGACGCGCTTTTCACCCTCCTGGGTGCTGGTCAGCTATTTCCTCATCTGCGGAGGGCTTTGCGCCGCCGCCGCCGGGTACGGCCTGACCGGGACGCGCGATCCGTACGCCATCGGCGCCGCGCTGTTCGTCGGCGCCGGGCTGGGCGGCTTTCTGGCCGGCCGGGCAAGCCCACACCGCTCGACCATCGAGCCGGCGCTGGCCGCGCTGCTGGTGGTCGGCTCGCTGGTCGCGTTCGTCTACTCGACGCCGTTCGGCCGCATCCTCGTCGTCTCGCACCGCGAAGAGGTCGTGCGCACCGCGCTCGTGCTCGGCGGCGTGGGCGCCTTCGGCGGGCTCCTGGGTGCGCTGGTCGGCGAGGCGACCCAGCCCTCGGTCCACGGCGAGCGCACCCTCGGCTGGGTCATCCAGGCCGTCTTCATCGCGGCCGGCGCGCTGTTCGCCGCCGTCACCGCCGCCGGGCTCATCCTCGTCAACGAGGCGGCGGCGGCGGCGCTGTTCGCGTCGTGGATGCCCGGGCACGCCGGTCCCTCGCAGCCGCTGGTGAGCGACGAGCGGGCCGCGCAGGTGGCGGCGGCGGCGTGCGGCTCCGCGGCGCTGGTGGCCGGCTTCATCACGCAGCTGGGCGCGCCGCGCCGCGCGCTCGTGCCGGCCGCGGCCGGATCCGCGCTGGTCATCGCCGGGGCGCTCTTCGCGCTCGGCGCCGCCGCGTCGCGCGCCGGCGAGATGATCGGGCCGGCCGCGCTGTTCGGCGGCATGGCCGCGGTGGTGGCGCTGGTGGGCGGGCTGATCGCGTTCGCCATCGGGCGCGCGACCGGCCGGTTGTCGAGCGGGCGGGTTTCGGATAAAGAAGCGTTCATGAGCGGAGGCCGGCGCGCCGGCGACTAGCGCATGAGCCGCCGACGCCTCCTCGTCCTCGCAGGCGCGACCGGGCTCGCGGCCGCGCTGGCGGCCGCGCTCGGGCCGGGCGCGGCGCGCGCCGACCTGCTCGAGCTCAAGTGGGCCACGAGCGGCTTCTACCGCTCGCGCGCGGTGGCGCTCACCAACCTGGCCCGCCAGGACCGGCGCACCCTGGTCTACGCGCCCACCGGCGAGACCATCGTGCTGCCCGAGATCCGCCGCACCAGCTACATCGCCCACGCGCTGCGCCTGGTGCCGGAGCTGCGCTACGGCGAGCACGCGCGCCTGACACTGCAGATCGACGCGCTCGACGACGTCGTGTGGGGCGACAACAACGGCGTGTCGGCGGCGCCGCTCACCGCGCCCGAGCCGTCCGACCAGGGTTTCCTGGGGGGAGACGAGGGGCCGTCGATCGAGGTGACGCGCGCGTGGATCGAGGTCGGCGGCGCGGCCTTTGCGCTGCGGGTCGGGCGCATGCCGTCGCACTGGGGCATGGGCCTGGTCGAGAACGGCGGCGGCTCGAGCTACTTCGACACCGAGCCGCGGCCGCCCGAGGTGGCGCCGCGGCGCAGCCTCGACACCTACTTCGACGACGACTTCGGCGAAAACCACGGCGGCAGCACCGCGGACCGCGCGCTCCTCATCGTGCGGCCGGCCGCGCTCTATCAGGCGGCGCGCGGGCGGGCGGTGCCGAGCGCGAGCCGACTCTCGCTGGGCTACGGCTACGGCGTGGCCAGCGAGGCCCCGCTCCTGGGCGCGGAGCCGTTCGAGCGGCGCTACCGCCCGGTCGGCGAGCAGGGCTTCCTGTCGCGCGGCGGGCGCGACGACCTGGACGAGCACGTGGCGTTCGCGCTGTGGGACGATCCGTACTGGCAGCCGGGCGGGTGGCTGGCGCGCGACACCGACGAGCTGCGCCTCGGCTTCTACTACCAGCTGCGGCGTGGCGACGAGGGGTCGACCGTCCCGTCGGCGCTCGACCCTGACGAGCTGTGCGGCACGTTCGACGGCCGCGACGTGCCGTGCCGCGACACCGGCACGCACGTGTGGACGGCGGACCTGTGGTACCGCGTGCGCTACGGGCCGTTCTACTCGGAGGCGGAGGGGGTGCGCACGGGCGGGACCACGTTCGGCGGGCTGCCCTTCCCGGTGCCCAACCGGAAGAAGGAGCTCGACGCCGGGGCCGGGGTGGCGCGCATCGGCTTCGTCAGCCGCGACCCCCGGTTCGACCCGGTCCGCACGATCTTCGGGGGCGAGAACTTCGAGCGCGACCTGTGGGAGCTGGAGATGGAGCTGGGCCACGCGCGCGGCGACCGCGACGTCGACGACGCCAAGGTGAAGCAGCGCGCGCTCCACCCCGACTTCAACGCCGGGCTCATCCTGTTCGAGGAGATCGAGCGCGAGCTGAGCGCGCGCACCTACGGGCCGCCCTTCGCGACGAGGGAGCGGCCCGGCGGGGCGACCGAGATGTTCTCGCAGGGGGGCGTGGTCAACTCGAACTACCTCTTCCCCAAGCTGCGCTACCACCTGCCGGCCGGCGAGTCGACGCTGGTCGTGGGCCTGCTCATGGCCTGGGTCGATCAGCTGGCCGAGCCCGGCACCGACGGCATCTTCGTCCGGGGCAGCACCGACTCGCGCTACCTCGGCACCGAGCTCGACGGCGCGCTCAAGGCCACCTTCTTCGACCACGTCGATCTGTCGATCGAGAGCGGCTATCTGTGGTACGGCGACGCGCTGCGCTCGGTCCTGCCCAACGCGACCAGCTCGTTCACCCTGCAGAGCCGCCTGGCCTTCGCATGGTAGACGGGCCGGCGGCGGGGCAGGCGGGGGCCGGCGCGGGGGAGACGCCGACGCCGGCGCCGGCCCGCGCGCGCGACCTGCGCGACGTGATGGTCGCGTTCGCGCTGGCCTGCGCCGGCGTGGCCGTGCTGGCCGCGGTCGGCCGCGCGCTGCCGTTCGTCGACCGCAACCTGGGGGCGCTGGTCGCGGTCGTCTTCCTTTATATACCGGTCCTGTTCTCGTGGCGGCGGGGCGAGGACCTGGTCGCCTACGGCTTCCGCGCCGCGCCGGTCGGGCGCGGCCTCGCGTTCGGCGTCGGGGCGCCGCTGGTCCTGTTCCCGATCTTCGCGGCCGCCTTCGTCCTCTTCTACGACGTGGTGTGCCGGCCTGAGCAGCTGGCCTGGCTGCGCCACCTCGCACCGCCCGGCATCTGCCGCGGCTGGGACGGCTGGAGCGGCATGCACGCGCCGCACCTCGGCCTCGATTTCCTCGAGCTCGCCTTCGTGCAGGTCGTGGTGATCGCGCTGCCCGAGGAGCTGTTCTTCCGCGGCTTCCTGCACGAGCTGTGCGAGCGGGCGCTGCCGCCGCGCCGGCGCTTCCTGGGCGGCGGCGTCGGCTGGGCGCTCGTCCTGTCGTCGGCGCTGTTCGCGGCCGGTCACCTGGCCTCGGGCCTCGACCCGCGCCGGCTCTCGGTCTTCGTGCCCGGGCTGCTCTTCGGCTGGATGCGCTCGGCCACGGGCTCGGTCCTGGCGGGCACCATCGCCCACGCGGCGTCGAACCTGCTCATCCGCGTGCTCGAGCAGATCTTCTTCTAGCTCGGTTCTTGGCCGGCCCGGCGACCGGGGCGGCCGAAGCCGAACAGCGCGCGCAGGAGGCGGCGGCCGAGCGAGACGAGCGGTCCGGCACGGCCGAGCGGCGGGAACGCGGCCGGGTCCATGCGCGGCACCCACAGCGCGCCGCGCCGGCTGCCGTAGGCGTAGACCGGGTAGGCCAGGGTCGCCATCAGGATGGTCCAGTCGTTGCGGTGCGGGCTGCGGAAGCCTGCGATGGGCGCGTCGGGGCCGTCGATGTCGACGCGCGGCAGCGGATCGCCGAACCAGTCGCGCGCCACGGCGATGGGGGCGTCGCGCGGAAACTCGGCCAGGCCCATGTGGCGGGCCGCGATCAGGTCGAGCGCCAGCGGATCGCGCGCGGCGTAGAGCCGGCCCGGGTCGAGCGGCCGGCGGCAGCCGAGGATCCCGGTCAGCCCGTCGGGCACCGCGCGCGTGGCGTCGAGCAGGGCCAGATGGCAGGGCCAGGTGTCGAGCACCATGGTGGCGCCGGTGCCGAGGTCGAACAGGCGATCGGCGAAGATCATCTGATCCACGCGCTGGCCCAGCCCCTCCAGGTTGGCCAGCGACAGGTGCGCGAGCCAGCTGGGGTGGGTGCGCATCTTGCCGAACGACACGCGCAGGTCGGCGGCCGCCCACTCGCGCGCGATGGTGCCCTGGCCGTGGCCGCGCGCCGCCACCAGCGGGATCTGGTCGGCGGTGGCGTCGGCGACGCGATAGCTGGCCGCGCCGATGCCCATGTAGCGCGCCACCTGGTCGACGCCGCGCCCGGCGAAGAAGTGGTCGTAGTGGTTCTGCGCCTCGAGCACGACCACGTCGCCGGCGCCGCGCGCGCGCAGGAGACGGGCCAGCGCGTCGAGCAGGGCCGGGTCGACGATGGGGCTCGGGTCGCGCCGGTCGTACGCCATCATGAAGCAGGTCTTGATGGCGACCGTGCCGCCCGGCGGCAGCGGCAGGTCATCGATCAGGCCGCTGTCGGCGACGGCGGCGCGGACGATGTCGTCGGCGCTGGCGCCCGGACGCTCGCGCACGACGACGCGGCCGCCGCGCCCGGCCGCGCTGGCCGCGGCGGGCACGAAGCTGGGATCGATGGCCGCGATCTCGCCGGTCAGCGCCTCGGGCGCGAGGCCGGGCGCGAGCTCGTCGCCGGCGGCGAAGGCGCGGACCAGCGCGCCGAACAGGCGGCCGTGGCGGACCTCCTCGGCGCCGATGCGCGCGAACGTGGCGGCGTGCTCGCCGCCCAGCGCCTCGAGGCGCGCCCACGCCATCTCCGCGGTCCGCTCGGCCTCGACCTGGAAGCGGCAGAAGTCGCGGAACGACTGGAAGGCGAGCGAGCGGCGCGCCGAGCGCGGGACGCGGCCGGTCAGGACGCCGGCGCGCGCGGCCATCCAGGCGGCCACGCGGGCCAGCGGCGCGCGCCGCCAGCTCGCGTGGGCCAGGACCGCGCTCGACCAGCCCGCCACCAGGCCGGCCAGATGGCGCCCCAGCGCGGCCAGCGCCACCCGCACGCGGCCCTGGCGCAGGAGCGCGCCCCGGACGAAGACCGCGTGCATCTGCTCCTCGCGCGAGGCCCACTGCAGGGCGTGGCGGATGAGCTCGCGGACGCGCGCCGGCGCGGGCAGGCGCGCGACCCGGGCGCCCAGCTGCTTGCCCGAGTAGTGGACGTCGACCAGCCGCTCGCGCTCCAGGGCCAGCAGGTAGAGCGCGCGGCGCTCGCGCTCCCCATCGCCGCGGGCGCGTCGCCGGGCGCCTGCCAGCTCGCGGGCGAACTCGCGCACCAGGGCGGAGTCGTCGTCGGCGTGGCCCGTCGGGCCGGCCGCGTTCGCGCCCGCGGCGTCCGCGGCTGCATCCTGTCGCGTGACCGGCACAGGAACAGGGTAGTCGCGTCGCCGCGGGCGGACGAGCCGGGCCATCCTCGAATGAGATGCCTGCGTGGCGGGCGCGGTCATCGCCTCTGCGGAGGCCGCGCCGGGTCGCACGAACAGGAGCGCGACCCTGTCGAGTCGGCTCGCCGAGCTCGCCGTCACCGCGGCCGCCGCCGAGGTCGGCAGGTCCCGGTCGAGGCCGTCAGTGGCCCGGCCCGGCCGGGCCGGCGGGGCCGGCGGGCCCGGCGGGCCCGGAACCGGCCGCGACCGCCGAGCAGGGGCCCCGCAGGGGTGCGCGCCGGCCTGGTATAAGTGCGCGGTGATCGATCTGACCCGCCTGCCCGAGGTGTCGCGCCTCATCGATCTCGCCCTGACCGAGGACCTCGGGCGGGGCGATGTCACCAGCGCCAGCGTGCTGGACGGCGACGGTGGGCAGGTGTCGGCCTCGCTGGTCGCGCGCGGCGAGCTGGTGGTCTTCGGCCTCGACGTCGCGCGCGCGGTGTTCGAGCGCGTCGATCCGCGACACGCGGTCACCGCGCTCCTGGCCGACGGCGCCGTGGCCGCGGCCGGCGCGGTCATCGCCAGGGTCGACGGCCCGGCGGTGCCGATCCTGGCCGCCGAGCGCACCGCGCTCAACTTCCTGCAGCGCCTGTCCGGCGTCGCGACCCAGTCGCGCCGGTTCGCCCAGGCCGTGGCCGGCACGAGCTGCCGCGTGGTCGACACGCGCAAGACCACGCCGGGCTGGCGCGCGCTCGAGAAGGCGGCGGTGCGCGCCGGCGGCTGTCACAACCACCGCGCCGACCTCGGCAGCGGCGTCCTCATCAAGGACAACCACGTCGCCGCGTGCGGTGGCGTGGCGCTCGCCGTCACCCGCGCCCGCGCGCGCGCGCCGCACTCGCTGCGCATCCAGGTCGAGGTCGACTCGATGGCCCAGCTGGCCGAGGCGATCGAGGCCCGCGCCGACCTCGTCCTGCTCGACAACATGTCGGTCGACGAGGTGGAGGAGGCGGCGCGCACCGCTCACGCCGCGGGCATCCAGGTGGAGGTCTCGGGCGGGGTCACGCTCGAGCGCGCCGCGCTCTACGCCCGCGCCGGCGCCGACTTCATCTCGGTCGGGGCGCTCACCCACTCGGCGCGCGCGGTCGACATCGCGCTCGACTTCGCGTGACGGGCTGGCTGGGAGGCGAGCTCCACGAGCTCGCGGCGTGCGCCTCGACCAACGACGAGGCGGCCGAGCGGGCGGCAGCCGGCGCGCCGCACGGCACCGTCGTGGTCGCGGCCGAGCAGCGGCGCGGCCGCGGTCGCCTGGGCCGCGCCTGGTACTCGCCGCCGGGCGAGAACCTCTACCTCTCGTGCGTGCTGCGCCCGCCGCTGGCCCCGGTCGCGCTGCCGCCGCTGACCCTTGCCGCCGGCGTCGCCGTGGCCGAGGCGGTCGCCGCGCTCGGCCCGCGCGCGGCGGTCAAGTGGCCGAACGACGTGACGGTCGCCGGCCGCAAGCTGGCCGGCATCCTGACCGAGATGACCACGCGCGGCGAGCGCATCGACTACGTGGTGCTCGGCATCGGCGTGAACCTGGGCAGCCGCTCGTTCCCGCCCGAGCTGGCCGGCGTCGCCACCTCGATCGAGCTGGAGGGCGGGCGCGCCGCCTCGCCGGCCGACTTCCGCGCGCGGCTCCTGCCCGGGCTGGAAACCTGGCTCGACCGCTTCTTCGAGGGCGGCGTCCCGGCCATCGGTCCGGCCTGGACCGAGTGGAGCGGCATGGCCGGCGCTCGAGTGCGGGTCACCGAGGGAAGCCGCGTCGTCGAGGGCATCGCGTGCGGCATCGGCCCCGATGGCTCGCTCGACGTGCGCGACGATCGGGGTCACCATGTGATGGTGATGGCCGGAGACGTCGTCATCGTGCAGCCAGCCGCGCGAGGAGAGCGATGAGGTCGAGAGCCTGGCTCTTCGGTGTCGTGGCCGCCGGCGTGGCGGCGGCCCTCATCCTCCTGCTGTGGCCGCGGTCCACCAGCCACGACAGCGAGGTCACGAGCGCGCCCGCCGTCACCGGCGGCGCCTCGAGCCCGACCGGCCCCGACCGGCGTGCGGCGCCGGGGGAAGCCGGCGCGACCGCCGACGGCGCGGGCCCGGCCGAGCCGGCCGCCGAGGCGCAGGGCGGCGAGCCAGTGGACCACGACCACCGCGGCGAGACCCCGACCGCTCCGCCGCGCCGCCGACCCGGCGGCCGGCCGGTCTACGTCATCCAGCCGGACGTGATCGCCGGGCTGCGCAGCGCGCTGGGGCCGCAGATCGACAAGTGCGGCGAGCGGTACGCGGCCGACCTCGAGCCCGACGCGCTCATTCAGGCCTCCTTGCGGGTCGCGGTGCACGGCGGCGTGGTATCGGTGCTGGACGTCGAGGTCCATCATCGCGGCGTGCCGGAATCGAGCGGGATGATCGAGTGCGCCCGCAAGGCGCTCGCCGCGGCCGAGCTGCGCGCCGACGGACACGCAGACGTGGAGAGTCACACGCTGCGCCTTCCGTTCAGGATCAGTGCCAGATGAAGGTCATCCCCGTCGTCGACCGGCCTGTTGCACCGGCGCCGGCGCGGAGGCGACGGGGCTGCCAGGGCGTGTCAGCCAGGGCGGCCGGGACGGGCGCCGCGGGCACGTGTTATATGCAACGCTCTCGTCGGAAACGTTATTGTAGCTTCCGACCGAACCCGATATAACCGCGCTCGAATGCACCGTCTGGATACCATGCGTTACTCGGTGGCCAAAGCGGCTCTCGCCGCATGTGCCGCTCTCCTCGCGGCTCTCCTCGGGGCTGGATGCGACGAGCTCTCGTCTCGGCAGGAGATCCAGAAGGCCAACAAGCTCTACGCCGAGGGCCGCTACGCCAAGGCTGTCGAGCTCTACAAGTCGGCGCTGGACCGCACGCCCACCCTGACGATCGGACAGCACAACGCGGGGCTCGCCTACTACAAGCTGTTCCAGCCGGGCGTGGAGACCAAGGAGAACCGCGCCATCGCCGAGCAGTCGGCCGCCCACTTCATGAAGTATCTGGAGACCAACCCGAACGACCGGAAGGTCATCACGCTGGTCACCACGATCTGGCTCGACTCGGGGCAGTTCGACAAGGCGCTGAACTACTGGTCGCAGGTGCTGGCCAAGGATCCGCAGAATCGCGGCGTCCTAGAGAAGCTGGCCAACATCAACCGACAGGCAGGTAGATTCGAGGAAGCGCGCAAGCTGCACCTGCAGCGCTCCGATCTGGAGACGGACCGGGGCGCGAAGGTGAAGGCACTGCTCGACATCGGATACATGGAGTGGAGCCGACTGACGAAGCCCGATCTGATCGACGTCGATCGCCTCGCGGTGGCCGACATCGGTATCGCCGCGCTGCAGAAGGCCGAGACGCTGGACCCCAAGCACGACGCCGTGCAGAGCCTGATGGCGTCGCTCTACTTGCTCCGCTCGCTCGCGCACGGAGCATTCTGGGCCAAGTGCGTGGACGTCGCGTCCGAGAAGTACCACCACAGCCGCTTCAGCGAGATCAAGAAGGGTCAGGCTGCAGGAGCCGGAGTCACGCCCGCAAAACCAGGCCAGCCGGGCGCACCGGGTCAGCCCGCGCCGGCGGGCGCGGCGCCAGCAGCGGCGGGCGCAGCGGCGCCAGCGCCGGGCGCAGCGGCACCAGCAGCAGGTGCAGCGGCACCAGCGCCGGGCGCAGAAGCGCCGGCGGCTGGCGCGGCGCCAGCTCCGACCACCCCCCCACCTGCCTCGAAATAAGGAGGACCGGCCGTGTTCGACAATTACGTCGGTGCCAAGCTGGCCAGGCGCAGCAAGTGGATGACGATCATCATCGTGGTGTCGCTGGTCATTCACGCGGCAGTGGGAGCGGCGGTGATCGTGCGCTCGCTGTGGATGGTCACGAAGCTCGAGCCGCCTGACACCGAGCTCGCGCTGTCGACCCCACCGCCGCCGCCTCCTCCGCCGCCAGCGGGCGCCAGCAAGCCGAAGAACGAGGCCAAGCGCATCGTCCGCAAGGTCAAGGAGACGGTCCAGCCCGATCAGAAGAAGATCGAGCCGGAGCAGGTCCAGGTCCAGGAGGACGAGGGCGTCGAGGGCGGAGTCGAGGGCGGGCAGGCCGGTGGCGTGCTCGGTGGAGTCGAGGGTGGCGTGCTCGGCGGCGTCCCGGAGCCGCCCAAGGTCGAGGCTCCCAAGGTCGTGCCGCAGGTGGCACTGGAGGCGCAGCGCATCTCCGGGGAGAAGGAGATCCAGCCGCCGAACGACGTCGCCACCCAGATGTCCCGCTCGGGCAAGGGGACGGTCGGCGTCGTCAAGATGTGCCTCACGGTCGGCGGGGTCGTCGACAAGCTCAACATGTTGAAGTCGACCGGTTATCCGGCGTACGACAACAAGATCAAGTCGAAGATGCACGAGTGGAGATACCGTCCGTTCCAGGTCAACGGCAAGCCGGTGCCCGTGTGCACCTCCGTCACTTTCATCTATCGTCCACGGTAGCGCCGCGGGCGGCGGCACTCGCTACCAACCAGCAACCCACGAGCAAAGGAAAGCAGCGCGATGGACTTCAGTCTCCAGGATATGTGGGAACACATGGGCTTGCCGGTCAAGTTCGTGAACGGCTTCATGCTCTTGATGTCGATCTGGTCGCTGTACGTCATCGTCGAGCGCTGGATCACCTTCTATAAAGGATCGCGCCAGTCGTACAGCTA
>DATFRY010000244.1:0-13846 GCA_035262925.1 Kofleriaceae bacterium | reverse complement strand
TGCCGCTGCGGCACCTATCACCGCATCCGTCGCGCGGTCCGGCGCGCCGCGCGCGGAGCTTGATCGGGATGCCGGTCAATCGCCGCGAGTTCCTGGTCGTCTCGGCCGCGGCCGGCGGCGCGCTGGTCGTCACAGCCGGGGGCGCCTGCGTGCCGCGCACGTCGACCCGCAGCCCGCGAGTGGCCGGTCGAACCACGGCGCCGGCGCGCACCTCGTCACGCCACTCGCTGCATCCGCTTCTCGAGCTCCACGGCGACGGGACCGCGGTGGTGCTCTCGGTCAAGAGCGAGATGGGCCAGGGCATCCTCACCGCCCTGCCCATGCTCCTGGCCGAGGAGCTCGACCTCGACTGGAGCGCGGTCCGCGTCGAGCGCGAGCGCTTCGATCCGGCCCTGGGGAGCGGCGGCACCACCGCCAGCATCAGCGTCTTCCTCAACTGGAAGGTCTACCGCGAGGCCGGCGCGCTCGTGCGTCACCTCCTGGTCGCGGCGGCCGCGAAGGCGTGGAGCGCCGCGCCGGAGCAGTGCCGGACCGAGCGCGGCGCCGTCATCCATCGGGATGGACGCCGGCTGGGCTACGGCGAGCTGGCCGCCCAGGCGGCGTCGATGAAGCGGCCGCGCGGCCCGATTCCGCTCAAGTCGCCGGCCGAGTTTCGACTCATCGGCCGCCCGCTCCGGCGCATCGACACGCCCGACAAGGTGTCGGGCGCGGCCGGGTTCGGCATCGACGTGCAGGTTCCCGGCATGCTCGTGGCCACGGTGCTGAGGCCGCCGGTCCACGGCGCGACCCTCGCCACCGTCGACGACCGCGCGGCGCGGGCGGTGCCGGGTGTCGAGCATGTGGTGCGGATCGAGCGCGGCGTCGCGGTGGTCGCGCGCGACACCTGGTCGGCGCTGCAGGGACGCGAGCGGCTCTCGGTGACGTGGAACGAGGGCGCGAAGGCGAGGCTCGACAGCGCCGGCATCGCCGAGCAGCTGCGCCGCGAGCTGCGCCGCCCCGGCCATCGCGTGAAGCGCGAGGGCGACCCGGCCGCCGCGCTCGCGCGCGCGGCGAAGCGGGTCGAGGCCACCTACGAGTTCCCGTTCGTCGCGCACGCCACGATGGAGCCGATGAACTGCACCGCCCACGTGGAGGCGGATCGCTGCACGCTGTGGGCCCCGACCCAGACGCCGGGCTGGAACCGCACCACGGCGGCGCGCATCACCGGGCTGCCCGAGGACCGCATCATCGTGCACCGCACGTTCCTCGGCGGCGGTTTCGGCCGCCGCTCGCAGGAGGACTTCGTGGCCGAGGCGGTCGAGGTCTCGCGCGCGGTGCGCCGGCCGGTCAAGGTGGTGTGGACCCGCACCGACGACCTGCAGCACGACTTCTACCGGCCGACGTTCCACCACCGCGTGCGCGGCGGCATCGACGCGGCGGGCGCGCCGCTCGCGCTGGACCACCGCCTGGTGGGCCCGTCGGTGGTCGCCTGGTGGGCCGGCTCCGGCAGCGACCCGCCCGACAAGGTGGACGACATCTCGATCGCCGGGGCCGAGCGCACGCTCTACCGCTTCCCCCATTTCAACGTCGAGACCCGCATCGTCGAGACCGGCGTCCCGGTCGGCATCTGGCGCTCCATCGGCAACAGCTACACCACCTTCGTCGGCGAGACGTTCATCGACGAGCTGGCCGCCGCGGCCGGCCGCGACCCGGTCCGCTACCGGCTCGACAACCTGCGCGACGCGCCGCGCGTTCGCGCGGTCCTCGAGCTGGCGGCAGACAAGGCCGGCTGGTCGCGCCCGCCGCCCGCCGGCCGCCACCGCGGCGTCGCCGTGTTCGCAGAGGACGAGGAGGGCTACTCCGTGCAGGTGGCCCAGGTCGCCGAGATCTCCGTCGACGGCGGCGGCGACGCAAGAGGAGGCGGCGACGGAGGCCGCGGCGAGCGCCGCATCCGCGTCCACCGCGTGGTGTGCGCCATCGACTGCGGCATCGCGGTCAACCCGAACATCATCGCGGCCCAGATGGAGGGCGGCATCGCCTTCGGCCTGTCGGCCGCGCTCAAGGAGCGCATCACGCTTGCGCGCGGCCGCGTGGTCGAGGCCAACTTCGACAGCTATCGCCTCCTGCGCCTGAACGAGATGCCCGAGGTCGAGGTCCACATCGTCCCCAGCCAGGCCCACCCGGGCGGCGTCGGCGAGAAGGCGGTCTCGGTCATCGCCCCCGCCGTCGCCAACGCGGTCTTCGCGGCCACCGGTGTGCGCCTGCGCTCCCTGCCGCTGCGCCTGGCGTGAAGGGAAGGACTCCGATCAGGGGTAGCGCCAGAAGAGGACGCCATCGTCCTCGCCTGCCGCGAGGTAGACCCCGTCGGCCGAGGACGCGATCCTCGCCACGTAGCCGGGTCGGTCCTCGCCGAGCGGCTGCCACGAGCCGTCGAAGAATCCGAGCTGGTAGCGGATGGGGTCGTAGCCGGAGCTGGCACGCCACACACCGAAGAGGCCGCCGTCGCAGGCAGCCGTGGAGAACATTTCCTCGGTGCCGAGATCGGTCCACGGTCCGTCCAGCGAGCCGGCCACGCGGAGCCGTTCGTCATTGCGCATGACGACGCCGAGCGATGGTGCGACCAGCAGGTCGTCGATGCCGAAGCCGGGGACCATGTCCAGCGACTCCCAGGCGCCTGCGCGCAGGACGGCGATGCGGGACGTCGCGGACGAGTCGTGCAGCTCGGTGCCGGCGGCGACGAGCTCACCGTCCACGATCGCCAGCGTCGAGACGTCGAAGTCGACGACGCCGAAACTGTCGACCGTGCCCTCCCGCCACCTCATCACCTCACCCTGGCCGGGCTCCGGCGCGACGAAGTAGAGAGCGCCGTCCGCGTCAGCCAGGAGCGGCAGGGCCCCGCCCGTCGAGAGGCCCTGGTCGGCGATCGTCGTCGACGACGTCCCGTCCGACCGCGTGATCCGGGTGCCGCCCAGGACGATCGATCCGTCGGCCAGCACGACGACTCTGCGGAGATTCTCGTTCTCGGGATCGGTCGGAACGTCTCGCCACTGCCCGTCGAACCTGGCCACGAGCGGGCCTGTGCCGAATTGATCGATCCATCCGACAGCGATGACGCCGTCGGCGGTCGCCGCGACGTCGGTGATCAGCGGATCGGTGTCCTCGAGCGGGGCACCGAAGCCCTCTTCCCAGCCGCCACTGACGGCGTCGCCGCAGGACGGCAAGGCCTGGGCATGGATCGCCCTCCCCTCCTCACCCGCATCCTGCGAGTCACAGCCAGGAACCGCGAAGAGGAGCACAGCCGCCAGGGTGCGCACCGGACCACTCTACATGGCCGTCGGAGACGCCGGCTCCGATTTCGGAGATCGCCGTCGACGTGACAGCTGCGAGTGGAGGGTCTGTCACAACGGCGCACCCTCGCCAGGCCCGCCGCGCTACTCTGTTCGCGTGCCACTCACGCAGAACCAGCTCGACACCTACGAGTACAAGCTGAAGGTGCGCGGCTTCCGGCGCGACGATGTGCTGCTCCACACGTGCCCCGACTGCGAGGCCAAGGCGGTTCTCACGTACGTCATCGCGGGGCGGAGCGGCGGCCGCGACATCCGCCTCTGTGTCGAATGTGGCGCGGCGCACTCGTGGCGCAGCGCCGCGGGCCTCGAGTCGCGGCAGGAGGACACGACGTTCGACCTCGATGCGTTCCTGCTCTGATCGAGTCACGCGCCCGGCGTCGGGGCGGGCGCGGGTGTGGCGCGCGTCGAGCACATTGCCGGGTCGGCGCGCTCGAAGTCTGCCGTCCAGTTGACCTCCCATTTCACGCCGTCGCGCGAGAAGGACTGCTCCCAGCGCGCGCGGTCCGGTCCCTGCTTGGTCCACTGATAGAGCACCTGGACGCGGTGGCCGTCGTCGACGTCCTCGCCGTAGAAGCGGCCGCGGTCGCCGTCGAAGCCGCCCACCTGCGGCGGGCCCATCACGCCGGTGCGGCTGCTCACCCAGTAGATCGACCACTGGCGCCTCGCCACGTCGAACGTGCGGATCGTCAGTCCCGACCAGCCCTTGGTGGGGAAGTAGAGCTCGTCGACGGTGGCGATACCCCCGAGGTAGCGACGCATGCACAGCGTCGAGGGAAACTCCTCCCAGTCGTTGCTGCCGGCGCCGCGCACCTTCAATCGGCGCTGGTGAGCCTTCCACGCGCCCTCGAAATAATCGAAGTCGTGCGGCCCGCCGGTCGGCGCGCCCGCGATCGCCGAGGCGGTTGGCGTGGCGCCGGCAGCAGCCGTCGGCGGGGGCGAGCACGCCGCGGCGAGCAGGACGGCGGCCGGGACGATGAAGGGCAGGATCGACATGCGGAGACCCTGCCGGTCGCGCCGCCCGACGAAAACAGCCAGACCGCCGCGTTTCGATCGGTCCAGATCGGGCCAGACGGCGGCACCGGCTCGAGCCGCGATCAGCGTAGCTCGGTGGCCATCTTGTTGCGCTGCTTCGCGAGCGCCTCGTTGCGGCGGCGCTCCTCGACCAGCAGCTTCTCCACCTGCTGGCGCAGCGCCTTCTCCTGCGCGCTCGCGCTGCGCGCCGCCTCGAGCGCCCCGGTCAGCTGTCGGTTGGCGCGCTGGAGCTCGGCGCGGCTGAGCTGGGCGTCGGCTCCCGCCTCCTTGGCCTGGTTCTCGGCCGCGAGCCGCGCCGCTTCCTTGTCCTGCACGACCTTGAGCTGGCCCGCGAGTTCTAGGCGCGCGGCGCGGGCCTCATCGGCCTGGCGAAGCGCCTCCTTCTCGGCGCCGCGCACCCAGATGACGGCGACCAGCCCCGCGATCACGAGGCCCGCGAGCACGATCATCGTCGCCGCCACCGCCAGGCGCACGATGCGGCTGCTGCGCGTCGCGTGCGCGACGACCGAGTCGAGGAACCGGCGCTCGCGGACGCCGAGGGTGTTGCCGAGCCGCGCCGCGATCCGGCGCGCCTCGCTGGCGGCGTCGCCGCGCCACAGCAGGCCCTGCGGATAGCCGCGCGACTCCCACTGCTGGGCCGCCTGCCGGACCTGGACCAGGAAGGCCGCGTGCTCGCGCCCCGCCTCCACCCACTGCCGCAGCTGCGGCCACTCCGAGATCAGCGACTCGTGGACCAGCTCGACGGTGGCGCCCGCCCCGTGGTCATCCGACTTCGAGACCAGGAGCCGCGCCGACACCAGCTGGTCGACCACGGCGCGCACCTCGGCCGTCGCCGCCGACAGCGCCGTCAGCTCGTCGAGGTCGACGATGGCGCGCGTGCCGTCGGGCGTGACCAGCCGCTGGAACACCGCCTGGGCCAGCTTGCGGCGCGCCGGCGACAGCTCCCCGAGCACGGCGTCGGCGTGGACCGCGAGCGCGCCGGCGATCCCGCCCATCGCGAGATAGCTCGCGGTGGTCAGCATCCGGCGCGGGCGGTCCCTCGCCTCCCACATCCTGGTGGCCGCGAACTGGAGGAGCGGCAGCGCGCCGGGCGCCATGGCGATGTCGGCGACCATGCGCGCGACCAGCTCCTGCGTCTCGAAGCCGTGGCCGGCCCGCTCGGCCGGGCGCAGGAGCGCGTGCAGCAGCCGCTCGTGCCCGAGCGGCGCCAGGTAGTGCATGCCCTCGGTGAGGCTGGTCATGAACGGCCCGTCCTCGGCCGCGCGGTCGAGGAAATCCGAGCGCAGCGAGAGCACGACGCGCACCGGGCTCGACGGATCGTCGGCCGCGGCGCGCAGGCAGGCGACGAAGGTGGCGCGCTCGCGCGGGTCCCGGACCAGCGTGTACAGCTCCTCGAACTGATCGACGTACAGGAGCACGCGGCGCCCGCTCGTGGCCGCATGCCAGCGCAGGATGGCCCCGAGGTATCCCGGCTCCTCGAACAGCCGGGCCGCCAGGATGCGGGTCTGGTCGGGCTCGTGCGCGCTCGCTGGATCGATGAGCGCGGCCAGCGCGAGCACCGGCGTGCGGCCCGGCCGCAGGGTGAGCGTGTCCCACGCACCCTCGGCCTTGAGCGCCGGGATCACGCCCGCGCGCACGAACGACGACTTGCCGGCGCCCGATGGACCGACGATCGAGAGCAGGGGATGGGTCGCGAGCCGGCCGACCACGCGCGCCACCTGGTCCTCGCGGCCGAAGAAGCGCTCGGCGTCGGCCTCCTGGAACGCCTGCAGCCCCGGATACGGGCAGCGGTCCTCGGCCGACGCGACCGCGTGATGGGGCAGGAGCGGCTCGAGCGCGTCGAGCAGCTCGCGCGCGCTGGCGAAGCGCTCCGCCTTCGACTTGCGCAGGCAGCGGTCGATGATCGCCGCGACCTCGGGGTGGAGATCGGGGACCAGCGAGGCCACGCCGGTCACCGGCTCGCGCGGCGAGAGCACCGCCTGCCGCAGCGCCGCTCCGCTCAGGTGCTCGAACGGGAGCCTGCCGGCGACCAGCCAGAACAGGGTCACGCCGACCGCCCAGATGTCGGCCCGGTGATCGATGCCGACGCCGGTCCACTGCTCGGGCGCCATGTACAGGCGCGTCCCGATCGGCCCGTCGCTGCCGATGGTGACGTAGGTCTCCTCCTCGTGGCCCGGCGTGCCCGACGGCGTCTGCGACGAGTCGGTCGACGGCGCGCCGTGAAACCGCGCGATGCCGAAGTCGAGGACCTTCACGCCTCCGCTGCTGGTGATGAAGACGTTGTCGGGCTTGAGATCGCGGTGGATGATGCCGGCGCGGTGGGCGTGGTCGAGCGCCCGCACCACCGAGATCATCACCTCGATGCTGCGCAGCGGCGGCAGCGGGCTCTCGGCGTGCAGCTTCTTGAGCGACTTGCCCTCGAGGTACTCGAGCACCAGGTACGGCATCTCGAGGTACTCGTTGATGTCGTGAATGACGACGATGTTCTCGTGCGTGCACTTCGCCGTGGCCCGCGCCTCGAGCAGGAGCAGCTTGGAGACGTCGCGGCTCGACGGGAACAGGAACTTCAGCGCGACCAGGCGGCCGAGCCGCACGTCGCGCGCGATGTGCACCTCGCCCATCCCGCCGCGGCCGATCGCGCGGATGATCTCGTAGTGCGCGACCCGCGTGCCCGGCTCGATCGCCGACTTCCGCTGCTCGTTCGCGACGGCGGCGTTCACCCCGGGGGCCACCATCACTCCAGGCCGAACGAGAGGCCCACGCCGACGTAGTCGGGCATCACGGTCACCGAGGGCATGGCCGTGCGCACCACCTGCCTGTGGGGCCGGTTGAGGATCGCCATCACGCCGCCGGTGACCAGGAGCGCCCCGGCCGCGCCCCAGAGGCCGATCGCCACGCCGCTCCTCTGGCGCGCGCCGCTCCTCTGGTGCTCGAGCGACTGCGGGATCTGTTCGTCGGTGCAGCCGGCCGGGCACATCGCGGCGAGCGTCCGGTCGTAGTCCCGGATGTCGGAGCGGGCGGAGAGGTAGAGGCCGCCGCCCGCCACGCCGAGCACGAGGCTGCTGCCGGCCACGCTCCACGGCACCCACCACGCCCAGCGCCGCTCGTAGTTCTCGCGCAGGACGCGGACCTGCTCGCGCGCGAGCGAGATGCGCTCGGTCACCGGCCTGCCGGCGGGGAGGTCGAGCGCACGCGAATCGGTGACGTACCCGGCGCGGCTCGCCACCAGCTGGTGCTTGCCGGCCAGGAGCTTCATCGTGTGCTCACCGGGACCGTCCAGCACCTGGCGGCCGTCGACCATCACGCGGATGTCGGGCTGGCTGGATCGCACGGTGAGCTGGGCGAGGCTGGCCTCGAGGACCGCGACCGCCCGCATCGCCTCCGAGTGGAGTCTCTCGCCCAGCGGCGCCTCGCCGAAGCGCAGGGCCTGCTGCAGGTGAGTCCACGCGGCCAGCGGCTGCCGCATGTTGATGAGACAGAACGCCATGTTGAAGCGAATGTTGGGATGGTCCCAGGAGGCGAGGGCTCGCTCGTACACCTCGACGGCCTCGGTGTACTTCGCCTGCTCGAAGAGCGCGTTGCCCTCGTGAAACAGCTCGAGCGCCCGCTCCTGGTCCGCCTTCGGGACACCTTTCGACCACGGCGTCTCCACCTCGGTGCTCCCGACCCGGCGCTTGCCCTTGCCCGGCTTGGCCCACGCGGCCTGACCGGCGACGACCGTGACCAGGCACAGGAGCGTCAGGATGGCGACGGGGGACCGCACGGTCCGAACGGTATCACTGCCGATCGATCAAGTGCGTGCCCTGAAACATCGGGTGATCCAGCTCCTGGCGCCCGGTCGAGCTGAAGACGTGGAGCGGAATGCACAGCAGCGGATCGGCCCCGGTCTCGAAGTGGTGTGGGCACATCGGCTCCAGAACACACACAGTCCCCGTGGAGAGCTCGTGGCTGATCATATGGCTGCCGAGCCCGATCACGCTCACGCCGCGCCCCGCCATGACGTACACGACGCGGGCCGTCGAGTGAATGTGATGGACCTGCTCGGTCGTGTGGGGCGGCATGTGCAGAAGCTGCAGTGTCGGGTCCCCGGGCCGCTCGGCGTGGAACAGCTGCTTGGTCGAGCAGCCGTTCACGTACGGCAGGGTCGTGCCCTGCTGGATCGTCGTCGTCTTGTCCTCGGGCATGTAGCCGCGGATCACCGTCGCCAGATGACGACTCGCGATCCGGGCGGGGCCGCGCCGCAGGAGCGCCGAGTGGGCATCATCACCGAGGTAGTAGACGCAATCCCCGGTCTCGACCGTCACCTCGTGCGCACCGACGAACGCCCTGTAGTGGTAGAGGTTGGTCGGTGTGGCCTCCACGACGGCGGAGCTCCCGGGCGGGAACAACCTGGCACCGAAGACCTCCGCGAGATCGCGGTTGCGCGCGAAGATGTCAGTATCCCTCGCAGCGGTCGTCATCGGCGCATCATTCCAGATCTCCGGCTAGCCGATCAACGCAGCATTGGCAACATGATAGTATGCGAGCCACGGTGGCATTTCGACGCGTGGCCATCATCCTGATCGTCCTCGCCGCCGCCGGCTGCGTGCAGAGCGACGCGCGGCCCTGTGGAGACGTCATCTGTCCGTCGGGGCGTGTGTGCGCGCGCGGCACCTGCGTCGACCAGTCGATCGTCAGCGCGTGCGCGCGGCTGATCGACGGCGATTCGTGCAGCGTCCCGGAGGTCGGGGGCGGGACCTGCCAGTCCGGCATGTGTCTGGTCGGCAGCTGCGGGGACGGCGTGATCAACGCGATCGACGCCTGCGACGGCGAGGATCTGGGTGGCAAGACCTGCCAGGACTTCGGCTCGAGCTACCCGGAGGGCCTCAAGTGCGCCTCCGACTGCTCGTTCGACAAGAGTGGATGTCAGGGATTCTGCGGCGATTCGGTGCGCCAGTCGTCCGAGCAGTGCGACGACGTGGATCTGTCCGGCAAGTCGTGCATCAGCGAGGGCTTCTACTCGGGCGACCTGGTGTGCACGAGCGACTGCAAGCTCAACCTCGGCGGCTGCAAGGGCCGGTGCGGCGACAGCATCCGCAACTCCTTCAACGAGCAGTGCGACGGCCAGGATTTCGGCGGCAGCACCTGTGAGCAGCGCGGCTTCCACGGGGACGTGGTCCCGCTGAAGTGCACGTCCGCCTGCGGGCTGGCCCCGGAGAGCTGCACGTGCGGCGGCGCGTTCTGCGAGAGGAACACCCAGCGCTGCGTGCTGACCGACCAGATCTTCACCTGCCAGGCGGTCATGTGATGTCGGCGCGCGCGCTCGTCGTCTGGGCCATCGCGGCGGGCGCGGCGCTCGCGGCGGGTTCGGCGTGCGTGGCGAGCGACTCGAGCCGCTGCGGCAACGACCTGGTCTGCCCCTCGGGCATGCTGTGCGCCCCATCGGGCGACGTCTGCGTCGACGCCGATCTGGTCACCTCGTGCGCCGGCAGCGACGACGGGGAGGTCTGCCGCGTGGCGGGCTACCCGCCGGCGACGTGCCTGGCCGGCATCTGCCAGGCCAGCCGGTGCGGCGACGGCCGCGTGTCCGGCGCCGAGGAGTGCGACGGCGAGGTGCCCCAGGGCCAGACCTGCCGCACGCACGGCTTCTACGACGAGGTCGGTCTCCGGTGCGGCCCCGACTGCAAGCTCGACACCTCGTCGTGCGTCGGGCGCTGCGGCGACGGCGTCGTGAACGGGCGCGAGCAGTGCGACGGCGCGGAGCTCGGCGGAGCCACATGCTTCACCGCCGGCTTCTACGCGGAGAAGGGGCTGGCGTGCAAGGCCGACTGCTCGTTCGACGTCAGCGCATGCACCGGCGGCCGGTGCGGCGACGGCATCCTCAACGGTCTCGAGCAGTGCGACGGCACGCAGTTCAACCGGAGCTGCGACACGCTCGGGTTCGCGGGCGCGATGAGCGGCCTGGCCTGCACGTCGAACTGCCTGTTCTCCAATGCGAGCTGTCTCTGCTGGGGCGGCCATCGCTGCAGGGCGAAGTCGTTCCGCTGCGATTGTGGGAAGCTCGGCGGCTGTGGATGTGCGGCCACCAAGTGAGAGACCCCGCGGCGGCGCCGACGACGCCGCGCTCCGATCGATCGAGGCGGTGATCCGGCGGTTCCTGGCCCCCTACCGCGCGGGCGGGCGCCGCCGCGCGCGCAAGCTGTCGACCGACATCAACCTGTGGGGCGAGGTGAACTCGCTGACGATGCTGCAGCTGGTCGCCTTCGTCGAGAGCAAGTTCGCCATCCAGGTGCGGCCGATCGACTTCGCGCCGCAGAACTTCTCGAGCGTCGGGGCGATCGCGCGCTTCATCGCCGCGCGCAGGCCGCCGCCGCCGGCGAGCGCCGCCGCCCTGGACGCCAAGGAGCGATGAGCCGGCTGGGCGATCGGCTCCGCCGCCACGCGCGCGACGCGGCGGACGCGCCCGCGATCCATGCGGGCGATCGCTGGTGGAGCAACCGGGAGATGGTGTCGGCGGCGGAGGCGCTCGCGCTCGACGCCGGCCCCGGCGACGTGGTCGCGGTCGCGATCGACCGCGGGATCGAGGCGGTGCTCGCCGTGTGCGCGGCGGCGCTGGCCGGCGCGATCCCGGCGATGATCGATCCGGGCGATCACGAGCTCGCGGTGCGCATGCTGGCGCGCCTGCGCCCGTCGGTCGTGGCGGTCGCGCCCGGCGACGAGGATCTCCCGGGCGCGCGCGTGGTGGTGCCCGGCGGCGGGCCGGCCCGCGCCGCCGCGAGCGCGATGGCCTGGGATCCGGCGCGGCGCGCCCCGGCCACCGCTCACATCCTGTTCACCTCGGGATCGACCGCGGACGGCAAGGCGGTCGCGTGGAGCGAGCTGAGAGCCGGCCACGACTGGATGATCTCGCGGCCGCCGCGGGTCGCGCGCGCGCGGCCGTCGGGCATCGTGTCGCCGCTGTGCAGCTCGCTCGGCTATCACGAGCTGGTCCGCTCGCTCTACCACGGCACCAGCGTGGCCCTGCTCGACGCGCCGTTTCCGGCGGCCATCGCGCAGGCCAGGGCTCTCGGCGTCGACCGCGTCAAGCTGACACCGACGCACGTCGAGCTCCTGCTCGCCACGGCGGAGGAGCTGCCCGGGCTGCGCGTGGTCGCGGTGACCTCGGCGCCGATCGCGCCCGACCGGCTGCGCGCGCTGGCGGCGAGGCTGCCGGCCGCGCGCATCTGCCGGTCGTACGGGCTGACCGAGTCGGGCCCGGCCACGATGGTGTGGCTCCACCGCAAGCCGGGGAAGCTGCACACCGTGGGTCGGCCGGTCGGGTACCGCCGGGTGACGGTGCGCGACGAGGCGGGCCGGATGCTGCCGCCGGGTCGCACCGGTGAGGTGGTCATCGAGCTGCCGGTGTGGAGCCGCGCCGACGGCTACCTCGACGCTCCGCCGGAGCTGGCGCGCCGGTTCGACGACGGGGCGCTGTGGACCGGCGACCGCGGGACCATCGACCGGCACGGCTTCCTGATCCTCGGCTCGCGCAACGCCGAGATCCTGAAGGTCGGCGGCCGCAGCGTCGGCGCGCTGCGGATCGAGGAGTCGATCGCCGCGCTCGACGAGGTCGCCGAGGTCGCGGTCGTCGGCGTGCCCGACCGGCTGCTCGGCGAGGTGCCGTGCGCGGTGTTCGTGCCGGCGGCGGGCCAGCGCGCGCGCCGGCTGAGCGGCGGCGACGACGTGGGACTCGACGTGCGGCCCGACGAGCTGCCGCGCTGGTTCCTCGCGCGGCGCGAGCTGCCGCGCGGCCCGAGCGGCAAGATCCGGCGCGGCCAGCTGGCCCAGGAGGCCGCGCGGTGGACGCGCGCCTTCGACCGGGCGGTCGTGCCCGAGTATCGGCCCTACCCGGCCTTCTCGCTCGCGGAGGGAGCGGCGATCGCCGACGGCTGTCCGCCGGCGTGGAGCGGCGACCCGGCGGGGCTCGATCCGTGCGCGCGGGTCATCGCGCTGGTGGCGGACGCGCCGCGTCCGCTCGCGCTCGGCATCGTGCAGGCCGGCGCGACCGGGGTCGACACGGCGGTGCGGCTGCTCGTCGGTCCGGTCGCGGTCGAGCACGCCGGCGGGCGCGCGGCCGAGGACCTGCTCGAGGGATTCGCGCGCGAGCTGGTCGCCCTGGCGGGGAGGCTGCCCGGCGCGCGGCCGGCGCTGACCTGCGCGTTCCCGGTGGAGCCGCGCCGCGCCTTCGCGGTGGCCGGGTTCGCCGCGGCGCCCGGGCACGCGGGATGGATGATGCGGCCCGAGGTCGGCGGGGAGTCGGCTGCGAGCGACAGCGCCGGCGCGGCGGGCGCGGCGAACGCGGCGAACGCGGCGGACGCGGCGGGTACGACCGTCCCGGAGGCGATCGGCGTCGCGCTGCGAGAGCTCGCCGCGGTGGCGTCCCACCTGGCGGCCTGGGCGCGGCGACCGGCGGGCGACGATCAGCGCCGCAGCGCGGACAGCCCGCGGTAGTGCTCGAGCGCCTCGGGGTTGGCCAGCGACGCCGCGCCGGCGACCGGCTCGCCCTGAACCGCCGCTCGCACGGCGAGCTCCGCCTTCTTGCCGGTCCTGGTGTGCGGGATGGCCGGCACGGCGACGATGCGGGCCGGCACGTGGTGAGCCGACGTGCCGGCCAGGATCGCGCCGCGGATCCGGCGCTCGAGCGCCTCGTCCAGCACCGCGCCGCCGCGCAGCACCACGAACAGGACGATGCGGACGTCGTCGCGCCACGGCTGCCCGATCGCCACGCTGTCCTCGATGGCCTCGATCGGCTCCAGCTGGCGATAGAGCTCCGCGGTGCCGATCCGGTGGCCGCCCGGCTTGAGCACGGCATCGGATCGGCCGTGGATGACGAACCCGCCGCTCGGCGTGGTCTCGGCGAAGTCGCCGTGGTGCCACGCGCCGGGGAACCGCTCGAAGTAGGTGGCCAGGTAGTGGCGCCGACCGGGGTCGGCCCAGAATCCCACCGGCTGGGACGGAAACGGCGCGGTGCACACCAGCTCGCCCTTGGTGAGCCGGATCGCCTGCCCGGCGTCGTCGAACACCTCGACCCGCATGCCCAGCGCCGGCGCCTGGATCTCGCCGCGGTGCACGGGGCCGGTGGGATTGCCGGTCACGAAGCAGGCGTTGATCTCGGTGCCGCCCGATAGCGAGATCAGGGAGACATCGCGCTTGATGGCGTCGTAGACGTAGTCGTACAGGCCGGCCGACAGCGGCGAGCCGGTCGACAGCACGGCGCGCAGATCGGGGAGCGGGTGGGTGGCGCACGGCCGGATTCCGGCGGCGCGGACCTGCGCGAGGTACGCCGGCGACACGCCGAGGTGGGTCAGGCGCTCGGCGTCGGCCAGCGCGAACAGGCTGTCGGCGCGCGGCCGGACCGGCGAGCCGGCGCGCAGGACGATCGTCGCGCCAGCGGCGAGCGCGATCACGAGCCAGTACCACATGTTCCAGCCGGTGCTGGTCTGGTAGAAGAACCGATCGTCGCGCCGCAC
>DATFRY010000243.1:0-21851 GCA_035262925.1 Kofleriaceae bacterium | reverse complement strand
GACGACGACGCGAGGATGGGCCGGGTACCGTGGCTGCAGCTATCGACTGGAGGGTCCTGATGAACGAGCGAGTCGACGTCAAGGGTTCGGCAGGCAAATGGCTGTTTTCGATCGCGGCGGGCTTCGTGATCGCCGCGGCCGACATGGCCGGCGTGCCGGCCGGTCTGCCGGTCGCGCACGCGCAGAGCGGCGCAGGCGGCGGGGCGCCCTTGCAGGTGGAGTCGATGGGGATCGTCGCCGGCGACGCCGGGTGGGCGGCCGGCGTCAGGCACCTCGTGTGGACCGGCGACGGCGGCCGGAGCTGGACCGACATCACGCCGGCCGCGCTCGGCGCGCGCGCGCTGGCCGGCGTCTTCTTCCTCGACGAGCGCCGCGGCTGGGCGGCCAGCGTCTCCGACTCCGGCACCGACCTCGCCGTCTGGATCACCGCCGACGGCGGCGCCAGCTGGACGAGCCGAGCGCTGGCGGTGGCCGGCGAGGGCGCGGCCGCGATCTCGATCCAGTTCGCCGACGCGCAGCACGGCTGGCTCGCGCTGCAGCTCCCGTCGAGCGCGAACTTCAGCCGCGGCGTCCTGCTCGCCACCGCCGACGGCGGCATGACCTGGAAGCAGCTGCCGCCGCCGCCGGTCGCGGGCGCGGTCCGCTTCGTCTCGCCGCGCACGGGGTGGCTGGCGGGCGGTCCGGCCGGCGACCAGCTGTGGGTCACGGGCGACGGCGGCGCGAGCTGGCGGCGCCAGACCGTGGTGCCCCCGGCGACTGCGGAGCGGGCGAGCGCGCCGATCTATCAGCTGCCGCGCTTCCAGAGTGACCGCGTCGGCGCCCTGACCGTCTTCTTCGCCGGTGCAAGGGACGCCGTGGTCGCCACCTACGAGACCGGCGACGCGGGCGCGACCTGGCGCAGCAAGAGCGCCGTCACCCTGGTCGGCCGCGCCGACGTGCAGGGCGGCGCCGTGACGTCGACCGTCGACGCCGACACCGTGGTCGTGGCCGGCCCGTCCGCCGGGCTGGACGTGATCGCGCGCGGCGCGCAGCGGACGGCGGCCCTGTCCGGCGCGGGCGCGATCTCGCCGCAGGAAGGCATCGCCGCGATGGAGTTCCAGACCGCGTCGCACGGCTGGCTGCGCCTGTCGAGCGGCACCTGCCTGGCGGCCAAGTCGCAGTGCCGGCAGGTGACCAGGCTGGTGGCGACGCGCGACGGCGGCCGCACGCTCGACGACATCACGCCGGTCTTCTCGTCGCCGACCGGCGGCGTGCAGATCGACTCCATCCGGCTCAGCACCGGCAAGGGCTTCGACAAGTGTTCGATCGGCACCGTTAGCCAGATGCAGGGCTGGTGGACCAACACCCCCTGGATCGACGTCAACGTGTACATCGGCGGCACCAATCGCGGCTGCGGCCAGCCCGGCCTCACGTCGTCGTGGGTCAACTCGATCTTCAACCAGGGCTGGCGCCTCATCCCCACCTGGGTGGGCCTGCAGGCGCCGGGCAGCTCGTGCACCAGCTGCGCCAAGATGAGCACCAGCACCACGACGGCGCGCCAGCAGGGCATCAACGAGGCCAACGCCGCCGCCGACACCGCGGCGTCGCTCGGCATCGCCGCCCCGTCGATCATCTACTTCGACATGGAGCGCTACGATCCGACCAGCCATCCCGCGGCGAGGGCGTTCGTCAACGCCTGGGTCGAGCGCCTGGCCCAGCGCGGCTACCAGGCCGGCGTGTACGGCGCGGGCATCAACGCGGCCAACGACTGGGCGCCCATCGCCCATCCGCCGCAGGCGGTCTGGATCGCCAACTGGAACGGCAACCAGAGCGTCTTCAACCTGACCGGCCTGCCCAACAGCCTGTGGGCCAACCACCAACGCATCCACCAGTTCCAGGGCCCGCACAACGAGACCTGGGGCGGGGTGACCTTCAACATCGACAGCGACCGCGCCGACGGCCCGGTCGCCGACAACTGAGCCCCGCGGCCCCCGCCCGGCGACCCGCCCGCCGGCGGCGCCGGGCGATCGATCGATCGATCGATCGATCGAAAGAAAGATCCAAAGAAAGATCGATCGCCCGGCTCGCGCGTCGAGCTCCCCCGACCCGCTCGTGCGACCTGAGGTCCCCTGGCCGACGTCGGCCCGGTACGCCTCCACCGCTCGCGGTGAGAAACTGCTTGTCGTCCGCGATCGGTGCTGCTATTTATTCGCGCTCTTCACCTCCGACCGGGAGGTCTCGTGTGACTCGATGCCGCAAACAGCCATATTGATGTCTCGATATCCGGCGTTGCGGCTCGTTCGCGACCCGGTTCGGAGCGAGATGAAGTTCTGACGCGCGCCTGCGCGACGGCTCCTCGGGCGGGAGCAGCCGGGCGCGTCGCCCGGCACTGCGCTGTCCGCAAGTGGTGCCTTTGGCCGGGTCCCGGTTCGCCGGTGACCTGACCTGTCTCGCGCCATCGACCATCGGGGCCGAGTGCCCGCGCGGGTCCACAGGGCGTAAAAACCCTGTGGGCAAGCCCGCGCCCGGGCGCAGGCCTCGACTCCGAACCGGGGGCCGCCCCGCCTCCATCCGCGATTCCGACGCCGAGCGCGCGCGGCACCGTGCGCGCGCCCGGCACCTGGACTGACCGGACGGGGGCGGCGGCGCCAGCGGCGAGCCGCAACGCCGCGATCCCTTCCACCACCTGCGATACAACTGCGCTTGCTCTCCATGCACGACCTCCAGATCTGGCATCGGCTGAAGTCGGCGACCGCCGGTCCCGCCGACCTGCTCGCGCTCGCCGCCTGGCCGCTCTCGCGCCGCGCGCCCTACCTGGACCGGATCGCCGCGCTCGCCGGCGCCGCCGACCCGGCGATGGTGGCCGCGGCGCTGCGGGCGCTGGCCGGCGCGCGCGGCGCCGTCGGAGTCCGCGCGATCGTGGAGGCGCTCGGCCACGGCGACGACGGGGTGCGCGCCGCCGCGCTCGACGCCCTGCGCGCCACCGCCCGCGAGGCGCCATGCCGCTTCGCCCACGCGCTGTTCCACGAGCGCGCCGACGTGAGGCGGGCCGCGCTCGACGGCGATCTGCCGCGCCCGATCGCCGAGATCGCCGCACACCTGTGCGCCGACCCGGATCCCGCGATCGCGGCGCGCGCGCCGCTGGCGGCCGCGCCGCTGGCGCTCGCGTTCGACCTCCACGCCGCCGGTCACCTGGCCGACGCCGGACTGGTCGAGCGCATGCTGGCCACCCCGAGCGCGCGCCTGCGCGAGTTCCTCGAGGGCGAGCGCGGCCGCGAGCCCGACGCGGTCGACGCCTACCTGGACGAGGCGACGCGCGAGGCGAGGCCCCCCGCCGCGCCCGGGCGCGACGTCCTCGACCAGGTGGTGGCGGCGCTCGATGCGTCCGGCGGCGCCCGCGCGCTCGATCACTTCGTCGAGACCGTGACGTCCCGCCGGCGGCGGCTCGCGCGCCGGGCCGCCGCGGCGCTGCTCTCGCGCCTGGTCGCCCGCGGCCTGTCGCCCGGGATGGTCGGCGTCGCCGCGGCGTTCGAGCCGCGCGTCATCCGCTCGGCCATGTTCGACCGCGCGCTCGCCGGCGCGGCCGCGGCCGGCATGGTCCGCTTCCGCTGGCCGGTGCGCCCCACGCCGGCCCAGGTCGACCGCCTGGTCGCGCTGCCGCTGGTCCGCGGCGGCGACGGGCAGGGCCCCGACCTCGCGCTGGCCGCCGCGCTCGCCGGGCTGTGGCCGGGCAAGCGGCTCGAGCGGCTGGCGGCCGCCGTCGGCGAGGCGGCGATCACCGACGCGCTCGCCGCCGACGACCGCGGCTGGGACGAGATCTGCCGGCTGCCGCCCGCCCGGCCCGCGGTCGAGCAGTCGTGGCTGGCGACGATCGAGCGCGCCAGCCCGCGCCGCTACGTCGAGCTCGCCGCGCGCGCTCTCGGCCTGTTCGCCGGCGAGCGGCTCGACACCCTGGTCGACCAGATGCCGCGCCAGCACCGCGCGGCGGCGTTCCTCGCGCTCGCCGCCCTGGTCTCGTCGGGCGCGGTCGACGCCGGCGACGCGCAGCTGGCCGCGGTGTGCCGCGCGATGGGCGCGCGGCTCGATCGCGCCGGGGTGAGCACGATCCTCCTCCGCCTCCTGGACGACGGCGCCGCCGCGCCGACCAGGCTGGTGCTCGATCTCTCGCGCTCGGTGTCGGGCAAGCTCCTGGCCGCCGCCGCCCGCCAGCTCGACGACGACACCGCGGTGCGGCTCATCGCCGCGATCGACGCCCACGAGGGCCTGCCATGGGACCGCGAGCTGGCCCTGGCCGCCGCCCTCGCCGATCGCGCCGAGCCGCGCGCGCGAGAGTGGGCCGCGCGCGTGGTGCGGGCCAGCGAGGCCCGTCCGGCCGCGGCGCTGCCGCTCGTGCGCGCCCGGCGCGCGCTCAACCAGGCCGAGCGCGACCTCATCGCCAGCTGTCCGGAGGCGGCGCTCGAGCGCGCGCTCGAGCCGGCCATGGCCGCGCCGGTGACCGGCCTGGCGCTGGCGCTCGAGGCGCGAGCCGCCGCGCCCAGCGTGGCCGCCTGCGCCGCGCTCATCGGCTGCGTCGATCCGCTCGAGGACGTCGCCCGCCAGCTCGATCGCTTCGCCGCCGCGGCGCCCCGCTTCGACGCCGCGCTCGACGACGCCGCGATCTCGTGGCAGTCGACCGAGGAGCTGCCGATCCTGGCCCACGCGCGCCTCTACCGGTGGGAGGCGCACAGGCAGGCGGTGGCCCGCTGGATCGACGCCTGCGGTGGCGCGGGCGCCGCGCTCGCGCTGGCCGACTCGCTGCCCGGTCGGGCGGCGGCGCGCTCGCTGTGGCGCGCCGTGTCCGCGGCCCTGGTCACCTTCCGCTACCGCGATCGGCCGCGCTTCGCGCGCGACGCGACCGCCGAGCTGGCCGAGCTCGCCGCCGGGCGCATCGACAGCGACGTCGGGCCGCACGCCGCCGCCGTGCTGGTCGCGCTGGTCGAGGGCCGCGCGCTGCCGGCCGCCGCGGTGCGCGACCGCGTGCTCGACCGCGCCGCCGACGCCGACGCCGAGACGCGCGCGCTCCTGTCCCGCCTGGTCCGGCTCGACGGCATGCCGGAGCCGCCGCCGCTCCTCATCGCGCCCGCCGCCGATCTGCTCGCCGCGGTGCGCGCGAGCGACGACATCGACGAGCTGGCCGCGTGGTGCGCGGACACCCGCTGGCGCGTGGTCGAGGAGGCGGTGCTGCGCCTGGTCCTCATCGGCGAGGCGGGCCAGGAGCGCCTGGCCGCGCTGATCCGCCGGCTCGGCGAACTGCCGTCGCCCGCGCCGCTCCTGGCCAGCATCCCGCTGTGGGACAGCCCGGCGGCGAAGCGGGCGGTGCGCGAGCTCGCCGCCGCGGCCGAGCTGCCGCCCGAGCTGCAGTACCGACTGTGCCTGGGGCTGGCCGCGCACGGGGATCTCGATCAGGTGCCGCGCGCGCTGGAGGCGGCGCGCGCCGCCCCGCCGACGACCACGGCGGCGTCCTGGTTTCGCCGCAGCGACTGGCCGGCGCTCGTGCGCGTGGCCGGCCCGCTCACATGCTCGCTCGCCCTGGTCGACTCGCCGCACTTCCACGCCTACCAGCCCGCGGTCACGCTGCTCCTGAACGAGGTGCCCGGCGACGACATCGCCGCCGCGCTCCGCCGCTTCCTCGACGTCGACAGCGAGCGCCCGCTCGCGCTTCGCCGCCAGGTCGCGGTGCATCTGGCCCGCCACCAGGACGACCGCGACGGCCTGCCGATCCTGGTCGGGCTCATGGCCGACGCCGAGGACGCGGAGCTGGCCGGCTTCCTGGCCGGGCCGGCGCCGGCAGCGCTGTCCGACGCGCTGGCGGCGCTGACCGGCGCCGCGCTGGTCGGCGGCGAGCCGGCCTGCACCGAGAAGCGGCTCCTCACCGCGCTGCGCGCCGTGCGCACCGGCCGCAAGGCCCCGACCGCGCTCCTCGACGAGCTCCACGCGCGCGTCCTCGAGGAGGCATCGACCGGCACGGCCAGGCGCGAGGCCGCCGCCCAGGCGGTCAACGCGCTCCACGTGCACCGGCGCATGAGCCGCGTGGCCGAGGTGTTCGCCTGGGGCGTGCGCCGCGGGCTCGAGCTGACCGGGCGCCTCCTGCGCGTGCACATGACCGGCCAGGAGCGCGAGTTCGGCCACACCCGCATCGACACCAGCCGCGTGTTCGTCTCGCCGCTGCCGCTCCTGCGCGGCGAGCCGTTCGGCCAGGACGTGGTCGAGGGGCTCATCCTGCACGAGCTCGGCCACCACGTCTATCACGGCGGCGAGGAGGCCATGGCGCTGTGGAAGCAGGCGCAGGAGGAGGGCATCGGCCCGCTCCTCAACCTGGTGGCCGACGAGCACCTCGAGCGCAACCTGCGCGCGGTCGATCCCGCCTACGGCGACCGGCTCAAGCGACTCGACGCCTACGCCTTCCAGCACGCCGCGCACGAGATCGGGCTCGCCGTCCTGCTCGACTGCCTGCGCGCCCACACCGCGCCGGCGCTCATCGCCGCGGAGCTCGAGGTGGCGTTCGACGAGGCGGCGGTGCGCGTGCGGCGCGGCGCGGTGCTCGCCGAGCTCGACCGCATCGGCCATCCGCTGGCCCGCTTCACCCGCGCCCTGCGCATGGGCCTGGGCAACCGGCACGGCGATCCGCTCACCGCCCAGGCGCTGGCCCTGTGCGGGCGCGAGCTGAGGCGCCTCGACATGCGCGGCCTCTACGACCTGACCCGCAAGCTGGCCGACATGTTCGGCGGCGCCGCCGCCATCGCCCAGGTGTTCGGCGGCCCCGAGGGCCTCGTGTGGGGCGAGCGCGACGGCGACGTGTACGGCGCCGGCATCGGCGACGACGCCGTGCAGCGCGAGGTCGAGCGCATCCTCGACCCGGAGGCGGTGCAGCGCTCGGACGCGCCGCCCGACGCGGGCGGCAAGCTCCGCCTCAACGTCAGCGAGGAGACCCGCTTCGATCCGATCACGCGGGTCGAGCGCGTGCGCGGCGACGAGCTCGCCCACCGCCGGATCGCGGCCCAGGTGGCCCGCCACGCCGCCCGCCTGCGCGCGCTGCTCGACGACCTCGGCATGCGCTGGGAGCCGACCCGCGCGCGCATCCAGGGCCGCATGCTCGACCGCACCCGCCTGCGCCACCTGGTCACGCGCGGCGACCCGCGCATCCTCATCGCGCGCCAGCCGGTGCGCCGCAACGACCTCTTCCTCGGCACGCTCATCGACTGCTCGAGCTCCATGAGCTCGGCCGGCAACATCGAGCGCGCGCGCCGCTTCGCGGTGCTCATCGCCGAGGCGGTGCGCCCGCTGGCCGGGGTCGAGGCCCGCTTCTTCGGCTTCAACGACACCGTCATCTTCGACGCCGGCGACGCCGCCGACTGCAGCGTGGCCGCGCTCACGGCCGACGGCGGCAACAACGACGCCGCCGCGCTGCTCCACGCCGCCGGGGTGGCCTCCGAGTCGCGCCGCCGGGCCCGGGTGCTGGTGATGATCAGCGACGGCCTGCCCACCAAGTGCTCGGTCGCGGCGCTGCGCGGCATGGTCGGCCAGCTGACCCGCCGCCGCGGCATCCTGTGCGCCCAGGTGGCGGTGCGCCCGCTCGAGGAGGTCTGCTTCCCCGACTACGTCGTGCTCGACGACGATGAGCTGGAGGTGGCGACGGCCCGGTTCGGCCGCATGGTCGGCAAGCTGGCGCGGCGGGCGCTGTCGTCGTAAAACCGCGCCGCATGCCCGGCAAGTGGACACTCGATGAGCTCACGGTGGGTCGCACGGTGGAGGCGACCTTCTGGCCCAACCCGGTCGACGGGTCGCCGTTCCGGCTGCGCGCCACCCACCTCGACGGCCGGCGCGCGCCCAAGGTGGTGCTGACCAGCGACGAGCGGGTGGTGGCCGGCGTCCCCTGCCTGGTGCGGGTGGTCGCCGTGCTCAAGCCGG
Source organism: Kofleriaceae bacterium (assembly GCA_035262925.1). GTDB lineage: Bacteria > Myxococcota_A > Polyangia > Haliangiales > Haliangiaceae > DATFRY01. Next base: position 13,925 of record DATFRY010000243.1, on the reverse strand, counting down.
AGCGCGACGACCGCGGGCGCATCGAGGTCGAGTACGTGGGGCCGGCGCCGTTCCGCATCGAGGGCGTCTACCTCGACCCCAGCGTGTCGAAGAAGCTGCAAGTCCTGCTCGAGAGCGGGCTCAACATCCTGCTCGACGGCCCGCAGGGCTGCGGCAAGACCGTGCTGGCCCGCGCGATCGCCGACAGCCTGGGCATGGTGTTCGTCTTCTTCAACTGCGGCGCGGTGGTCGAGGCCAGCGACTTCCTGGTCAGCATCCAGGTGCGGGCGTCCGAGTCGGGCGCGCCGGTGACCGACTTCGTCAAGACCGACGTCCTGCTCGCGCTCGAGGAGGCGGGCGACCACCCGGACCGCCGCTACCTGGTCTTCCTCGACGAGCTCAACCGCTGCCAGGAGAGCGCGCGCAACGCGCTCATGCCGGCGCTCGACTCCACGCGGCGGCTGTTCCACCCGATCGAGAACACCTTCATCCCGATCCCGGACAACGTGCAGTTCATCGGCGCGGTCAACCGCGGCCGCGAGTTCACCGGCACCTTCGGCATCGACGCGGCCCAGCTCGATCGCTTCGCGCCGCTGCAGATGGACTACCCGCCGCCGGCGGCGGAGCTCGACATCCTGGCCCGCCGCCACGCCGCGCTGTCGCCGGCCAGCATCGAGATCATCGTCGCGGTGGCCGACGCCATCCGCAAGGCCGGCGACCTGCCCGGCAGCCTGTCGGTGCGCGCCACCGACGAGGCCTGCGTCTACCTCGAGCACCCGCTGTTCGCCGGCGACGGCAAGCGCGCGCTGCCCGAGATCCTGAAGACGTCGTTCTGCGGCCGCTTCCCGGGGCGCTGGGACGACGTCACCACCGACGCCGGCACCGTCTGGGCCATCGTGCGCAAGACCCTCGCCACCCACAGCGTGCCGCTGCCCGAGGACCCGGCCGCCAGGCCGGCCGCGAGCTCCTGAGCCTCACCCGGGCGTTCGCTTGCCCGGTCGATGCGCGCCGCGATCATCAGCCCGGCGGCGGGCCGGGCGCGAACGCCGCCTCCGCCAGGCTGATCCCGCCGCGCTGGGCCATGGTCAGGCCCTGGCCGGGCACGTGCAGCGGCGGGCGGCGGAAGTACTGCACGAAGCCGGGCGCGCGGAAGCGGAGCTCGAAGGCCTGGCCGTCGACGTGCCACACGGGATCTGGATACTGGTCGGGCGACGGGGCGCGGTGCAGGTCCGCGACCTCCAGCTCGCTCGCATGCTCGAGGCTGCCGGTCAGGTCCCATACGCGCTCGAAGACGAGGGTGGCGGGAGCGACCCAGAACGTGTAGGTGCGCGCCGGCCGCACCGGATCCAGCCAGCGCACGATGTAGTCGAGATCGAAGAGGAGCCGGGTGGGCGGCACCGCGCCGCGCTCGTCGTCGTGGACGCCCATCGCGTAGATGCGGGCGTCGTGCCAGCCCATGTCGTCGAAGTCGGCGTCGGTCCAGATCGCCTTCTCGAGCCCGGATGGCTGGTGCAGCGGCTCGCTCATCGCCGCAGTGTGCCACGAGCGGGAGGCGCCGCGTCTCTGGCTTGCATATCGACGCGCCGCTCGGAGTCGTCGCCCGCGCGCGTCGGTCCGCCGGTACTATCCCGGGTCATGAAGCTCTACGGCTCTCTCACCTCGCCGTTCGTCAGGCGCGTCCGCATCGTCGCCACCGAGCTCGGCGTCCCCTTCGAGCGCGTCGACACCGTGAGCGACGAGGGGCAGAAGACCCTGCGCGGCCTCAACCCCATCTGGAAGGCGCCGGTCGCCGAGATCGACGGCGAGGTCGTCTTCGACTCGCACATCATCATCGAGCACCTCCTTCGGCGGCACGGCTACGGCCCGCTGCGCACCGCGGGCGGCGCGGCCTGGCTGCGCGAGCAGAACCTGGTCAGCGCCATCGACGGCGCGCTCGACTCGGCGGTCAACCTGTTCCAGCTGGGGCGCGACGGCGTGGACCTGGACAGCGCTGCCTTCCTGATCAAGCAGCGCGAGCGGGTCGACTCGATCCTGACCTGGATCGAGGGCAAGCTGCGCGGCATCTGGCTCACCGACGAGCCGCGCCTCGGCGTGGCCGAGATCGCGCTCATCACGACGCTGCAGTGGATGATCTTCCGCAAGCGCTACCCGGTCGAGGAGCACGCGGCGCTGCAGAAGTTCGTCGACGGCCACGCGGACCGCGCCAGCATCCGCGACACCGTGCCGTCCGACTGAGCGCCGGCAGCGCGACGGCGAGCTGTCTGTCATACGGCGCTGTCAGACGACGTTCCTAGAGTGAGGCGCGGCCGGCGAGACGGCCGGGAGAGCCATGCGCCTCATCGCCGACCTCCACATCCATTCTCATCTGTCGCGCGCCACCAGCAAGGACCTGACCCTGGAGGGGCTGGCGCGCTGGGCCCAGCTCAAGGGCATCACGGTGCTGGGCACCGGGGATTTCACCCATCCGCGCTGGCTGGCCGAGCTGCGCGACAAGCTGGTCCCGGCCGAGCCCGGACTGTACGCGCTCCGGCCCGACCTCGAGCGCGCCGTCGCGGCGGAGGTGCCGGCCGCCTGCCGCGCGCCGGTGCGCTTCCTCCTGCAGGTGGAGGTGTCGAGCATCTACAAGCGCGGCGGCAAGGTGCGCAAGGTGCACAACCTGGTGTACGCGCCCGATCTGGAGGTGGCGGCGCGCATCGCGGCGCGGCTGGGGCGCATCGGCAACATCGAGTCCGACGGGCGGCCCATCCTCGGCCTCGACTCGCGCGACCTGCTCGAGATCACCCTGGAGTCGTCGCCCGAGTCGTTCCTCGTCCCGGCGCACATCTGGACGCCGTGGTTCTCGGCGCTGGGCGCGATGTCCGGGTTCGACGCCATCGCCGAGTGCTTCGGCGACCTCGCCGACCACATCTTCGCCGTCGAGACCGGGCTGTCGTCCGATCCGGCCATGAACTGGCGGCTGAGCGCGCTCGACCGGTACGCGCTGGTGTCGAGCTCCGACGCGCACTCGCCGGAGAAGCTGGGCCGCGAGGCCAATCGCTTCGACTGCGAGCTCTCGTACCACGCGCTGCGCGACTCTCTGCGCGACCGGCGCGGCGGCTTCCTCGGCACGCTCGAGTTCTTCCCCGAGGAGGGGAAGTACCACCTCGCCGGCCACCGCAAGTGCGGCGTGGCGCTCGAGCCGGCCGCGGCGCGCGAGGCGGGCGGCCTGTGCCGCGCATGCGGCAAGCCGGTCACCGGCGGCGTGATGGCGCGGGTGGAGGAGCTGGCCGATCGCGCCGAGGGCGTGCGGCCGGAGGGGGCGGCGGACTTCCAGAAGCTCATCCCGCTGGGTGAGGTGCTGGGCGAGGTGCTCGGCGTCGGGGCGGGGACGAAGCGCGTGCGCGAGTCGTATCACCGCCTGCTCGATCGGATCGGGCCGGAGCTCGGCGTGCTGGGAGAGGCGGAGGCGGACGCGGTGGGGCGGGAGGGGCCGCCGCTCCTGGCAGAGGCGCTCGTCCGCATGCGCGCCGGTGAGGTGGATGCGCGCGCGGGCTATGACGGCGAGTACGGCGTCATCCGCGTGTTCGGCGAGGAGGAGCGGCGGAGGCTGCTGGCCCAGCGGAGCTTCGGCTTTGCCGGGGATCCGGGGGCGGTCGAGGCGGCGGCCGTCGCGGCGTCGCCGGTCGAGGCGTCGCCGGTCGTCGAGGCGTCGCTGGTCGAGGCGTCGGCGGTCGAGGCGTCTCCGGCTGTCGAGGCGTCTCCGGCCGAGGACCTGGCACCCGCGGCGGGGCCCGCGCCCAACCGCGAGCAGCGCGAGGTCATCGAGCACGCCGGCGGGCCGCTCGTGGTCGTGGCCGGTCCGGGGACGGGCAAGACGCGCACGGTGGTGGCTCGCATCGCGCACCTCATCGCGGCCGGCGCCTCGCCGCGCGCGATCACGGCCGTGAGCTTCACCCGCAAGGCGGCGGGCGAGCTCCGCGAGCGCCTCGAGGCGGAGCTGGGCGAGCGGGGCGCGCGCGTGGCGGCGTGCACCTTCCACTCGCTGGCGCTCGATCTCCTGCGCGCCTTCCCCGCCGAGGCCGGCCTCGCGCCCGACTTCGCCGTGTGGGACGACGCGGCCCGGCGCGCGCTCGTCCCCGACGCCGCGACCGGCGAGGCCATCTCGCGCGCCAAGGCGGCGCTCATCGCGCCGGCCGATCTCGACGATCCGGACATCGCGGCCGCCTTCGAGGCCTATCGGGCCGCGCTCGCCGCCGCGGGCGCGCTCGACTTCGACGACCTCGTGCTCGTCGCGGTGCGCCTGCTCGAGAGCTGCGCGGTCGCGCGCGCGGCCGCCCAGGAGCGCTGCCGCCACCTGTTCGTGGACGAGCTTCAGGACATCAACCCGGCGCAGTACCGACTGGTGCGCCTGCTCGCCCCGCCGGAGGCGTCGCCGGACCTCTGCGCGGTCGGCGATCCCGACCAGGCCATCTATGGCTTTCGCGGCTCCGACCCGGGCTGCTTCCGCCGCTTCACGGCCGATTATCCGGGCGCGCGCACCGTCCTGCTGTCCACCTGCTATCGCTGCCCGGCTCCGGTCCTGGCCGCCGCTTCGGCGGTCATGGAGCGAGCGCCGGGACGCGCGCGCCGTCCGCTCGAGACGCTGCCGTCCTCCGCGCCGGCCGCGCCGCTCGTCGCCTTCGCCGGCGAGTCGCCCGAAAAGGAGGCGGCCTTCATCGCCGGCGAGATCGCGCGCGCCGTCGGCGGGACCGCGCTCGAGACCTCGAGCGCAGGCGACGCCGCCGTCGGCACCGGGCCGCTCGCCTTTCACGACATCGCGGTGCTGGTTCGCATCGGCGCCCAGTTGGCGCCGATCGAGGAGGCGCTCGCCCGCGCCGGCATCCCCACCTGCCGCGCGAGCCAGGAGGCCATCCTCGGCGGCGCGGAGGCGCAGTCGATGGTCGAGGCCGTCCGCCTGTCGGTCGAGCTCGGCCGCCGCGACCTGGGCGAGATCCTGGCCGAGCTGGCACCCGCGCGGGCCCCGGCGGCGCTGCGCCGCGCGCGCGACCAGCTCGCGGCGCTGGCCTCGCCGTTCGGCGGCGACGCCCGCGCCTTCGTCGACGCGCTGCCGCTCCTCGCCGACGGCGGCGCGCAGCTCGAGGCCCAGAAGGTCGCGCTGCTCACCCTGCACGCGGCCAAGGGCCTCGAGTTCGCGCTCGTGGTCATCGCCGGCTGCGAGGAGGGCCTCCTGCCGCTCGCGCTGCCCGGCAAGCCGCTCGATCTGGAGGAGGAGCGGCGCCTCTTCTATGTCGGCATGACGCGGGCGCGCGGGCGCCTCGTCCTCACGCGCGCGGCCCGCCGCGCGCTCTTCGGCCGCACCGCCGAGCCCGCGCCGTCCCGGTTCCTGGCCGACATCCCGCCGCAGCTGGTCGCCGCGGTGCGCCCCGCCCGGCCGTCGCGACCGCAGCCGGCCCAGCAGCTCGCGCTGCTCTGACCGGGCAGGACGCTTCCAGTCCGTGCCGGCTCGTGTGGCCTCGCGCATGATCGCGGCCGCCCGACCGGCGATGTAAGAACCGGCGTCGGGCCGCCGTTAGTTCGGGCATGAACCAGCTGCTGTTCTGCCTCGCCACCGCGGTGACCGTCTCGATCGCGACCGGATGTGGAGGGGGCGCGGCGGCGCACAAGGAGGCGCGCATGCCCGTCGCCACGTCGACCGCGCTGCCGGGCGTGGCCGGCGGTGAGGCCATCGTCACGACCGGGCTCGACGAGAGCGGGCCCACGCGCACGGTGCCGACCTCCACGGATGCGGCGCCGGCCGAGGCGCAGATGGCGCAGGCGCAGGCCCCGTCGCAGCAGGCCGCGACCCCGGTCATCCCCGAGCGCCAGGTCGTGGAGGGCGCGGTCGACCTCGTGGCCGAGGACCCGGAGAAGACCGCGCGCGGGCTGCACGAAGAGGTCGAGGGCCTCGGCGGTCGCGTGGTGACCGAGCAGGTCGACGGCGCGTCGACCTCCTGGCGCGCGACCATTCGCGTGCGCCTGCCCCCGGCCAAGGTGGACGCGGTGGTGGCCTGGCTCGACGACCAGGGCGACATCAGCAGCAAGCGCATCCAGGCGACGGACGTGTCGCGCACGCTGTTCGACCAGGAGATCGCGCTCGGCAACCTCACCGTCACGCTCGAGCGGCTGCGCAAGCTGCTCGACGCCGGCGGCCTGTCGATGCAGGACATCCTCAACGTCGAGAAGGAGATGACCCGGCTGCGCGGCGAGATCGAGCGCATCAAGGGAGACAAGCGCTTCCTCGAGGACCGCGTCGCGCTGGCCACCCTGGACATCACGGTCAGCCGCCGGGAGGGCGCGCTCATGAGCCCGCGCACCAAGGTCTATCCCGGCCCGCGACTCGCCGCGCTCACCCTCTTCGACGCGGGCGACCGCAAGCGCACCCGCCTCGGCGGCGGCTTCGTCATGCACATCCTCGAGCCGCGCTACTCGCTCGAGATCGACGTCTTCGACGACGTCGCCGCCGACGGCGACGAGCCGGCCGAAAAGAACGCCGTGCTCGCCACCTGGGGCATGGGCATGTACTCCGACTTCCTCGGCCGCGGCCACCGCCGCTTCCTCAACCCCTACCTCGGCTTCCGCATCGGCTACGGCTACCTCGGCTACCACGCCTTCGCCGTCCAGGGCCAGGCCGGCATCGAGCTCTTCAAGCACAAGTACATGATGGTGGACGTCGACGTCCGCGCCACGGGCCTCTTCGGCGAGGAGGTCGACGCCGGCCTGGTCACCGGCGGATCGATCGTGTTCGCGTTCTGAGCTGCCCGCTGCCCGCTACAGGCCCATCTGCTTGGCGATGATGACCTTCATGATCTCGTTGGTGCCGGCGTAGATGCGCTGGACGCGGGCGTCCATGAAGGCGCGGGTGACCGGGTACTCGAGCATGTAGCCGTAGCCGCCGAAGAACTGCAGGCACTGGTCGATCACGCGGCCGGCCATCTCGGTCTGCCACAGCTTGGCCATCGAGCACTCCTTGACCAGGTACTTCCCGGACATGTGCTGGGCGACGAGCTTGTCGATGAAGGCGCGGCCGACCTCGACCTCGGTGGCGCACTCGGCCAGCTTGAACTGCGTGTTCTGGAACTTCGCGATCGGGCGGCCGAACGCGCGCCGCTCCTGGCAGTAGGCGATCGTGTCGGCCAGCACGCGCTCGGCCCCGGCCTGTGACATGATCGCGACGCACAGCCGCTCCTGCTGCAGCTTGGTCATGAGCGAGAGGAACGCGGAGCCCTCCTCGCCCAGCCGGTTGGCGGCCGGCACGCGGCAGTCCTCGAACGACAGCTCCGAGGTGTCCTGCGACGGCATCCCCATCTTGGCCAGCTTCTTCCCCTTGGTGAAGCCGGGCGTGCCGGCCTCGACCACGAACAGGCTCATGCCGCGGTGCGCCTTGTCCGGATCGGGGTCGGTCTTGGCCACGACGATGCAGAGGTCGCACAGGATCCCGTTCGAGATGAACGTCTTCGATCCGTTCAGCACGTAGTGGTCGCCGTCGCGCACCGCCGTGGTCGCGACGCCGGCCAGATCGGAGCCCGCGCCCGGTTCGGTCATCGCGATCGCGGTCACCAGCTCGCCCGACGCGCACCCGGGCAGCCAGCGGCGCTTCTGCTCCGCGCTGCCGAACGCGTGGATGTACGGCACCACGATGTCCGAGTGGAGCGACACCGCGAAGCCGCTCTCGTAGACCTGCGCCATCTCCTCCATGACGATGACCGAGTGGAGGAAGTCGCCGCCGGGCCCACCGTGCTCCTCCTCGAGCCACGGGCAGAGAAAGCCGCCCGCGCCGGCCTTGCGCCACGCCGCGCGGTCGACCATGCCGGCCTCGTTCCAGCGCGCCTGGTTGGGGACCACCTCGCGCGCGAGGAACTGGCGGAAGGCCTGGCGGAAGAGCTCGTGCTCGTCGCGAAACAGAGTGCGCTCCATGCGCGCGCAGTATACGCGGCCCTCGCGCGCGGGATGGTAAAACCGCGGCGGATGAAGGGACTCCTGGCACGCGGTCTCCGCATCCTCCTGCCCGACGGCAGCGCGCTGGTCGAGGACTTCTCGCTCGAGGTCGCGCCCGGCGAGGTCGCGGTGCTGCTCGGCGGCAGCGGCGCCGGCAAGTCGACCTTCGCCCGCCTCCTCTTCGATCGCGGCGAGCTGGAGCGGAGCGGCTTCGAGGTGGTCGGCGGCGAGCTCAGCTTCGAGCGCGGCCAGCTCGGCCTGGTGCCGCAGCGGGGCGCGCTGTTCGACCACCTCGACGTGCGCGGCAACATCGAGCTCGCGCTGCGCTATGCGGGCGCGCGCCGACGCGAGGACGGCGGCGCGGACGAGCCAGGGGCGCACGCCGACGCCGACCCGGCGACCTGGCTGGAGCGGGTCGGCCTCGAGCGCGCGCTGGCCGAGCCGGGTGTCGCGGTCGATCGCCTGTCGGGCGGCCAGGCCCAGCGGGTCGCGGTGGCGCGCACCCTGGCCAGCCGCCGCCGCCTCTTGCTCCTCGACGAGCCGTCGGTCGGGCTCGATCCCCACCGCGTCCGCATGCTGGCGCGCCTGCTGCGCGCCGAGGTGCGCGAGCTCGGCGTGGCGATCATCGTCGTCACCCACGACGTCGCGCTGGCCGCCGGCGCCGGCGATCGCCTGTACGTGGTCGACCCGGTGTCGCGCCGGGTCGAGCGCCTCTTCGACGGCGAGTGGCCCGGGCCGCTCGAGGACGCCGCGCTCTCGCCGGAGCTGCGCGGCGCCTGGCTCATGCGGCTCGAGTCGGCCGTGGTCGATCGCATCGCGCGCGGCGACGCGCACCCGGGCGCCGTCCCTCGCCGGCGCGCGCGCGGCCGCGTGCTTCGCCGGGCGGCCGGCGCCATCGACCGCGCCGTCGAGCCGTTTCGCACCGCCGCCGTCGCGCTCGCCGCCGGGACCGGGCAGCTCGTGCGCCGCCCGCGCGACTTCGCCGCCATCGCCGGCCGCGCGCTCGCGCAGACCCTCGTGCGCCCGGCGCTGTTCTACGCCGTGGTCTCGCTGCTCATCGGCTACACCGTCCTCTACGTCATCTCGCGCGTCGGCGGCGCCGGCGTCAGGCCCGACGCGCTGGTGCGCCAGATCGGCGGCAGCTACATCGTCGCGCTGGCGCCGCCGCTGTCCGCCATGCTGTTCGTGGCCGCGTCGGGCAGCGCCACCAACGCGTGGCTCGGCTCGATGGACCTCGGCAAGCAGACGCTCGCGCTCGACGCGCTCGGCGTGAGCCCGCGCGCCTACCTGTTCGGCCCTACCTGGTTCGCGGTCGGCGCCGCCTACCTCGCCGTCGCGGCGCTGTTCGCGGCGGGCATGGTGGCCGGCGGGCTCCTCCTCTGCCATCAGTACGGCATGCAGGGCGGCCTCGAGCTCCTGACCGGAGACCTCGTCGATCCGCGGCCGGAGCGCATGCGCTACGCCGTCCGCGCGGCCTTCCTGGTCTGGCTCTACGCGTGGGGCCTGGCCAGCGACGTGGTGGCCAAGGGGGGCGCGCGCAAGGCCGACGCCGACGCGGTCACCCGCGCGATGACCGGCAGCGTGGTCGCATGCACGCTCTGGGTGGTGGGCTGGGAGCTGGTCACCGTGCTGGTCATCCTGTGACCCGGCGCCGCAGGATCCTCGCGCTCGCTGCAGGCGTCGCCCTCGTGGCCGGCCACGCGGCCGCGCTGCCCTGGCTGATGGACCGCCTCGACCGCGCGCCGCTCGTCGTCCGCGTCCGCGCCCCGCTGGTCGCGCCGGGCGCGGCGCTCTCGCTCGCCGCGGTCGACGTTCCGCCCGACGCGGCAGCGCGAGCGCGCCTGTTCATCGACGGCGAGGACGTCGCCGCGGTGCCGGCGGCCGGCGCGGTCCACGTCGCGCGCCCGCCGGGCCTCCACCACATCGAGTGGCGCGCGCGCTACCGCGGCGGCGTGGAGAGGCGGGTCGGCTGGACCCAGCTCGCGGGTCCGTTCCAGGATCCGGCCCATCCGCCGTGCGGCGCGCGGCTCCTGGTCGGGCAGCGCTTCCTCGACGACGGCCGCGCCGGGCCCGGCACCATGGCCCACCTGGTCGCCGGGCTGGTCGATCGCGAGATGAGCGGGTTCGAAGCGTTTCCGGTGGGGACCTTCGAGCGCGTGCGCGCCATCGCGATGCGCTGGGTCTCGCCGGCCGGCGGCGACGCCGGCCACCTGCGCGTGTCGCTGGCGTTCGGCTTCACCCACGCCGTGCTCGACCTGACGATCCGGATCGCGCCCCACCTCGCCGGCGGCCAGCTCCGCCTCTCGTCGCGCACCGACGCGCGCGTGCATCTGCGCAGCCGGGTCGTGCAGTGGGTGAGCGACCTCATCCACGGCGACGACATCGCGGCGCGCATGGCGCGGGGCGAGATCACCGCCACGCTCGACGACATCATGACGGCGCCCCCGCCGCTGCCGCTCGGCGGCGGCCGCGCGCTCGAGCTCGCCTACTGCGCCGATCGCGACATCGAGGTGGTCGGCGACTCGCACGCGTCGGTGCCGCTCGCCGTCGCGCTGGGCCCGGCGGCAGCGGCGGCGCGCAGGGCAGGGCGCGCCGCGGCGCCCGTCCTCTTGCCCGCCGAGCCCGGCGCCGTGCCGGCCGCGGCGATGACCGCGCCGCTCGCGGTCGAGCTCGACGGCAACGCGCTGGGCGGCCTCCTCTACGTGCTGTGGGGGACCGGCTACCTGGAGGAGGCGCTGGCCGCGAGCGGCATCGCCTCACGCTTCGACCGCGATCCGGTGGTGCGCGAGCTCCTGAGCGTGCGCGCCCGCGGGCCGGCGCTGCCGCTTCCGCCGACGCTGACCGCGTCGCGCCGGCCCGGCGAGAGCTACGAGATCGGCGTGGCCAGCTCGCTTTCGCTCGAGGACGGACCGCAGCGCACACCGGCGCACATCTTCGGCCGCGCCGGCTTCGAGCTGACCGGCACCGGCGCGGGCCGCCAGCCGCGGCTCTCGCTGCGCGATCTCGGCCTCACCTGCGAGCCGGAGCCGGGCCTGCTCGAACCCTGCTATCCGGAGCTGGCCGCCGCCCTCATCGAGCGCGCGCCGGAGCTGCACGGCCAGCTGTCCGCGTGGTTCGGCGATCTCCTCACCGACCTGCTCATCGATCGCGACATCGCGCCGACGGGCTCCGGCGCGCGCTTTCGCCTGCGCCAGAGCGTGATCGTGCCCCCACCGCCTGGCCGCCACGGCCCCCTTCACATCGATCTGATGGGCCAGCTCGAGGCGACTCCGTGACCTCTGGTGACCACCCCCCTGGGAGTTGCGGCCGCGATCCTGCACCTCGGCGACGAGAAGGCCGCGAAATGTGAGCCCGGTCGGCGTGGCCCGCCCCGTGCACAAAGGTGCCGTCCATGAGCTCCCGTAGACTTTCCTTGCCCCTGGCCGTCGCGCTCGTCGGCGCGTCGGCGCCGACGGCGCTGGCCCACATCCAGCTGCGGACCCCGCTGCAGCGCACCACCGAGCTGAAGAATGGTCCGTGCGGCGCGCCCAACGACACGCGTGGCCAGAACGTGTGCCAGTTCCGGCCCGGCTCCACCATCACGGTCCAGTTCGACGAGACCGTCGAGCACCCCGGCCACTTCCGGGTGAGCTTCGACGACGACGGTCAGGACGGCTTCGTCGACCCGACCGGCTTCGACGACACCAGCGGCGGCCCCACCGTGCTGCTCGACGGCATCGCCGACCGCGACACGCGAGCGGACGGAAACTCGCTCTACTCGATCCAGGTGACGCTGCCGGACGTCGAGTGCGACAACTGCACGCTGCAGGTCATCCAGGTCATGAGCGACAAGCCGCCCTACGGCGACGGCAACGACATCTACTATCAGTGCGCCGACCTGGTCCTGTCGCAGAGCGCGCCGGCCGAGCCGGCTCCCGGCTGTGCGCCCGCGGCCGGCGGCGGCGATGACGCCGGCCCGGGCGGCGGCGGCGGCGGGGCCGACGCGGGCCCGGGCGGCGGCGGGGGCGGCGGCAGCGGCGACGCCGGCAACACCAGCGGCGGTGCGACCGGCGACCCGTCCGACGCCGGCGGAGGCTGCGCCACGGCGGGCAGCGCCCGGACCGGCGCGCCCGCCGCGCTGTTCATCGGCCTCGCGGCTCTGTTCGCGATCCGCCCTCGCCGGCGGCGCGCCGGCGCCGGCGCCTCGTCGCTGCGCCGACCGCGATCGCGATGAGCGCCCACCCGGCGGCGGTGCTCCGCGCGCTGCCGCCTGCCTGGCAGGCGTACTCCTGGCCGCCGTCGTAGCCGTCGTCGTAGCCGTCGTAGCCGTCGGCGCAGCCGTCGCCCCCGCAGTCGTCGTTGTAGCCGTCGTCGTAGCCATCGGCGTCGCCGGTGCACACGCCGTCGAACGCGCCGTCGTCGAGCGAGATGCCGCCGGCCTCGCGCAGGTTGCCCTCGAACTGGGCGATGAGCTGGCGATCGGCGTCGATGTCCTCGTCGGCGAACTCGCGCTGCCACGCCGCCGCCTCGTCGTCGAGGCGCTCCAGCGCGGCCAGCGCGCAGTCATAGGAGTAGGCTGCCAGCCGCGTCGCCTCGCGCAGGCCGACGAACATGGTGTACATCGAGTAGTGCTCGGCCATCGACTCGTTGGCCAGGTACACGTCGGCGGGTGACGCGCCGCGCTCGGGCCGGCTGACCACGTTCAGGGTGGAGTCGCGCTCCCCGCCGTCGCCGGGCAGGCGGTAGTGCAGGCTCAGCGCGGCCAGCGCGTCGCTCGGATCCCACACGCTGCCGGAGGTCGGCACCATCTCGACGAAGATCGCGCCGCCGGCGCCGCGCCGCCCGTACTCGCCGGGCTGATCGCTCTCGCGGCTGGCCACGAACACGGCGGGCAGCGACACCCCGCCCGAGCGGGGCGAGCCTGTCCAGTAGTGGGTGCCGACCACCTCGCCGATCTGCCAGCCCGACTCGGCCGCGACATCGAGCTCGACGTCGAACGCGAGCGGCGTGACGAAGAAGTCCAGCTCCTCGCGGAACACCTCGGCGATGGCGGCGGCGTCCTCCAGGAAGTAGAAGTTGCCGGCGCCGCGCTCCGACAGCCCGCGCATGAGCGCGACGTTGAAGTCGAGCCCGACCCCGATGGTCGTGAGGCCGATGCCGTCGGACAGGTAGCGGTCGGACATGGCCTGGATGCTGGCGTCGTCGACGATGCCGGTGGTGGCGAGCCCGTCGGACACCAGGATGACCCGGTTCTGCCGCTCCGGGTCGAACGCCTCCAGGCCGAGCTGGAAGCCGCGCTCCAGCCCGTCGTGCAGGTTGGTGCCGCCGGACGCCTCGAGCGAGTCGGCCGCGGCGTGGAGCGCGTCGCGGTCGCTCGGCTCGGTCAGCGAGGCGCGCACCGTCACGTCGTCGCTGAAGGTGACCAGCCCGACGCGGTCGCCGTCGCCGAGCTCGTCGATGAGCGTGTTCAGGCCCGCGCGCGCGAAGCCGATGCGGTCGTCCTCGGCCATCGAGCCCGACGTGTCGACCACGACCACCAGGTTGAGCGGCTTGCGCACCAGCTCCGATGGGTCGACCGGCGTCGACAGCGAAATCTGAAGAACGGCGCGGTCGGCGTGCGTGACCCAGTCGCGCCCGACCGCCATGGTGCCGACCAGGCAGAGCGGGTCGCCGCAGTCGGCCGGCGGCAGCTCGCTGAAATGCTCGGAGAAGAACCCGTTGGCGTCGAGCGTGCTCTCGCCCGGGATGTCGCCCGCGTCGAGCAGGGCGCGGAACGCGCCGATGTCCTGGGCTCCGCCGAGGCCGACGCCGCTCCCGCCGCCCCCGCCGTCGCCGGTGCCATCGCCGCCGCCATCGCCTCCGTCGCCCGCGCCGCCCGCGGTGCCTACGTCGCCACTGCACGCGGCCGCGATCACGGCCGCGCCCGCGAATGCGGCAAGGCCGCGCATCCGGATCGTCATCGTCATGGTCATCACCTCGTGTGGTCGCACGCGAGGTGCGCACAGCAAGGAGAA
>DATFRY010000242.1:0-2796 GCA_035262925.1 Kofleriaceae bacterium | reverse complement strand
TTAGAGGTGCCGAGAGAGGCACCGGGCCCGACACGGACCAGGGTAAGGAACGTAGGAGCCCCGACCCGTGCGGGCCCGGCACCGTCATCCTCTTCGAAAACCGGTCGGGGACGCGAGTCGCGAGCGGCCACGCGCCGAACGCGCCCACAGTTTCCCCCGGACGCCCGGATTGGGGCGAAGCTACCCGTTGTGGCCCGGCTGGCTTCGGATCAGCGGCTGGTCGAACAGGCGCGCACCGGCTCGGAGGTGGCGTTCGAAACGCTCTACCGCCGGTATCGCGAGCAGGTCCTCGTCTACTGCCGCCGCGTCCTCGGGTCCACGGACGACGCCGAGGATGCGACGCAGCAGACCTTCCTGGCGGCGTATTCCGCGCTGGGCCACCTCGAGCAGCCGGTCGCGCTGCGAGCCTGGCTATATGGCATCGCGCGCCACCGCTGCCAGTCGGTGCTGCGCCTTCGGCGCGAGGGTCCACGCGAGCGAGCGCCCGAGCAGGTGGCCGACCGCCTCGCGGCAGACGTCGTCGCGCGCGACGACCTGCGCGCCGTCTTGGCCGATGTCGCGAAGCTGCCCGACGACCAGCGCTTCGCGATCGTTCAGGCGGAGGTCTTCGGGGTCCCGTACGAGCAGATTGCTGACGCCCTCGGCTGCAGACACGAGAAGGTCAAGGCACTGGTCTTCCAGGCGCGCGCCTCGCTCACGGCAAATCGCACAGCCCGCGAGATGCCGTGCGCCGAGATCAGGCACCAGCTGCTCACGCTGCACGGCGCGGCGCTGCGTCGTGGGGCGCTGCGCCGCCACATGCTCACCTGCGCCGAGTGCCGCGCGTTCCGCGAGCAGTTGCGCGGCAAGCGCCGCGGTCCGCGCGCTCTGGTGCCGGCGTTCCTGGTCCAGCGCGGTGTCCTAGGGCCGCTGTTCGGCGGCACCGGCGAAACCGCGCTCACCGCCGGCGCCGTCGGCACCGGGCTCGCGGCGGCGGCCCTGGCCGCACTGGCCATCCACGCCGGCGACACCCCCGTCACCACCCCGACGCACCACCGGGCGGCGCGCGCGCCCCGACCTTTCCAAGGAGTCGTGGTCGCGAGCCCCGCCGCGGCGCCCATGCCGATCGTCCGAACGCCCGTCGCGCACGGGCGACGCAGCGCCGACAGAGCGGCCCCGGTTCGCAAGCGGGCGCGCACACACACCGAGGCGACGCCGGGCCCGCCCCACCCGCCGAGCGCCGATCCGCCCAGCCCCGGCGTTGACAAGCCGACGGCGGCGGCCGCTGACACCCCCGTCAACCCCGTCGCGGTCACACCCGCGAACCCGGCGCCCGCGAGCAAGCCACACGCGCAGTACAACGCAGCCAAGCCGTCCGCGCCGCCGGGGCAGTCCCGGGCTCACAGCCCCGGCCCGCCGGCGAAGGCTCACGCGCAGAAGGCACACGCGATACCGAACCCCGGGCCCAAGGCCGACCCGCTCAACAAGCCCGCGCGTGAAGCCGGCCCGCAGGTCACGCATGGGGCGGCCAATGGGCCCAACCACGACCCGGTGCCGGGTCCGCAGGCAAACGGTCCGCCGGCCGGCCACGATCCGGGTCCGGCAACTCCGCCGTCCGCATCGCACTCGGGAGGCAGCGGAGGATGAGACGGGTGCCGCGTCATGCGACACCCGTCTCGATGCGGCCGCAGCTCGCGATGGACGCCGGCGAGGTAGGTCGACGTCGATGACGCAGCCGAGCCGGCCGCTGACCCCATGTCGTCAGAGCACGTTTGGGGGGGACCACCCTCATCGGCCGCGATGCGAGCGGTCAAGGCCCCTCTATACCGACGGCCAGTGATACCCGCGAATGCTGACGCGCGGACGCTCACGGTAAATCGCCGTGTGTCAGAAAGCGCGGCGCTGTTACCGGTAACGCTCGAGCTCGGCGTCGATCCTCGCGGACTGCAGCGGATCGATCGGCGGCCCGTCGGCGCGCGGTCGTCGCCCCGCGCGCCCGCGCCGGTGAGGCCGGCGGACGGCCAGCAGCACGATCCCGGCGGCGGCGGCGAGTGCGGCGAGCGCCGGCACCAGGTAGGCCGTTACCCGGAACCCACTCGCCTTCGGCAGCGCGAGCACCCGCGGCCCGTACTGGGCGGTGAGGGCCCGTTCGATCTCGTCCTTCGTGCGGCACTGGCTGACCATGCGCTCGATGAAGACGCGCTCGCGAGCGCGCGCGAGCGCGCCGCGTCGGCGCGCCGCGCGTCGAGGTGGTCGACCAGATCGGGGGCGGCCTCGATGAGCGAGACCCCCCCGGCGACGCGCAGACCCATGCTCTGGTTGGCGACGGGCCGTCGTGCGACCTTACGCGGGTACCCCACGAGCAAGGAGCGACGATGAGCGTCGAAGCGATCCTCAGGACCCACCCGCGGCCGGCCGCGGTCGACCCTTCCGTGCTGGCACGCTGCATCGACGAATGCGCCGCCTGCCAGGCGACCTGCACCGTCTGCGCGGACGCCGACCTGGCCGAGGCCGACGTCCCCGACCTCGTCCACTGCGCCCGCCTGTGCCTCGACTGCGCCGACGCGTGCGGCGCCACCCTCCGCATCCTCGGCCGTCAGACCGAGCCCGACCCCGACAGCCGGCGCGCCGCGGTTGAGGCCTGCCTCGCCGCGTGCCGCGCGTCCGCGGACGAATGCCACCGCCACGCCCACCACCACGAGCACTGCCGCCTCTGCGAGGAGCAGTGCCGCCGGTGCATCCAAGCGTGCGAGGAGCTGCTCGCCGCGCTCAAGGGATGAGCAGCGAGATCTGAAGCGGCCCCGAGGGGAACGCCTG
>DATFRY010000241.1:0-10244 GCA_035262925.1 Kofleriaceae bacterium | reverse complement strand
CCCGCGAAGTCGTAGGCCAGGCTGTCCTGGCCGCGCGGGAACCTGCGCGAGGTCACGCGCCCGACGCCGGCGCCGTGCCCGGCCTCGTCGTACGTCCACGAGATGCCGCCGCTCTTGCCGATCGGGCGCCCGAGCAGGTCGTAGGTCCACGCCGTGATCTGCCCGCGCGCGTCGGTGCGGGCAAGGACCCTCCCGGCCGCGTCGTAGGAGTAGGTCGCGCAGCCGCGATCCGGATCGCAGCCCCGCTCCATGCGCCCGAGCGAGTCGTGGATCGCGGTGCTCTCGTGTCCCGCGGGGTCGACGATGTCGACCAGGTGGCCCAGCGCGTCGTGGCGGTAGCGGGTCTCCTGCTCGCCGTCGCCCACCCGCTCGCGCACCGCGACCACGCGCCCGAGCGCATCGACCACGCGCGTGCGCTCGTGCCCGGCCTCGTCGCGGGCGCGCTCGCTGCCGACCGCGAAGCTGAACGTCGCCGCGCTGCCGTCGGCGTGCAGCACGCGGACGACGCGGCCGGCGCCGTCGCTGGTGAAGGCGTCGAAGCGCGGCGACTCGCCCGGGCCGAACCAGTCCGATCGGCGCGCGACGCGCGACGGGACATCGGGCGCGTAGACGGTCTGGCGCGCGATGTCCCCCTCGCGCGTCTCGAGGTAGGTCCGGCCCAGCCCGTCGACGTACGTGCGCGCCCACAGCCCGTCGGGCGTTCCGTCGGAGCGCACCGTCTCGATGCGCTGCTCGCCGGGGTCGCCGAAGCCGACGTAGCCGGTGGTCAGCGTCCCGCCGCCGGGGTAGGTCGTCCGCACCGGGCGGCCGAGCGGGTCGTGCTCGAACGCGGTGACCTGTCCGTTCGGATCGGTCTCGCGCGTGGCCCGCCCCAGCGCCGGGTCCCACTCGGTCGCCGAGCAGTGGCCGAGCCCGTCGCAGCGCGAGATCGGGAAGGCGCGGTAGGTGGCGTCCCACCCGGTCGTGGTGGTCGCGCCGACCGGATCGGTCTCCGCGGTCGGGTTGCCGGCCTGATCGAAGCTGCGCGCGATCGCCGCGTAGCCGCCGGTCGTGCTGTCCCACGCCCGCGTGCCGGTCTCGTCGCCTGCGGACGGCGCGCCGGTGTAGAGCGCGGCGCCGTCGCGGACGTGCTGGGTACGGGCGCGCAGCCGGTCCGGGGCGGCCCCGAGCCCGACGTACACGTTCTCGTAGGCCGGCCGCGCCACCACGAAGTCGCCGCGGTTGGCGACGTAGCCGATCTCGGTCGTGGTCTCGTCGCCCGGCGCGTCGAAGTCGCCGTGCTCGCGCACCTCGTGCAGGTCGCCGAACTCGTCGTAGCCGAACTGGGTGAGCCGGCGCCGGCAGCTGGTGCCGAGCTCGCACTCGAGGTGCCAGCGCTCGGTCAGGAGCGAGCGATAGGGCGCAGCCCCGGACTCGTCGTACACGTACGACTCGTAGCTGTAGATGCGCCCCTGGCCGTCGCGCAGCCAGCTCGCCTCCGGCTGGTTCTGGCAGCGAGCGTGCTGGTGATACACCGTCTCGCGCGCGGTGCCTGCCCCGTCGAGTACCTGCACCACCCTGCGAAACCCGAGGAAGCGCCGCTCCGGCGCCGACCACTTGCCGCCCGCGTAGCTGAAGGACGTGGTCGACGAGCTGCCGCGCCCGTCGCGCGCTGTGATCGCGGTGACGGTGTAGAGGAGCGGCGGGCCGTTCAGGTTCGGCCACGCCGACGACGGCCGGTAGGCGACCTCGACCCGGCCGCCGAGCGGGTTGTCGAGCTGGACCAGCGCGTCGGCCGGCCGGTCGGCGGGGAGCGCCAGCGAGACCCGGTAGGTCTGGTCGGAGCCCCGGAACAGGAGATCGGCGCGGCCGTCGCCGTTCACGTCGCCGTACTGGACCTGGTCGTTGTCGTACGCCCCGGACCCGGTCGCCAGCAGGACCGCCGCCGCGAACCCGGTCCCGGTCGACAGCGCGACGCGGAGCTCCTGGCTGTCGCTCTGGACGGAGAGATCGGCGCGGCCGTCGCCGTTCACGTCCGCGAACCTGACCTGCCCCGGCCTGTAGCTGGTCGGCGCCTCCGATGACCAGGCGACCAGCGGCTCGAACCCGGCGCCGGTCGACAGCGCCACCTCGACCTCACCGGTCGACGTGCAGCGCTTGCACGTCGACGTCGTCACCATCCTGGCCTCGGCGTTGTCGCCTCCGCCACAGCTCTGGTTGGCGTAGGAGCAGCCGGTCTGCGCGACCAGCGCCTCGTCGGCGGCGCAGCCGCACGGCCCGCACGTGTTGCCGCACGAGTAGCAGGTCCGCGTGCGGACCGCGCAGTCGACCGGCCGGAAGGCCAGGTCGGCGGCGCCGTCTCCGTTGAAGTCGCCGAACTGGACCTGGCCGGCGCGGAAGTTGCCGGGCAGCGCGAGCCACCGGGCCGGCGCCGCGAAGCCGCTGCCGGTGGCCAGCGCGACCCAGACCGTGTTGTCGGATGACCGCCGGAACGTGAGGTCCGACTTGCCGTCGCCGTCGAGGTCGACCAGGCGGGTCTGGTCGGCGCCGGCCGTGCCGGTGTCGGCGATGGTCGCCCACACGGCGGAGGCGCCGAACCCGGTGCCGGTGGAGCGCGAGACCAGGAACGAGCCGCCCGAGCGGAACACGAGATCGGCGCGGCCGTCGCCGTCGACGTCGCCGTACTGGGCCTGGCCGGGAGCGAAGGCGCCGCCCGGGCTCGCCCACGAGGCGGCGGCGGCGAAGCTGGTGCCGGTCGACCGGCCGACCCAGATGGTGTTGTTGCTCTTGCGGAAGAGGAGATCGGCGCGCCCGTCGCCGTCGACGTCGCGGTAGTAGGCCTGATCGACCGCGTAGGCGCCGCCCAGCCCGCTCTGCCACAGGGACGGCGCCGCGAAGCCGTCGCCGCTGGCCAGCGCGAGCGCGACCCAGATGGTGTTGTCGGTCCGCCGGTGGACGGCGTCGAGCCGCCCATCGCCGTCGACATCGGCGAGCTGGGCCTGATCCTGGCGCCACGGCCCCGACTCGGTGCGCCACACCGCGGCGGCCGCGAGCGTGGGCGCGGCCCCCGCGTGCCCGAGCTGATGGGCGGGGAGCGCGGTGCCGGTCACGCTGCCGTCGCCGCCGACCTGGGCGTCCTGCCCGAACTGGCGCACGCCGGTGAGGATGGAGCGGCCGGTCTCGGGGCTGGTGGCGTAGTCGAGGGCGACCAGGCGAGCCAGGCTGCCGCCGACCCGCACCTCGATGCGGGCGAGGCGCTCGCCCATGGCGCCGATCGAGGCGCCGGTCGCGTAGGTGATGCGGTCCGGGCGCGCCTGGCGCACGAACGCCACCTGCGCGCCGTTGTAGGAGATGGCGTCCAGGTAGCAGCCGGTCGCGCCGCACGAGTGATCGTAGGTGACCCGGTTGCCGTGCCGGTCGGTGACGGTGTGGAGGGCCCAGCGGAAGGTGCCGCGCGGCGTGCTCTCGAGCGCGGTGTAGTCGGCGCGCACGCCGTTCTTCTCGACCACGGTCCAGGCGTCGCTCGCCGGATCGCGCGAGATGCGGCGGAAGCGGTCGAACTTCTCGCGGTGGGTGCCGCCCAGCCCGGCGTCGGCCACCAGCTCGACGCCGTCGAGCAGGAAGACGTCGCCGTCGGCGTAACGCGCAGCCCCGCGGCCAGGCGAGACGCGCGCGATCTGCGAGCTGCCGGACACGCCCCAGCCCACGCCGACCCAGCCGTTTCCCGCCGCCGAGTCGTAGACCAGCGCCAGGTCGGGCTCGAGGTCGTGGAACCGAGGCACCTCGATCCGGATCGACTGGTGAAAGCTGCCCCGGAAGCTGTCGACGTCGGGCCGCGGCGCGGCGTCGCCGCTGCTCTGCATCTCGGCCACCTGTGCGCGGGCCGCCGGCCCCGACAGCAGCAGGGCCGCGGCCGCGGCGATCGCGAGCGCGCGCGCCCTCCTCATCGCGCCGCCTCCAGCTCGCCGTCCGGCGCCGGGGGCGCGAACGGATCCGGCGGATGGGCGGCGCCGGGCGCGACGAGCACGGCGGTGAAGGCACCCGGCGGATCGGGATAGTCGTCGGGCAGCACGATGGCACCGGGCTGGCGCGGGTCGCCCGCCCCGTTCGCGTCCTCCAGATCGCCCGCGTCGCGCCCGAGGCACGAGAGCGCCAGGAACAGGGCCGCGAGGCCCATGCGCCGCCATCGCCGGGGGCCGGCCTTCGATCGAAGTGTCCGCGTCACGTCAGGCATCGCTCTCCCTCCGCTGCTCGTGGGCGAGTTGCCCTCGAGCAACCGGCGTGCCCCCATCGACGCCATGCGAATCGCCCGAACTCCCTCGCGCCGGGCCGCGCGGGTCGCCACGCGAGCGACGAAGGATGTCGCCGCCCGGGCGACTGACACCGTGGGCTGGTCTACGGCTGGAGCCGCGCGCGCAGGCCGGCCGCGACGTCGGGCCACTCGGCGTCGAGCAGCCGGAACCAGGCCGTGTCGCGGTTTCGCCCCTTGACGATGTAGTGCGCCTCCTGGATCCCCTCGAAGCGAAATCCGATGCGGAGCGCCGCGCGCCGGGACCGCTCGTTGAAGGCGTCACACTTCCACTCGAGCCGCCGGTAGCCGAGCGCGAAGGCGTGCGCGAGCATGAGGTAGGTGGCCTCGGTGCAGGCCCCTGTCCCCTGCGCCACCGGCGAGTACCAGATCGATCCGAGCTCGACCTTGAGGTGCTCGGGGCGATTGGCGATGAAGCAGGCGACTCCGATCGGGTGGGCGGTGGCGGCGTCGAGGACGCACAGCGCCAGCCCGTCCGGATGGTCGACCTGGACGCCGAGCCAGCCCGCGAGCGAGGCGGCGTCCGCGAACGGCCCGCCCGACATGTAGCGCCAGATGGCCGCGTCGGGGTCGTAGTCGCCGACCGCGCGGCCTCCGATCTCGATGGCGCGCCCGCACGAGACCGCGTGCAGCGCCTCTCCGTCGCGCGCGAGATCGAGCGGGCGCAGAAGGACCCGCGCCCCCGCCAGCTCCACCGGCGCCGGCTTGTACGGCAGCGCGTCGCGGCGGGCGAGCGCCGTCGCCGGCAGCAATTCTCCGACGCGGGCGGGCAGCTCTCTCATGGCGCGACAGTACGCGCGAACGGGGCGCGCGGCCACACGGCCGTCCCGCCAGCGATCGCTGCCGGCGCGGCGGCGCGAGACTACTGGCGCCGGCCGGGCAGCGCGTAGCGCACGCGGTAGATGTCGAGCTTCCCGGCGCTGGCCTCGGGGCGCTTGCTGGAGAAGTAGAGCGACCGGGGGTCGCGAGCGTCGATGGTCGGGGCGAGCGCGGCGCCGCCCGCGAGGTTGATGCCGTGCGGCAGCTCGGTGCCGGCGTCGTAGCCGCGGGGGCCGGGCGCCGAGTAGTACAGCCGGATCTCCTCGTTCTCGACGTCGTTCGAGCGCGAGAAGACGATCGAGGCTCCGTCGGCGAGGAAGGTGGCGTCGAACTCGTCCGCGCCGGGCGTGTTGACCGCGCCCGGCAGGGGCTGCGCCCTGGCGAACCCGCCGCCGCTGGCGCGCGCCACGAACAGGTCGTGCTTCGCCTTCGGCACGTTGCTCGCGAACATGAGCTGCGACCCGTCGGGCGACGGGGACGGCGCCCACTCGTCGCCGGGCGTGTTGATCTCGGGCCCCAGGTGCTCGACCGCGCCGAACCCGTCGCCGCTGACCGGCACGCGATAGATGTCGTCGCCGCCCGCGCCGCCGGGGCGGTTGGAGAAGAAGTAGACCAGCCGCCCGTCGCCGCTGAAGGCCGGGTCGAAGTCGTTGGCGTCGGAGTTGAATGGCGCGGGCTGCGGCTGGCTCCACCCTTCCTGCGTGCGCCGCGCCAGCCAGATGTTCCAGCCACCGGGCCCGGGGCGGTCGGTCGATCCCCAGAGGAGGAGCCGGCCGTCGGGGCTGGCCGCGAGGCGGATCTCGGTGTACTGGCTGGAGACGATCCCTCGAGCGACCAGCTCGGGGTCGCCGACGATCGAGATGCGCGGCGAGATGCGCGGCGGACCGGCGGACATCTCGCTGACCGGCGGCTGCGGCTGCGGCTGGGGGCGCGAGCAGGCCGCCAGCGCGGCGGCGACGAGGAGCGATTGCCTCACCCGCGAAGGAGACATCACGCCGTCGGCGCCTGTCCAGGGACCTGGCCGCCCGTCCCCTGCCCTGCGTTGACTGGCCTGATGGATGGAGCGGTGTGCGCGCCGGCGGCCGGGGCCACCGGCATGGGCACCTGTACTCGCGAACCTGGGCGATGGCCCAGTGCGCTAGGCTCCGGCCATGCCCGACGACGAGCGCATCATCGAGCTAGAGGTTCGCATCGCGCACCAGGACAAGGTCATCGCCGCGCTCGACGACGTCCTCAGGTCCTTCACCGCCAGGGTCGAGCGGCTCGAGCAGCAGCTCGATGCCCTGCGAAAGGCCGCCGGCGACCTCGAAGCCGTCGGCCCGCCCGACGAGCCGCCGCCGCACTACTGAAGTCGGTCATCCGAGGACGGCGGCGGGGGGTTGTAGGCGATCGCCAGGGCGATCGCGATCCCGACGATCGCGATGATCGCGGCGATGGAGAGAAGGATGCTGGCGCCGCCGGCGTGGGAGGGCGCCGCGTCGGCCAGGGAGACCAGGAAGTGTCGATGGTGCATGGCTTTGAGCCTTTCGCTCGTCCTCTTGTCCTGTTGGGAGGAAGAGCGGCTGCCCAGGTCGCACGGAAAATCGTATGGTCGGGCCATGGGGGAATGGCTCGACAGGCGGTTCGGGTATGGCGCCGCGGGGTCCTCGCTCCGCGTCGAGGTGCTGGGTGGGGCCACCACGTTCATGACGATGGCCTACATCCTGTTCGTGAACGGCGCGATCCTGGGCGGGGCCGGCCTCGACCCGGCACAGGTGCTGACCGCCACGGCGCTGGTCGCCGGCGTCATGACCATCGCGATGGGGGCGGCCACCAACTATCCCTTCGCGCTGGCCCCCGGCATGGGCATCAACGCCGCCGTGGCCGGCACCCTGGTGGCGGCCCAGGGGCTGAGCCCGGCCGAGGCGATGGGCGTCATCGTGGCCGAGGGCGCCGCCATCACCATCCTGGTCGCGATCGGCGTGCGCGAGGCGATCCTCGACGCCATCCCGCGCTCGCTCCAGCGCGCCATCGGCGCCGGCATCGGCCTCTTCCTCGCCGTCATCGGGCTGGCCGAGGGCGGGCTGGTCACGCGCGCCACCTCGCCCGGCGCCCTGCCGGTGGTGCAGCTGGGCGATCTCCGCTCGCCGCACACGGCGGTCTTTCTGGTCGGCCTGGTCCTGGCGCTCATCCTCAGCGTCAGGCGGGTGCGGGGCGCCCTCCTCATCGCCATCGCTGCGGCCACGGTGCTGGCGCTCGTCATCGGCGAGGCCCCGCCGCCGCGCGCGATCGTCACGCTCCCCGACTTCGGCCTGCTCGGCCACTTCTCCTTCGGCTTCGTCGCCAAGCTGGGCGCGCTGGGCGCGGTGCTCGCGGTCTTCACGCTCATGCTGTCGGACTTCTTCGACACCGTCGGGACGGCGGTGGGGCTCGGGGCCGAGGGCGGGTTCCTCGACGAGAACGGGCGGCTACCGCGCATGCGCCGCGTGCTGCTGGTCGACTCGCTGGCGGCGGCGGTCGGCGGCCTGGCCTCGACCTCGTCGGCCACGACCTACATCGAGTCGGCCTCGGGCATCGCCGACGGTGCGCGCACCGGGCTGGCCTCGCTGGTGACCGGGGGCCTGTTCCTGGTGGCGATGTTCATCGCGCCGCTCGCCGGGGTGGTGCCGGCCGAGGCCACCGCCAGCGCGCTGGTGGTGGTCGGCTTCCTCATGGCCGGCATGCTGGCAGAGATCGACTGGCGCGACGTCCCGCACGCGGCGGCCGCGTTCCTCACCGCGGTCGTGATGCCCTTCACCTGGTCGATCTCCAACGGCATCGGCGTGGGCGTCATCACCCACGTCATCCTCATGACGGTCGCGGGGCGCATCCGCGAGATCAACCCGCTCCTGTGGGTCGTGGCGGCCGCGTTCGCGGCCTACTTCGCGGCCGGCTGACGTTCCCGGCGGAAGGCGCCTCTGTCACAATCGCGCGCCATGGCGAGCGACCTTCCCTCGTCGGTCCCGGGCGTCGCCGACGTCGAGGTCGTGCGCGGGCCCGAGGCCGGAACCCGCGCGCCCGCCCTCCTGGTCGAGGTGCCCCACGGCGCCGAGCGGGCCGACTACGACGCGCTGCGGGCCGCGCTGGCCGGGCGGCTGCCGGCCGACCTGCACGAGTTCTTCTCGGTCAACACCGATGTGGGCGCCTGGCCGCTCGGGCGGCGCGTGGCCGAGGCGATCGTCGCCGCCGACCCGCGGCGCAGCGCCATCGCCATCCGCTGCCGCATCCCGCGCACCTTCATCGACTGCAACCGCATCGAGGGCGCGACCGAGGGCGACCTCAGGGCCGGCGGCATGACCGCGAGCGTGCCGGCCTACGTGAAGGACGACGGCGATCGCGCCCGCCTCCTGTCCCTGCACCGCCGCTACGTGGCGCTGGTCGAGGAGGCGCACGCGGCGCTCGACCCGGGCGGCTTCCTGCTCCTGCCCCACACCTACGGGCCGCGCACCCTGGGCATCGACGCCGTCGGCGACGACATCGTCGCCGAGCTGCGCCGGGCGCACGAGCCGGAGCGGGTCGAGACGTGGCCGCTGCGCCCCGAGGTCGACCTCATCACGCGCAGCCAGGACGGCGCGATCACGGCCGCGCTCGACGTCGCCGAGGAGGTGGCAGCCGGTTTCGGCGCGCTCGGCGTGGCCGTGGCCGAGAACGCCACCTATCACCTGCACCCCAGCACGCTGGCCCACCGGTGGGCGGCGCGCTTCCCCGGGCGCGTGTTCTGCCTCGAGGTGCGGCGCGATCTCCTGGTGCGGAGCTGGACCTGGAACGGAGAGAACCAGGTCGTGGCCGGTGCGATCGAGCGCTTCGCGGCGCCGATCGCGGCGTCGATCGACCGGTGGCTGCGGCGGTCCTACCCGTCGGACCCGACCGGCCGCTCCGGCGCGCCCGGCTGATCGGCCTTGCTCGGCTGATCCGGTGCCCCCGCCGGCGCGTCCGGCATCGTGTGAATCGTGCGGGTGGGGAAGGCGAACGAGGTCCCGGCCCGCTCGACCACACCGAGGAACGCGAGCAGCATCTCCTGGCGGATGAGCTGAAACTCGTCCCAGTCGGTCTGGAACCAGGCCATCACGTCGACGTGGAGGGCCCACTCGCCCAGCTCGGTGAACCGCACAGTGAGCGCGTCGGGCCAGACCTTGGGGTGCTCGCGCAGGGCTCGCTCCAGCCCGGCCAGCACCTCCCGCATCTGGTGCGCGCTGGTGCCGTAGACCAGTCCCAGCCTGCACGAGAGCCGCATGCGGTCGCGCGCGGCGAGGGACTCGAGCCGCATCTCGGCCAGCTTGCCGTTGGGGATGGTGATGATCGTGCGGTCGAGCGTGCGGATGCGCGTGGAGCGGAGCCCGATCAGCTCGACCGTGCCGACGAAGTCCTCGATGCGCACGGTGTCGCCCTCGCGGAACGGCTGATCGCCCCCGATGGCGAAGGCGCCGAACAGGTTCTCGAGCGACTTCTGCGCCGCGAGCGCCACCGCCAGGCCGCCGATGCCGAGCCCCGCCACCAGGCTGGCGACCGGATAGCCGAGCTCCGACAGGAGCGCGACCAGGGCGATGGCAAAGACGAGCACCTTGCCCACGCGCGCGCCGAGCGGCAAGAGCGAGCGCGAAGCCGGGTGCTGGCCCGCCCACGGCGACGCGGCGATCATCTGGCGCAGGACGTCGATCGACCGGGCCAGCGCCCAGAAGAAGGCGACGAAGAAGGCGGCGCGCAGGAGGCGATCGACCAGCTCCTGGGCCGGCTGGGACAGCGCGAGCCACGGAAACGCCACGTAGAGCAGCGCCAGGGTCCAGGCCAGGGTCAGAGGCCCGGGCACTCGCCGCAGCACCTCGTCGTCCCACGTGATGGCGGTCCGCGACGTGATGCGGGTGAGCACGCGCCGCGTCACCCGGCTCAGGAGCCAGCCGATGGCCCACGCGAACAGCAGCACGACCGGCAGGGCGAGCCACTGCCAGTAGAGCAGGCCTCCGGGACCCGAGCGGAGCAGCGGATCGGGCAGATGCTCCAGCACCCAGCGGTGGTCGAGGTGGCCGTACCACTCGTCGACGCGGTCCACCGTCGCGCGCGAGAAGACCCAGCGCGCACCGCCGGCGCTGTGGTGAACGATGCGGACCGGCTCGGGCTGGCC
>DATFRY010000240.1:0-9046 GCA_035262925.1 Kofleriaceae bacterium | reverse complement strand
CCGTCGCGCGGATGCCGAGATAGGTCGACCCCCACACGATCCACACGGTGACGAGAGCGATCCACGGCCTGAGCCGGCCCGGGCGCGCCTCGTATGAGCTGGACATCTCCATCGTCTGCTCTGCTCTTCTCACCCGTCTCGCGTGCGACTGCTGGGTCGACACGTAGTGGGGCGAGGCCCCGGTGGCAAGCCGCACCGCCGGGGCGGCCGATCCCGGCGCCGCGTTCAGCGCGGGCGCAGGTGCCGCAGCGTGTACTCGGCCGCCGTATACTCGCCGCTCTGCGGGCCGGCGAGCGGCGCCTCGCTCCCCTCGATGTCGCCGGCGAAGGCCTCGGCGTCGTCGACCGGCGTGTAGCCCAGCGCCCGCCCCGCCGCGAGGTCCCGGAACCGCCGCGTGTTGTGCGAGACGGCGTAGAGCGCGGCGAAGCCGAGCCCGCGCGCGGTCAGCGCGGCGCGGACGAAGCCGGCCAGGTCGCGCGGGCTCACCCACGTCGCCAGGTGGCGCCGTTCGCGCGGCCGCTCCTCGAAGCTGCCGATTCGCAGACAGGCAATCTCGAGGGCGAACTTCTCGGCGTAGAGCCGGCCGATCGCCTCGACTGCCACCTTGCTGGCCAGCGACGACCCGATCTGCCCGGCGGCGCCGGTCAGGACGACGGTCCGCGCGCCGCTCGACCCTCGGGGCTCATCCGGGCGACTCTACCGCGCTCGCCGCGTGCGCGGCGTTCGCGGCGTGCGCGGCGTTCGCGGCGCGCCTGGCTTCCGCGCCGCCGGCGAAGTCCGCGCCGCCGGGCGCGCGGGGCGCTTCCCACCCTGATCGTAGGCCTCGACGAGGGCCCGCGGCGCCTGGCAGCGCCACGCCCCGATGAGGAGCGCCTCGAGCTGCACGACCGGGATCGCGGCCAGCCGGACCAGCACCGCCGGGAACCCATCGTAGTGCGGCTCGGTGAAGAACACCTCCTCGTCGGAGGCGAGCAGCATCTCCTTCTCCGACAGGTCGGCCACGCGGACGGCGAGCACCTTCGGGTTGGGCACGCGCGGCTTCTTCGGCGCGACCCGCTCGTTCCACGTCCAGGCGAAGCCCTTCCACTTGCCGCCGCGCATGACCGAGAACGCGAAGTGGCTCTCCCCCTCGCTGGTCTCGGGCAGGCCGAGCGCGATCCGCCGCACGTCGCTCTGCCTGGCCATCGCCTCGCCTCACCCCTTGCTGGTCGAGCGGCCGAAGTCGCCGAAGGGCTCGTCGCGGTCGCGCACCGCCTGCTTGAAGCCGGCGCTCCTGGCGCGCTCGGCGAACGCATAGCCCTCGCGCGTGTGGCGGGCGATGCCGTCGAACACGGCGCCGAGCGTCTGGCTGGCCTGCAGCCCCTGCGCCATCGCCACCTGGTTGAGCAGGAGCTTGGACATCATGAGCTGGTTGACCGGCACGCGCGCGATGCGCTCGAGCAGCACCTCGAAGCGCTCGTCCAGCCGGTCGGCCGGCGCGCACTCGATCGCCAGCCCCCACTCGACCGCCTCGCGCCCCGACAGGCAGTCGCCGGTGAAGAGCAGGCGCTTGGCCTTCTCGAGCCCGATGCGGTGCACCCACAGCGCGGTGGTCGGCACGCCCCACACGCGCGCCGGCGGGTAGCCGATCTTGGCCTCGTCCTCGATGACCAGGAGGTCCGAGCACAGCGCCATGTCGGTGCCGCCGGCGACGCAGAAGCCGTGCACCTTGCACACGACCGGCTTGTCGCTGTGGAACAGGCTCATGAAGCCGCGCACGTTGCGCGTCATCATCGCGTAGTCGACCATCGGGTCCCACGGCCCCGCGGACGGGTCGTGGTTGGCCGCGATCACCGCCGGGTCGATCGGCGAGCCGGGCAGCGGGCGGGCGGTCGACTGGTCCCAGTTGCCCTCCGCGCTCATGACCAGGTCGTAGCCGCCGCAGAATCCGATGCCGCGGCCCGACAGCGCGATGACGTGGACCGCGGGATCGAGGTTGGCCCGCTCCACGCAGTGGGCGAGCTCGGTCGGCGTGTCGAATGTGATCCCGTTGCCGCGCTCGGGCCGGTCGAGCGTGATGCGGGCGATGCGTCCCGTCACCGCATAGGTCATCGTCCTGGGCTCCGCGGTGGTGGGTACGGACGCGGCGTCTCGACTTCCAGTCATTGTCGTCTCCTCTTCACTCGTTCGGGCGTTCGGGCGCTCGGGCGCTCGTCCGCGCGTTCGATGCGCGCGCGGACGCCGGCCGGTTCCAGGCCCGCAGCGCGGCGGGCTTGTCGCGCGCGCGCAGGCGCTTCAGCTGCCACTCGAGCCGGTAGGCGGCGCGCTTGTCGAGGGCGCGGCTCGCCGCGACCATTCGCACCGGCGCGCGCCCTCGGGTGTAGCGGGCGCCGCGCCCCGCGTTGTGCTCCGCCAGCCGCCGGTCCAGGTCGAGCGCCACGCCGGTGTAGAGCGTGCCGTCGCGGCAGCGAATCAGGTAGACGAACCACGATTGCCGTGTGCGGCGGCGCGCGGCCACGGCGCCATCTTAACCCCGGAGCTCAAATACGTTGACCTCGGTGAGCTCCGGTATCGAGGCACCGCGCTTTCGCGGTCGGCCGGTCGCGAACCGTGGGTCTGGCGTGGCGAGGGCCTCCGGCCGTCACGCATACTGTGGAGATGGGAGCGATCTCGAAAGGGATCGACCGCGCGCTGGCCCTGCTCAAGTGGCCGATCGCGGCGGTGAGCCTCGTCTTCCTGCCCGGCCTGGCCTACTCGCTCTTCTTCGTCGTCCGCTCGATCCAGCACGCCCCCGGCCGCGCCTACCCGTTCCTCCTCGGCGCGGGCGCTTACGCGCTCTTCTGGCTGGTCGTCATCCGCCGGCGCGCGCACCTCGGCTTCCTCGCCACCTTCGAGCACGAGCTGACCCACGCCCTGTTCGCGTGGGCCACCCTGCACCGGGTCATCGGGTTTCGTGCCACCCTGCGCGGCGGCGGGCACATCCGCTACATCGGGCGCGGCAACTGGCTCATCGCCGTCGCGCCCTACTTCTTCCCGACCCTCTCGCTCGCGGTCATCCTGGTCCTCCACTGGCTGCCCGGCCGCCACCTGGTCGCGGGCGGCGTCGTGCTCGGCGCCACCATCGCCTACCACGTGCTGTCCACCTGGTCGGACGCGCACCGGCACCAGAGCGACCTCCGCGAGGCGGGGCTCCTGTTCAGCTTCCTCTTCCTCACCGCGGCCAACGCCCTCGTCCTCGGTCTCCTCGTCAGCTTCGCCTGCGGGCTGCGCTCGATCACCGCGCACCTGCAGCACGTCGGCGGGCCGACCTCGACCTTCTTCCACTGGCTCGTGCGGCTGATCGCGCCGGGGTAGCGCGGCCCGGCTACTCGCCGAGCGCGCGGCGGCAGGCGTCGGCGAAGCGGCGCTCGAGATCCTCGCCGTCGGCGCCGGGGAGCGGGCCCAGCCGCTGCCACGACTCGCGCGCCTCGGCGACGACCTGCTTGACCGGCTTGGCGTCCCTGGCCAGCACGCCGCCGAGCGCGCGCTCGGCCAGGGCCGCGCGCAGCTTCGCCGCCATCTCCTCGGCGGTCAGCGCGGCGCTCGGCGGGGCGGCCTGCGGCTCCGCGTGGCGCGTTGCGATCTCGGCCACGCGGGCGTAGAGGCGCTCCTTGCGCTTGCGGATCTGATCGGGATCGAGGTCGGTGCCCTTGAACGCGGCCGGATGCTCCTCGAGCGCGCGCCGGCACAGCGCGTCCGCGCGCTGGCGCAGCTCGCCGGCGCCGACGCCCTCCCCCTCGAGCTCGCGCACCGCGGCGCGCGCGCGCAGGACCGACTCGGACAGCCCCTCGGCCCCGCTCGTCACCGCCTCGTCGGCCTCGTTCAGGACCGCCTCGACCGCGCCGCGCCGCTCGGCCTGGCGCAGCGCGCGCGCCTCGCCGCGGAGCTGGCCCACGCGATCGCACGCGGCCATGAAGCGCCCGTTCAGTACCTCGTACTCGCGCTGCGGTATCGGGCCGACACGCCGCCACTCGCGGCGCAGGTCGCCCACCTCGCGCAGCGCCGCCTCCCAGTCGATCTCCTGGTCGGCCGGATCGATCGCCGCCAGCGCCTCGGCGCGCTCGACCAGCGCCTGCTTGGCCTCGAGGTTGGCCTGGCGCTCGCCGAACACCTTCTCGACGTGCGGCCGGCGGCGCTCGAAGAAGCGATCGCAGGCGGCCCGGAAGCGCTTCCACACCTCGTCGGCCTGCTTGCGCGGGACCGGGCCGATGAGCTTCCAGTCGGCCTGCAGCTTCTTCAGCGCCTCGGCAGCCGGACCCCAGTCCTCCGACTCGGCCAGCTCCTCCGCGCGCACGCACAGATCGAGCTTCTGGCGCAGGTGATCCTTCTGCTCGGCCGAGTGGTGGGCGCGGTGCTGCTTGACCCGGTCATAGACCACGTCGCAGGCGGCCTTGAACCGCTGCCACAGCTCCTGCCCCTTCTCGCGCGGCGCCGGACCGACGTCCTTCCACGCGGTCTGGGCGTCCTTGAGCTGCTGCGCGAGGTGACCGGTGTCGGGCGCCTCGGCCATCGACGCGACCAGGCGGATGAGCTCCTCCTGCTTGGGCACGTTGGCCCAGCGCTTCCACTCCTCCACCTCGCGGAGCTCGCCCACCTTGATGAAGAGCTGGCGCCGCGCCTCCTGGAAGCGCTCCATCGCCTTGCGCTTGTGGCCGGGCGGCAGGACCAGGAGGGTCGGATAGCGGGTGTCGGCCTGCTTGAGCTTCTTCTCGGCGGTGCTGAGCTTGAGGTTCTGGCTGGCGACCGCGCGCTCGAGGTCGAGCGCCAGCGACTCGAGGGCGACGAGGTTGCGCTCGGGCTCGGTGGTCGGCGCGGGGCGCGGCCCGTGCTCGTGGCCATGCTCGTGCGCGTGGCCGTGCTCGCCCGCGTGGCCGTGCTCGCCCGCGTGGCCGTGCTCGTGCGCGTGAGCCGTCGCGCCCGCGTGGACCTGCTCGCCCGCGTGATGCGGCTCGCCGGCGCCGGCGCGATCGACGCCGACCACCTCGCCGTGGCCGTTGCCGCGCGCCTCGCCCGGCTGTGCCGGCTCCGCCTCCGCCTCCGCCCTTGGCTCCACGTGTGCCTCCGCCCGCTCTGTCCGCTCGGCCGGGTCCATCGCCTCGATGGGCGCCGTCGCCTCGATGGGCGCCGTCACCTCGATCGGCGCCGTCGCCTCGATCGGCTCGGTCCGCTCCACCCGCTCGGTCGGCTCCATCGGCCCGAGCGCCTCGACCACGATCGGCTCGGCGGCCGGCCCGGCCGGGGCGGCGACCCGCTCCGTCACGTCGTTGTCGCCGGCGACCCGGACGGCGGCGCTCGCCGCCCCCATCCCGTTCGAATGCGATGCCGCCGCCGGGATCGGCGGGGCGTGCCGCGCAGCCTGATCGCGGAAGCGGCGGAGCGCGCCCGTGAAGCGAGCATGCATCTCCGCGTCCTCGCCCGGTCCGAGGCGGTTCCACACCTCCTCGGCGGCCGTCACCTCGCGCTGCGACTCGATCCACTCGTCGCCGGCGGCGCGCTGCTCGACCAGCCGCACCAGCTGGACCCGCTGCTGCTGCTGCCAGCTCTGCGGCTCGATGACCGTCCCGGCCGGCGCGCCCGCGCCCGGCGCCTGCCGGCGGGCCTGCAGCCGCTTGTTGGCGCGCGTGCGCACGCCCTTGTTCTTGGCCCGCGACGCGATGGCGGCCAGCACGCCCTCGTCCTCGATCCGGTCGACGACGGCCGCCCCCAGATCGCGCGAGTCGAGCTCCATCGCCAGGCTGCGCAGGAGCTCCTGGTCGTCGAGCCGGGCCAGCGCGCCCAGCGCCACGTCGTGCTCGCGCGACTCGCGCACCACCTCGGCCAGCGCGCGCGGGTCGCTCACCTTCTCGAGCGCGCGGCGCCGGTGCTGGGCCGAGGGCGCGCGACAGGCCAGCTGGGCCAGCCCGCGCTGTTCGTCGCTGCCGGCCAGCCACAGGATCGCGCCCTCGATGTCGCCCTGTCCCGACAGCGCCGCCGACAGAAAGCGATCCACCGCGCGGCTGCGGGCGTGAGCCCGGAGCCCCGGGTCCGCCTCCTGCGCGGCGATCTGGGCCAGGAGGTCCGGATCGCTCAGCTTGTCCACCGCGGCGCGGCGGACCTGTGGGCTGGAGTCGCTGCGCGCGATGTCGGCAAGGAGATCGGCGTCATCGCCCCCCAGCTCCTTGACCGCCTCCGCGCGCACCGCTGCGTCGCTGTGCTTGTGCTTCGGCCGAAACAGATCACCAAGTGCCATGGAACCCTCGACGTCCCGTCGCGACTCTAAGCCCCGTGCGCGGGGCCGTCAATCGCACAGCCAGCGGTGATAGCTCGACGGAAACGCCGCGACCGCGGCGTCGTAGCCTCCCGCCTCGCGCGCGAAGCGCTCCGGGTCGAGCCCGCGCGCGCCGAGCGCGGCCAGACCGTGCCGCCCGTACTCGGCCCGGACCCAGCGGCCGAAGAAGGTCCCCTCGCGTCCGTCGAGGGGCGCCCCGCTGCCCCCGTCTCCATCGAGCAATGACGCGACCTCGGCCGCGAGCGGTTCCAGCCCCGAACCGGTATGGGCGCTCACCCCATGGACGACCATGGGTCGGCCGTCGCGCTCCAGCGCCGCCGCCAGGACGCTGGCCGCCGGCCCGGATGCCGACCCCGAAGGCCATCCCGATCCCGAGCCCGAGCCGCCGGGCCCCGGCCCCGACGCCCCGGCCGGCCCCAGGTCCTGCTTGGTCAGCACCACTGCGTCCGGGATCTCGAGGATGCCGGCCTTCATCAGCTGGACCGCATCACCCCAGAGCGGCGGGAGGACCAGGTACGTGCGGTCGACCAGGTGATGGACCTCGACCTCGCTCTGTCCCACCCCCACGGTCTCGACCAGCACGGCGTCGAACAGGTGCTGCAGGAGGCGGCACACGGCGAAGGTGTGGCGACCGAGCCCGCCCAGCTCCAGGTCGGTGGCCTGGCTGCGGAAGAAGAACCGGCTGTCGGCCGGGGGAAACCGGACCCGCACCCGGTCGCCCAGCAGCGCGCCGCCCGAGCGCGGGCTGGTCGGATCGACGGCGAGCACCGCCACCGCCGCCTGCGGCCGCAGCGCCACCAGCCGCGGGGCAAGCTCGGAGATGAGGCTGGACTTGCCAGAAGCAGGCGGACCGGTGACCCCGATGAACCGGGCACGCCGCCGCTCCGGGTGCGCCGCCAGGGCGGCCACGATGCGGGCGCGCGCCGCCGCCGCCTCGGCCCGCGCGTCCTCGCACAGCGATACGGCCCGCCCGAGCGCCCGCTTGTCGCGCGCGAGCAGGCGCTCGACCGCGATGGTCCCCGGGGCCGCGGCGCTCACCCGGCCGCGCGCTCCTCGATGACGTCCATCATGCGCTCGATGATGTCGACCACGTCGTAGTCGGCCGGTGTGAAGACGCTGCGCACCCCGCGCAGGATGAGCGCCTCGGCGTCGCCGGGCGGGACGATGCCGCCGACCACGACCGGGATGTCGGCCGCCGCCTCGGCCCGCTCGAGGCAGCTCATGACCTCGCCGACCAGCTCGAGGTGCGAGCCGCTCAGGATCGACAGGCCGAGCAGGTCGGCCCCCTCCTCGATCGCGCTGGCCGCGATCTCGGCCGGCGTGAGGCGGATGCCGGCGTAGATGACATCGAGGCCGGCGTCGCGGGCCAGGACCGCGATCACCTCGGCGCCGTTGGAGTGGCCGTCGAGCCCCGGCTTGCCCACGACCAGGCGCGGCCGCCGTCCGCTGGCGTCGGCGAACCGGCGCACCCGCTCGCGCACGGTCTCGAGCCGGCCGCCCTCCACGCGCAGGGTCTGTCCCCCGACGCCGGTGGCGGCCCGGTACTCGCCGAACACCTGGCGCAGCGCGTCCGCCCATTCGCCGGTGGTCACGCGCGCGTGCGCGCACTCGATGGACGGCTCGACCAGGTTCTCGTCGCGGGCCGCGGCGGCTCGCAGCGCCTCGAGCGCGCGCGCCACCCGGGCCGGGTCGCGTCGCCGGACCACCTCCTCGAGCGCGGCCAGCGCCTGGCCGGCGTCGGAGGCGTCCACGTGCAGCACGCCGCCGTCGGCCCCGGCCAGGAGCGGCGACGGCAGCCCGCCGGTCCAGCGGTTGACGCCGACCACGACCTGCTCGCCCTCGGCGATGCGCGCGACCCGCACCGCCATCGAGCGCACCAGCTCGCTCTTGAGGTAGCCGCTGTCGACGGCGGCGAGCACTCCGCCCATGGCGCCGATGCGGTCGAGCTCGGTGCGCGCCGCGCGGGCCAGCGACTCGACCTTTGCCGCCACCACCGGGCTCCCATCGAACAGGTCCGGGTACTCGAGCAGGTCGGTCTCGTGGGCCAGGATCTGCTGCAGGCGGAGCGCCCACTGCTGGTCCCACGGCCGCGGCAAGGACAGCGCCTCGTTCCAGCACGGCAGCTGGAGGGCGCGGCAGCGCGCGTCGCGGCTGAGCAGCACGCCGAGCGCCTCGATCAGGATGCGCCAGGCGTTGTTCTCCGGCTGCGACTCGGTCAGGTTGAGCGAGTTGACCTGCACGCCGTAGCGGAAGCGGGCGTGCTCGGGATCGGCGACGCCGAAGCGGTCGCGCGCGATCTCGCCCCACAGCTGGACGAACGCGCGCATCTTGCACATCTCCTCGACGAAGCGGAGGCCGGCGTTGACGAAGAAGCTGATGCGGCCGACCGAGCGGGCGAACCCGCCGGCGTCGAGGCGCCCGCGCGCGGCGAGGAGCTCGAGCAGCCCGACCGCGGTCGACAGCGAGAAGGCCAGCTCCTGCACCGGCGTGGCCCCCGCCTCCTGCAGGTGATAGGAGCAGACGTTGATCGGGTTCCACTGCGGCACGCGATCGACCGCGTACTCGACCATCTCGGCGGTGAGCCGCATGCTGGCGGCGGGCGGGAAGATGTACGTGCCGCGCGCCAGGTACTCCTTGATGATGTCGTTCTGGGTGGTGCCGCGCAGGCGGCGCTCGTCGGCGCCGCGCTCGCGCGCCAGCGCCAGGTAGAGCGCGAACAGCCACATCGCGGTCCCGTTGATCGTCATCGACGTGTTGGCG
>DATFRY010000239.1:0-6865 GCA_035262925.1 Kofleriaceae bacterium | reverse complement strand
CCCTGCTCTGTTCTCTCTGTTGTGTGTAACACCAGACCGGGATCGAAGAGTCGCGGGGATCGTAGTCGACCGGCCAGCCGTCCCACCCCGGGCCGCTCGTGGTGGCGTCGGCAGCACAGATGGGTTGACCGCAGATTCGTCTCTCCCCCGTCGATCCAGTGAACGACGTGATGCGCGTCGAGCCGGCGCCGGTGGGCGCAGCCGGGAAGCGGCAGGTATGGTCGCGGGCCTCGAGCGCCCGCCGCAGCGCGGCCGGGATGGTCCTGGTCTTGCGCCC
Organism: Kofleriaceae bacterium; assembly: GCA_035262925.1. Lineage (GTDB taxonomy): Bacteria > Myxococcota_A > Polyangia > Haliangiales > Haliangiaceae > DATFRY01. The sequence continues at coordinate 6,588 of DATFRY010000239.1, read as the reverse complement.
GACATCGATGGTCTTGCCGGCGTCGTCCTCGACCATCGGCACGACGCCGGCGTCACACAGGAGGCGGCGGCACGTCTCCGAGGAGATCCCGTCGCCCGATCGGTGTGCCCCTCGAGCGTCGCGGCCGCAACGTGGACCACGACCTCGACCGGCGGGCGGATCGGCCCAGCCTCGGCGCCGGCGGCACCGGACACCCCGGCCAGGCCGGAATCGGCCAGGGCGACGGCGCCGTCGGCCAGCGAGCCCCGGTCGGCGCAGTGCTCGATGGCCCGCATGAGCCGCGCGGCCTCCTCGGGGTTGAGGCGGATCTGGATCGCGACCATCCCGTCATCGGTGGCACGAGCGACCACCCACCGGCGCTCGTCGTTGTCGCCCGAGCCGGTGCGCTCGTGCGGATGGGCCTGCCGGTACAGGCGGCAGATCCGCTCGAGCTGCGCGGCCGTCGAGTTTCGCGCCAGGTCGAGGAGCGCGGCCTCATTGTCCGACGACGCGACGCGCGTCATGGCGCGCAGCTTCGAGTAGGACAGCTCGCCGAGCCGGAACGCCTCGTCGAGGAGAGGCAGCTCGGCCAGCCTGCTGGCGACCCGCACCTTCTCGCGCGCCGGACCCAGGCCGAGCCCGATGCGCCACGACAGCCAGTGCGCGCAGGAGAGCGCCCCCTGCCGGTGCCAGCCTCCGGCGAGATCGAACTCGCGGATGAGAGTCAGCAGCCGGTGGGTGGCCGCGTCGATGTGCGCGGCGGTCACGGCGATGTCGTCGCCCAGCGCCTCGATCTCCGTCGGTGACAGCGAGGGAGTCGCTTCTCCATGCTCCATGCTCTCCTCCTTATCATGGAGTTTTTCGGCTCGCGGAGCGGCGCTCTCGGCGGCTGCGAGGCACCGCGACCGGATTTTTCGCCCGGCGCGGTCGATCGTCGCCCGTCGGGGAGCAGGGCGCGCCACGCACGATGTGGCGCCGTGAGAGGCGACGAGCAGGCAACGCACGTCGTCGGATGTGTCAAGCATGAACGACAGACATGCCCATGAAACTGGCAGTTTCATTTCTCGCGAATCTCGAGCCTGCCATGGATCGAGTCGAGGTCGGGAGGTCCGGATCCTCACGGGCCGACTCCTCCGCCCGGCACTCCTCGCGACCACGTGGCGCTGCTTGCCGGATCCCATCCACCTGGGCTCGAGGCGCTTCGCGGCAGCTACGCTTGGAGCCCTTCCGTCGTTCCGCCCGTCGCGCCGAGCGACGCCTCCCAGAGCGTGTGGCGAGAGGCGCCCCGCATCGAGCGACCATGACTCGCCCAGGCGCGACGGGTGCACCGATCGAGCGCTCGCGCCGAGATCGGGCACCCGCCGGCGCCGCGTGTAGCGCCGCGCTTGGCTTCGACCAGGTCGCGCGCCGACGCGACGCTCGCGCTGAGCCGGGGGCGCCCGCCGGCGCCGCGTGTAGCGCCGCGTATTGCATCGACAGGTCGCACCGACGGGACGGCGCGACCGCGGGCGACGTCCGGCCTGCCTGGGCAATGCAGCGGCCAGGGAGAGTGGCCCCGCTCGGCCGCCTCCTCCTCCGCGGACAGCGCGAGCCGTCGGGTCGCGCGAACCGGTGCCGCCGGCGACGCCGGCCTCGTCATCGATGCGCGCGGCGGAGATGCCATTCTCGTCGCCCATGCCGGAGTCCGCGATGCACCCGTCGTCGATGGCGGGCGAGCCGGCCTCCTCGTCGATCACGGCGGCGGCGGCGAAGTTCATCGCAGCGACGCCCGCGACAGCGGCGAGGCTCGCGGCAGCAGCGAGGCCAGCCGCAGCGGCGACGTTCGCGGCAGCGGCGAGGCCAGTCGCAGCGGCGAGGCCAGTCGCAGCGACGCCCGCCGCAGCGCCGGGACCCGCGCCGCCCGCCAGGCCAGTCGCAGCGACGCCCGCCGCAGCGGCGAGACCCGCGGCGCCCGCCAGGCCAGTCGCAGCGACGCCCGCCGCAGTGGCGAGGCCCGCGGCGGCCGCGACACCCGCGGCAGCGACGCCCGCGGCAGCGGCTACACCCACGGCAGCCGCACGCCTGCCGGCAGCAAGGCCCGCGGCAACAGCGAGCCCCGCGGTGGCCGGCGAGGTCCGCCGACGAGGCCCGCCAGGAGGCGAGGCCGGCGGCGGTGGCGGGGCCGCGGCAGCGACGAGGCCCGGTGCGGCCAGCCCCGCGGGGCCGCCGCGGCGTATCATGCGCGCGGTGCGCCTCCCGCGACCGTCGGTGCCGCTGGCCTCGTTCCTCGTCCACCTCGCCCGCCGCGGCGCGCACTCGGATGCCGATCACGCCGTTCAGCGCGAGCTGGCCGGCGCGGGGCTCGCGGCGGCGCTGCCGGCGGGGCTGGAGCTGACCTGGCTCGGGACCGCGGGGTTCCGCTTCCGATACCAGGGCCACTCGCTCCTCATCGACCCGTATCTGACCCGCCTGCCGCTGCGCCGGTTCCTGTCGCGGCAGGCCGCCCTGCCCGACCCGGTGCGGGTGGGGCGCCACGTCGCCGCCGCCGACGCCGTGCTGGTCGGCCACTCCCACTTCGACCACGCGCTCGACGTGCCGCTCATCGCCCGCGCGACCGGCGCGCGGGTCTACGGCTCACGCTCGACCGCGCACCTCATGGGCCTGCACGGGTTGCGCGAGCGCGCGGTCGAGGTCGACCCGTACCGAGCGTACGAGATCGGGCCGTTCGAGGTCGCGTTCGTGCCCAGCGCCCACGCCCGCCTGCTCCTCGGCGTGGCCGTCCCCATGTCGGGCGACATCACGTGCGACCACCTGGACGGGCTCAGCGCCCGCGCCTACGGCTGCGGCCAGGTCTACGGCATCCACGTGCGCGCCGGCGGGGTCGGCTTCTACCACCTGGGCAGCGCCGAGCTCGAGGACGACGCCATCGTGCACCGCGGGGTCGACGTGCTGCTGGCCTGTATCGCCGGGCGCGGCTTCTCGCCCCGCTTCCTGTCGCGCGTGCTCGGCCGGCTGGCGCCGAGCTGGATCGTCCCGCATCACCACGACGACTTCTTCCGCCCGCTCGACCAGCCGATGCAGCTCTCGTTCAACGTCGACCTGGCCGGCTGGGCGGACGAGCTCCACGGCCTGACCCGCGAGGTGCGCGCCGCGACCCTGATGCCGCTCGAGCCGGTGCGCGGGACCTGACCGGACGCGCCCCGGGCGTGACCCGAGACCAGAAGAGACTAGAAGCGGATGGCCACCCCGGCCTCGGGGCCGTGGAGCGGCGGCCCGATGTTGAACCGGACCACGCGGTAGCCGGCCGACAGGAACCAGGCCCGCACCCCGGCCCAGCCCTCGAAGGCCGACACGTCGGCCTCGAGGTTGAAGAAGCGGCCCTGCGCGACCGCGATGAGGCCGGGCACCACGCGCTGCTCGAGGTGCGCGCCGAACGCGGTGCCGAGGATGGTGTCGTACTCGGTCGACGACGATGCGGCCAGCCCGCCGTCGAGCCAGAGCTCGGTGCCGCCGCCGCCGTACAGGCGCGCGTCGAGGGCGAAGGCCATGAGGTCCATGCGGACCGAGTCCTCGCGCCCCTTGGCCTCCACGTGATCGAAGTAGCTGGTGTTCGACGCCGAGATGCCGAGCCAGTCCTTGGAGGCGCGGATGTCGGCGACCAGCGCGCCCGACGATCCCGCCACCGCGTGCCCGCCCACGTAGAGATCGAGCCGCGCCGGGCCGCGCAGGAGCGTCACGCCGTCGCTGTCGGCGCCGTCGGTCGCGACCAGGAAGACCCCGCTTCCGCAGTTCACGCAGCTGGTGTCGTAGTAGACGCTGTCTCGCTGCGGTTCCGGCTGGTGGTCGGACGGCGGCGGGCTGGAGCTCGACTCCTGGTGGGTCTCGACCTTGTTCTCGACCCCGTGCGCCACCGCGGCGACGGGTCCGGCGAGCGCGGCGGACGGCAGCGCGGGGAGGAGCAGGAAGGCAGCGGAGAGCGACGCGGCGAGCTGGGGGCGCATGATGGGCGGGCTCCTTTCGTCTCCCGAGCACCCTGAACGGATCGGTCGGGGAGCCGAGCCAAAAAAACCCGCCCGCCGAAACAAAAAAACCCGCTGCCCGACTCTATCGGACAGCGGGTCGCGAGTGGGCTGGCGAGTGCCCGGCTCGCTGGATCCTCGGGGGGTCGCCGTGGCCCCTCTTCGCCTGGGCCAGGGGAGCTAGCCGGCGACCTCGAGCGGGATCTCCGGCCCGCTGCGCCGGCGGAGCGCCCGCCGCAGCTTGGCCAGCGCGCGCGCCTCGATCTGGCGGATGCGCTCCCGCGACCGGCGGTAGTCGTTTCCGATCTCCTGCAGGGTCTGCTCGTTCTCGGTGTCGAGGCCGTAGCGCCGGCGGATGACGTCGGCCTCGACCGGCGACAGGCTGGCCACGAGCGTCTCCAGCTCGCGCTTCTCGTCCTCGACGAACAGCTGCTCGCGCGGCGACTGCTCCGAGGCCTCGGGGTCGACGAACACCTCGAGCGGCGAGTTGTCGTCCTCGTCTCCCTGTGGGCGATCGAGCGACACCGCGTGCACCAGGAGCCCGCTCTCGACCTCCTCGACCTTCTCGACCGGGAGGGTGGCCGCGTCCGCGATCTCCTTGCTGGTGGGCGGGCGGCCCAGCTGCTGGGCCAGGTCGCGGCGGATCTTCCGCACGTGGCGCTGCGTCTCGATGAGGTGAATTGGCACGCGCACCGTCTGTCCCTTGTCGAGAACGGCGCGGCGGATGGAGGCCATGATCCACCAGCTGGCGAAGGTGGAGAAGCGGAACCCCTTGTGGTAGTCGAAGCGGTCGACCGCGCGCATGAGGCCCAGATTGCCCTCCTGGATGAGGTCGGCCAGCGGCAGCCCGCGGCCGCGGAAGCGGCGGGCGATGGTCACGACCAGGCGCAGGTTGGCGGTGATGAAGGCCTCGCGCGAGACGGTCGCGATGGCCTCGGCCCGGCGAACCCGGCCGGCATAGCTGCGCCACGCGGCCTCGGGGGAGGTGTCGCGGCGCTGGCGCACCGGCTGGTGGAGGGCCAGCGGCGGCTCGGGCGGGGCGAGGTTCTCGATCTCGGCCACCACGGCGGTGCGGACCCGGCGCTGGCGGTCGAGCTGGACGAGCTCCTCGGCGAGCGCCTGGCTGGTCTCCCGCAGCTCGCGCTGCGATCGCGGGGGGCCCGCGGCCAGGCTGCCCAGCAGGCCGCGCAGCTCCTCGAGCGCGGCGCTCGGCTCGTCGAGCCGCGCCTCGAGCGCCTGCACGACGCTCTCGAGCGCTGCCGGGAAGGAGAGAATCTCCAGCCACGCGGCGTGCTCTCGCCGCTCGATCTCGGCGGCGAGCGAGACCTCCCTCTCGGGGGAGAGGAGGTCATGGGAGGCCATGTCGCGGTAGTACCGCTCGAGGCCGTCGGAGAATCCGGAATAGGTGTCGAGTCGATTGGCCGGCATGTCTACCCAGAGGCTCGGGGGAGTGAACCACCGAACGCAGATGCACACCCGGTGCCAAGCGGCCCCCACAGGGCTCGCTCGCCGGCGACGGCGCGGTCGCCGGTCCGTGCGTCCCCCGCTCGCGATGGTGGGCGAGCCCCGAGACGTCTGACGCCGCTGACACGCCGTCCCGGTCGCGGTGGCGCCTTGTCGCTGCCGCGTGGCGTCGGCGCGCGCGAGGCACACACCGTCGCCTGAGCGGGTCGCCCTGAGCGGCAGCGCGCAGTGAGCGACGCTGCCTCGCACCGTCGCCGCCGCCCGCTCCGCCGCCGCGCCGCTTCCCACGCCGCCGCCCGCGCCGGCCACCGCGCGCCAGCGCCGCGCTGCCGCCGCGGCGCCGCCTCCGCGCCGGCCACCCCGCGCCAGCGCCGCGCCGCCGCCCGCGCCGCCACCCGCTCCAGCGCCCGCCGACGCCTCTCGGGCGGCGCTGCCCGCCGCCACTCCACCGCCGGCGCTACCCCGCCCGCGCTGCCCAGCGCTGCCCCGCCGGCCGCGGCCCGCCGACGACGCCGCGCCGCGTGGAGGCACGCGGCAGGCTCGCCCTCGCCGGCGCGGCCCCGCGCCGAGCGGAGGCCCCGACCCGCCCTCGCATTCGGCGCGCGTCGGCTTGCGCCCGGCATGACGTGGTCCAGGATCCGGGCTAGATTGCATCCTCCGCTCGCGCGCCTCTCCGACTGCCCTCGCACGCCTTCATGACCTGGCTCTGGATCGGTTTCTTCGCCCTCGTCTTCGTCATGCTGGCGCTGGACCTGGGCGTGTTCCACCGCAAGGCGCACGAGATCCGCATCCCCGAGGCGATCGGGTGGACCATCTTCTGGGTCGTGCTCGGCCTGTGCTTCAGCCTGGTCGTCTACGTCATCTACGAGCACCGCTGGGGTGGTGCCGGGATGGTCCATGACCACCACCGCCTGCGCGGCGCCGACGCCAGCATCCTCTACCTGACCGGCTACCTGCTCGAGGAGTCGCTCAGCGTCGACAACCTGTTCGTCATCTCGCTCCTGTTTCGCTCCATGGGCGTGCCGAGCCGCTTCCAGCACCGGCTGCTCTTCTGGGGCATCATCGGCGCGCTGGTGTTCCGCGGCGGCATGATCGCGGGCGGCGTGTGGCTGGTCCACCACTTCACGTGGACGTTCTACATCTTCGG
>DATFRY010000238.1:0-13170 GCA_035262925.1 Kofleriaceae bacterium | reverse complement strand
CATGTCACTGGGTCAGTACCTGTATCCGGCCGATCGCGTGACCGATCCGTTCCCCACCATCGGCTGGTGCGCGAACGCGGGGTCGGTGGTCGATACGCGCTACATGGTCGCCGAGCTCCCGGCTCAGGGAGCACACCTGTCGGTCCTGGCCATGACCCTCCCGAACGCCGACGGTGACTGCGAGCTCCTCCGCGGGCGCACGATCGCGAGGGTCGACATCATCGAAGCCAAGACCGAAGCGAAGACCGAGGCCAGGGCGCGCGGCAAGAAACCGGCGCGCGCGAAGAGACGCTGAGTCGGCCTGGTTGCACACCTGGACGCCGGCGACAGGCCCCTTGACGAGGATTCGCGGGGCTGCGCCCGCCCGGTCCGGGAAAATGAGCGCGGGGGCAGAAACTTTCAGACAGGGAGCGACGGCCTGCGAACAGGAGGAAACAGCGCCAACTGACTGAAGGAGATCGCAATGAAGACGCCCCCGATCGTGTCGCCGCAGGAATGGGATGCGGCCCGCCAGAAGCTGCTCGTGAAGGAGAAGGAGATCACGCGGGCCCGTGACGCGCTGGCCGCCGAGCGGCGGCGGATGCCGTGGATGGCGGTCGACAAGGAGTATCGATTCGAGGGCCCGGACGGGCCGGCGAGCCTGGCCGATCTGTTCGAGGGGCGCCGCCAGCTGATCGTCTACCGCGCCTTCTACGGGCCGGATATCACCACGCTGGCCGAGGGCGGCAAGTACCCGCAGCGCGCCTGCGTGGGCTGTTCCTTCGTCGCCGACCAGGTGGCGCACCTGGCCCATCTCAACGCGCGCGACACGACGCTCGCGTTCGCCTCGCGCGCCCCGCAGGCCGAGATCCAGGGCCTGAAGAAGCGCATGGGCTGGGAGATGCCCTGGTACACGATCACCGACAGCTTCGACGCCGACTTCGGCGTCGACGACTGGCACGGCACCAACGCCTTCATCCGCGAGGGCGACAAGATCTTCCGCACCTACTTCATCAGCAGCCGCGGTGACGAGCACATGGGCAGCACCTGGAGCTACCTCGACATCACCGCGCTCGGTCGCCAGGAGGAGTGGGAGGATTCGCCGGAGGGCTATCCCCAGACGAAGCCCTACCAGTGGTGGAACTACCACGACGCGTACAAGAAGCGGGGATGATCGGCTCGGCGACGCTCCGCCGTGGCGAAGCCGGCGGCCAGGGTGCCTCGGGTCGCGTCAGCGCCCGGGCGGGAGCCCGGGACGAGGCCCGGCCGGGAGCCCGGGAAGACCGATCTCCAGATACTCCGAGCGCACCGACTCCAGGAAATCGACGGCGTCGAACATCTCGCCGGGCGCGCCGGCGCCGCGCCGCCGCGCGCGGCCGTCGAGGACGCGCTCGACCGCCTCGCACACGAGCGGGGCGGAGGTCGCGTAGATGTCGCGGCCGCGCGCCGTCGCGCGCCTCTCCTCGTCCCCGGCCCGCACGGCCACCTCCAGGATGAAGCGCTGAGAGGAGCGGCCGCTCGCGTCGGCGGCGGCCGGCCCCGGCGTGTCGGGGTCGCGGAGGTCCTGGAGCGGGGCGAGATTCATGTGCGTGGTGATCGCGCCCGCCTTCAGGTGGTGCCAGGTCGTGACGATCTCCGAGAGCGGAACGGCCACCATGGCCTGCGCCCCGAACGGCGCGGGGAACGTCCACGTGGAGGTCGGCGGCGGATCGGCCAGCGGCTCGAGTCTGCCGTCGGCCACGACGAGTCTGCGGGCCATGTTGCGCTGGCCGGTCATCCTCGTTCCCCGCGTCGGCCTCCAGCCGTCGAGTGCGATCCCGAACCGGATCTCGTCGGCGCCCGTCCAGTCGGCCATCGCCGCCGTGGCCAGGAGGTCGCCCAGCCCGCCGTAGAACGCCATCGCCGGGATGACCGCGATGCCGGCCTCCTCGGCGGCGGCGTGGCGCTCGAGACCCGCGAGCGCCACCGCTTGCTCCGCCGTCACGTCCAGGTAGTGGATGCGCGCGCGAAGCGCCGCCTCGACGAGAGGCGCCGCCGTGTCGGCGAAGGGCCCCGCGCAGTTGATGACCGCGCTGGCCCCGCGCAGGGCGCGGTCGAGCGCGCCGGCGTCGCCCGCGCTCGCGATCCGCACGTGCGATCCTGGATGGGCGGCGCCGGCGGCCTCGAGCCTGGCGGGGTCGCGCCCGACGAGGATCGGCGTCCAGCCTCTCCGCGCCAGCTCCCCGACGACGAACGCGGCGGTATGCCCGCCCGCGCCAAAAACAGCGATTTCTGACCTCGACATGAGGTCAGCGTAAGGGTGCGGGCCCGGCGAGACTTGGAAAATCCTGCGCTGCGACGCCGCGCTGGCGGCATTCTGGCTGCCAGGATCGGACGATGGACGGCGCGCGTTCCCGGGCGCAACATGGTGGCCGTACGAGGGAGGAGGTGGTCGATGCGACCTGGTCGATTCGGAGCAGTTCTCGCCGTCGCGGGAGCGGTCCTGGTCACCCTGTCGACGGGCGGCTGCGCAGCCCGGCGCAGCGCGACCGCCGGTGACGACCTGGTGTGCAGGAACGAGCCGGTGACCGGCAGCCACATCGTCGAGCGACAGTGCTACCGGCGCCGCGACATGGTGGCACGCGAGGCCAGGGACCGCGCACTCATGGAGAGGCTGATCATCCAGTCCGGCCGTCTGCGCCGGAATCCAGCCGCCGGGTCGCCCAACCCGCGCTGACCCATCACCGCCGTCGGGCCGCGGCGGGCGGCGATCGTTCATGTTCCGCGCAGCGCGCGCGCGTGGGCGCGGAAGAGATCGGCGAGAAAGTCGAACAAGGCCGCCGCGCGCGCGGTGCGCCGCAGGTCGCGGTGGATGGCCAGCCAGATCTCCGACGGAGGGATGGCGCGCGGCACCTCGAGCCGGCGGAGGCGGGGCTCGGCGTCGCCGAGGAAGCAGGGGATCATCGCGATGCCGGCGCCGGCCAGGGCCGCCGCCAGCAGCGCACCGGTGCTGCCGCTCCTGAAGACGAACCGCCCGTCCGGGTAGTCGGCGGCCAGTCGCTCCGTCTCGGGCCCGGCCAGCCGCTGGTCGTAGCCGACCAGGCGCGGCCGCTCGCGCCTCCCCTTCAGGTATGCGGGGGTCGCGTAGGCGGCATATCCGATCTCGCCGACCCGCTTGCGGATCGACGACGGCTCGGTCGGGCGCAGGAGGCGCACCGCCACGTCCGCCTCGCGCCGGGCAAGGCTGAGCGATCGCGTGTCGGTGACCAGCTCGACCTCGACGGCCGGGTGCACGCGCTGGAACTCCACGAGATGCGGCGTCAAGAAGCGGGCGCCCAGCGCCTCCGTCGCGGTGACGCGCACCAGGCCCTCGAGGCGCGTCTCTCCCCCCAGCAGCCGGCGCTCGATGGTGGCGGCGGTCGCCTCCATCTCCTCGGCGAGGCGGGCGAGCTCGCGCCCCGCCGGAGTGAGCCGCGGCCCCTCCGGCGTCCTGTCGACGAGCCGCTGCTCGAGATCGGCCTCGAGCGCCTGCAGCCGCCGGAGCACCGTCGTGTGACTCACGCCGAGCGCTCGGGCCGCCGCCGATGCGTTTCCGCCGCGGGCGAAGGCGAGCGCGACGCGCGCGTCGTCCCAGTTCATGCTGTGCATCCTCGCACATCCGATTTGCAAAGGTGTACATGGACGCACAGGGGTCCCGGCCGCATGAAGGGGCATGGACAACGAATCGTCACGGTACCGGCGCGGCCTCGAGAAGCTCGACGAGATCGACGGCGAGGCGGGCCGCCGCGTCATCGAGAGCCTGACCGACCTGGCGCCCGACCTCGCCCGCTACATCATCGAGTTCCCGTTCGGCGACGTCTACAGCCGCACCGGGCTCGACCTGCGCGCGCGAGAGCTCGCGACAGTGGCAGCGCTGACGGCGCTCGGCAACGCCCGCCCGCAGCTCGAGGTGCACCTCCACGGCGCGCTGAACGTCGGCTGCACGCGGCAGGAGATCGTCGAGGTCATCATCCAGATGGCCGTCTACGCCGGCTTTCCGGCGGCGCTCAACGGCGCCGCCGCCGCCCGCACGGTCTTCGCGGAGCGCGACGCCGCCGGCCGCGTGGGTCGATAGGACAGGACGGCAAGGCGCGAGGCCCACCGCCGTCGCGGCGCGGGGCCCGGGTCGCCGATCGTTCGACGCGCGCAGTGAGGCGACTGGACTTTGCCGGAGGCGATGCGTAGAAATCGAGCATGAAGCTCCGGGTCGCCGCACCGCTCCTCCTCGGCCTGCTCGCCGCCTGCGGCCCGGAAGCAGGTGTCGGCGCTCCCGGCACGAATCCCGCGGGACGTCGCGACGTTCGCACCGCCGCGACCTCTCGTCTGGTCCCGGACGGCTATGCGGGCCGCTACCAGGCCGATGGCATCCTGGTGCTCGAGGACGCGTCGCACGGCCCGGAGATGTGCGCGTACCAGCTGGACTCGGACCCGCCGCAGTGCAGGGGGCCCGATCTCGTGGGCTGGTCGTGGGCCAGGGTGAAGTACAGCTCGGGCGACCGGACCCGCTGGGGCCACTACCGGATCACCGGCCGGTTCCAGGGCACGAAGTTCACCGTCACCGAGGTCGCGGATCCGGGCGCTCCCGACGTAACTCCGAGGCCGGCGAAGCGGCGCGGTGATGAGACTCCGTGCCCGGAACCGCGGGGCGGGTGGAAACCGATCGACCCGGCCAGGGCAACGGACGCCGCGATGCAAGCCGCCAGTGCACTGGCCCAGCGCAGCCCCGACTACGCTGGGTTGTGGATCGACCAGGGCCAGTTCGTGACGGAGGCCACCGCCAACGATCCCGGCAAGTTCATCCTCAACGTGAGCTTCACCGGCGACGTCGCCGGCCACACCGCCCGGCTGCGCGAGGTGTGGGGCGGGGCGCTCTGCGTCTCGCAGGTCCGCTACACCGAGGCGCAGCTCGTCTCGATCCAGAAGGCGGTGACCGAGAGCCTGCCTGGAGGAGCGTCGTCCGACATCGACGTGTACGCCAACAGGGTCATGTTCCGGGCGTGGGCCGCGTTCGAGCGGAATCAGAAGGAGCTGGATGCCAGGTACGGCGCCGGGGCCGTCGTGTTGACCGGAGTCCTGCGGCCCATCGACCAGTAGACCACCCCCTGACCGCGCGGCGGCGCTGGATGAACTGGTGGCCGGAGAAGCGCCGCCCATCCCCATCCGGAAGAGGTCTCGCCCGCTGCGTGATGCCCGGTAACGCCCGAGCGACACCGAACTCCAACCGTCATGCGGGGAAGAGGGTTTTGGCTCGCCGTCTGCCTCGGGTTCGCGATCGGGTGCGGTTCGGTCGAGAGCAACGACCACGAGCCCGACGCCAGCGGCGCCGGGTCCGGGGCGACCGACGCGGCCGGGTCGACCCATGACGGCCAGGCGCCCGACGCCCGTCCGGCCGCGCCGATCACCGTCACCGTACTGACCGACCAGGGCGACGTCGACACCGCCGGCGTTCCGCTTCCCCGTGGCCTCCCTCGACAAGGTGCGGAGGTCTACTTCATCCAGTCCTCGGGCGAGACCGAGATGGTCGTCACCGGCGGCGCCGGCGTCGCGACCTCGCGGCCGGTCGTCGACGACACGTCGGTCGTCGTCGTGCGGCCGCAGGCGCCGACTCAGTTCAGCGTGATTGCCTATCTCGCGCTGTCGCCGGACACCAGCGTCGTCGCGGGTCCCCGACCCGACGCGTACGTCCCGCCGAGCCCCGGAGAGACGATGACGATCACCACCCCCGCGGCGACCGGCGCATCGTCGTACAACCTCTCGATGGCGTGCCTGTACTCGGCATCCCTCGCCGGTTCGACGTTCACGGTCACGCTCGCCGATCCGTGCGATGGCACGGGGCGCACGATCCTGGTGACTGCGGTGGACGATGCCGGCGCGCCGATCGCGTACACCCGGACCACCGCCGACCTGACGCCGGGCGCGTCCATCACGATGCCGGCCACCCAGGCGCCGACCACGTTCGTGGCCGCCCTGTCGAACCTGCCGCCGAACGTCGCCTCCGCCGACGTGAACGTGCAGACGTACGACGAAGATGTGCCGCTCGCCTACTGGACCGTCAGCGGAGCACCCTCCGGCGGCGGCCTGGTCGTCCAGATCCCGTCGACGCCGGCCGGCAACTTCACGTCGATCGATGCGCGGTTCTGGGACGAGTCGGGCGAGATGCAATGGAATCACTACACCCGCTACACGGCAGACACCGCGACGAACGTCGCGATCGACGCGGCGCCGCTGATGCCGTTCACGCCCTATCCGCGATGGGATCCGGCGACGGGCACCGTGTCATGGGAGGAGGTCGGGACCATGAACCGGGCCGACATCGCCACCGCTCACGGCGTCTACTTCAAGCGAGACGACGGGATCTCGGTCGAGCTCCGATTCGTGTTCCCGCACGTCGGAACCAGCGCGACCCTGCCGGCGTTCCCGCCGGAGCTCGCCGCGATCGCGCCGGCCGCCGGCGACGGCGGCTACATCAACGAGGTGTACCTGATCGACGACATCGATCGCGAGGGCTACCTGGCGATGGTCGAGACCGCCGACGCCGACGCGCGCAACGCCGCCTACGAGCGCTATGGCACCGCCGCCGAGGCCTGGGTCAGCGGCGGCGGGTTCAAGTAGTTCAAGGACACCACCGGCAACTACCGGCGCGGCAATGAGCGCATGGCTCGCCGCCACCCTCGCAACGGGTAGTCGCAACCCAACACGCCCGGGCCGACCAGGCCGTGGCCGACCGGGCTCGAGCGATCACGGGGACACGATGAGGCGGGCAGATCGTGTCGACGCCGACGGATCGGTCGGGTCGCGGCTCGGGTATGCTCGCGCCCCGTGGGCCGAACGGGGCCGGAGTCGGAGGCGGAGCTGGCTGCGCGCGGCCGGGCGGCGTGGCCCGATCTGGAGGTCGAACCGGTCGCGTTCGCCGGGTACGTCGCGTCCCGCGCGGCCGAGGCCGGCGTGGCGGCCGGGCAGCTCTGCGTCGAGGACCTCTACCTGGCCTGCGCGTGCGCGGGAGGCGATGACCGCGCGGTCGAGGCGTTCGTCCGGCACGTCCTCCCGCACGTGGAGGCGGCGGTCCTGAGCGCGGGCGCCGGGGCGGCCGACCTCGAGGAGGTCAAGGGCCGGGTGCTCGACGCCCTGTTCGTGGCCGGAGACAGGCCGCGCGGCATCGCCGGCTACGCCGGGCGCGGCCGGCTGCGCAGCTGGGTCCGCTCGATCGCGGTCCGCACCGCCGTGCGCTACCTCGACGGCGAGCGCCGCCGCGCCGGGCCGCACGACATCCTCGACGCGCTCGGCGCCGCCGACAGCGATCCTGAGCTCGAGCATCTGCGCGTCCGCTTCGGCGATGCCTTCCGCGACGCGTTCGCCGCGGCGCTCGCCGGGCTCTCCCCGCGCGAGCGCAACCTGCTCCGCCAGCACTACCTCGACGAGCTGACCGTCGACGAGCTGGGCGCGCTGTACCGGGTCCACCGGGCCACCGCCGCCCGCTGGGTCGCCGCCGCCCGCGAGGTCGTCTTCGACTCCACGCGCGCGCGGCTGATCGAGTCGCTGGGCGTCGCCGGCTCCGACCTGGACAGCATCATGCGCCTGCTCAAGAGCGACCTCGACGTCAGCATCGCCCGCTGGCTGGCCGCGTCGCGGTCGTAGCCGCGCGATCAGTGGCGGCGGAGCTGCCAGATGAGGGTCCAGCCGCGGATCCCGGCGCCGCTGTCCGGGGCGCAGTCGGCGGTCTGCTCGCCCTCCTCGAACGGGGAGTCGCCGACGCCGAAGGTGCAGGTGCCCATGGTGTCGTCGCCGCCGACCGGGTCGTCGTCGAGGAGCTCGATGGTGAGGCCGCTGTTGATGAGCGCGCGGGCCGCCACGTCGGAGAGCACCACGACGTCCCAGTTCGGCTCGAGGCTGTCGTCGACGCCGGGCGTCTGGCCGGTGAGCTCCACGGTGCCGTCGAAGGTCCGCATGGTCGCGAACACGTCGGGCAGGCCGCCCAGCGGATCCCACGAGCCGCCGGTCGTGTTGTCCTCGAACACGGTGGCGCGCACCGCGAGGACATCCCAGCGCGATGCCGGGTCCGTGCCGCACGTGCCGTTGCCGCAGATCGAGTCGGGCCCGCAAGCGGCGCACTCGCCGCCGCCGGAGCCGCACGCATCGGGGGAGGTGCCGGACACGCAGAGCTCCCCGTCGCAGCAGCCATCGCAGGTGTCGGCGCAGGCGGCGGGCCCGTCGTCGCTGCCGTCGTCGCCGGTGTCGCCGGTATCGCCGGTGTCGCCGGTATCGCCGCCGTCGTCCGCTCCGTCGCCGCCGCCCGCGTCGACCACGGCCCCGTCGTCGCCGGCGCTGTTGCCGTCGCCATCGCCGCCGCCGCCGCCGCCGCAGGCTGCGAGAGAGAGGGACAGACCGAGAAGAAGGACTCCAGGAAATGACTTCGTCATGACCCTAGTGGGGGGAGCGGCCGGGTCGTCGCACATCTTTTGACGGGTGGGCCGCGACACCGTTCTGGTAGCGTGCGGTGTCCCGCGATGCCCTGTCCCGGCCACAACACCATCGCCGCGTACATGGACGGCGCGATGGTGGCGGACGAGGTGAGCGGGCTCGAGGCGCACCTGGACAGCTGCGCCGGGTGCCGGCTGCACGTGTCGTCTCTGGCCCGCTCGCCGCAGTCGCGCGGCGTCGTGCTGAACAGCGGCGACGCCGGGGCGGGCGACGACGTCGACGTCCTGGTCCCGGGCGCCCGGGTGAGCCGCTTCATCGTCCTTCGGCGGATCGCGCGCGGCGGGATGGGCGAGGTGGCGCTCGGCTACGACCCGGAGCTGGACCGCCGCGTCGCGCTCAAGGTGCTGCGGCCGGAGCTGTGGCGCGCGGCCGGGTCGGCGGCGCGCGAGCGGCTGCAGCGCGAGGCGATGACGATGGCGCGGCTCGCCCATCCGAACGTGGTGACGGTGTTCGACGTCGGCACCTGGGGCGAGCAGGTGTTCGTGGCGATGGAGCTGGTCGAGGGGGCCACGCTGTGCGAGTGGGCGGCGAGCCGGTCGCCGCGCGAGATCGCCGCGGTCTGCGCCGCGGCCGGACGCGGGCTGGCCGCCGCGCACGCGGCCGGCATCGTGCACCGCGATTTCAAGCCGGCCAACGTGCTGGTCGGCGAGGACGGACGCGCGCGCGTCACCGATTTCGGGCTCGCCCTCCTCGACGGCGCCGCCGAGTCGACCGCCGGGCGCGCCGTCCGGCTGGTCGCCGGGACGCCCGGATACATGGCGCCGGAGCAGCTCGAGGGGCACGCGGCGGACGAGCGGAGCGACCAGTTCAGCTTCGCGGTGGCCGCGTACGAGGCGCTGGCCGGGACGCGACCGTTCGCGGGCGCCCTGACCGAGATGCGCGCGGCGATCGCCGGCGGCGAGCTGGCCCCTCCCCTTCCCGGCCGGCACGTCCCGCCGCGCGTCCGCCGGGTTCTCGCCACCGCGCTGGCGGAGTCGCCGGCGCGCCGGTTCCCGTCGATGGACGCGCTCGTGGCCGCGCTCGAGCGGGCGGCGGCCCCGCGCGCCGGCAGGATCCGCCTCGCCGCCGCGGTCGGGGTCGCGGGCGCAGCCGTGGCCGCGCTCCTGTGGGCGCGCGGCGCGGAGCCGACGCCGTGCGCGGGCGGCGATCCGGAGGTGGAGCGCGCGTGGAGCCCGGCCCGCCGCGCCCAGGTCCGCGCCTCGTTCGGCGCCGCCGGAGCCGCCGACTTCGATCGTTTCGCCGCGGTCATCGACCGCCGGGTGCGCGACTGGTCGGCCGCGCGCACCGAGGCGTGCCGGGCGACCCGCGTGCGCGGCGTGCAGTCGGAGGCGCTGCTCGACGCGCGCACGATGTGCATGGGGGAGACGCTCGGCCAGCTCGACGCGCTGGTCGCGCGGCTGGCGCAGCGGCCGGGCGACGAGGTCCTCGCCCGCGCGGTGCAGGCGGCCGACGCCCTTCCCCGCGGCGACGACTGCAGCGCCGCGATGGTGGCCGCGCGCGGCACCCCTCGCGCCTACCCACCCGGGCCTGAGGCGCGCCGCGCCGCCGAGATCGACGCCGTGGTCTCCCGCGCCGAGGCGAGCCGCACGCTGGCCGATCTGCCGGGCGAGCGCGCGCTCCTGGACCGCGGCGAGGCGGCCGCGCGCGCGCTCGGCGATCCGGTGCGCAGCGCCCGCGTGCTCCAGCGCCTGGGCGTCAACCAGCGCAAGCAGGACCAGCGCGAGCCGGCCGAGCGCAGCCTGCTCGAGTCGGCGCGGCTGGCCGCCGCCGCGGGCGCCACCGACGTCCTCATCGACGCCGCGCTCGAGCTCATGGACTTCATCGGCTCCGAGCAGAACCGGACGGCCGAGGCGAGCGCGTGGGAGCTCGGCGCCGAGCTGCTCCTGGCCCGCTCGGGCGACGGAAAGCGGCGGGCGCGGATCGAGATCTACCGCGCGATGGCGGCGTACGACGCCGGCGACGGTGCGGGCGCCCTCGCCCACGCAGAGCGCGCGGTCGCCCTGGTCGAGCGGGCGGTCGGCCCGGAGGCTCCGATCGTGGCCCAGCCGCTGCGCATGCTCGGCGCCATCCAGGCCGACCTGCTCGGCAAGCGCGACCTCGCGCTCGCCACCTACCGCCGCGCGCTCGCCATCGTCGAGCGCGCCTACGGACCGGCCCACCCGGACGTGGCCAGCGTCTACAACCTCATGGGGCGCCTGGTGGCCGACGACGGCGAGCTCGACCTGGCGCTCGACTACTTCGGCCGCGCGCTGGCCATCCGCGAGCGCGTGTTCGGCCCCGACTCGCCGACCACGTCCTCCGCGCTCGCCAACCTGGGCATCCTCCTGCAGAAGAAGGGAGAGCTCGGCCGCGCGCGCGCGACCCTGGAGCGCTCGCTGGCGATCGACGAGAGGGTGCTCGGCCCGGACAGCTACGAGCTGGTCGCCGGCCTCAACACCCTCGGCGACATCGCGCGCGCCCAGCGGCGCCTCGGCGACGCGGAGGCGCTCTACCGGCGCGGCGCCCGCATCTTCGAGAAGGCATACGGTCCCCGCTACCCCAACCTGCGCGCACCGCTCGACGGGCTCGGCCTGACCCTGCGCGACCTGGGCCGCTGCCGCGAGGCGATCGAGCCGCTCCGGCGCGCGCGCGAGCTCCACCTGGCGTCCGGAGACCGCGCCGCCGCCGCGGCCAGCGAGGCGGCGATCGCGAGCTGCGGACGCGCGGCCGATGCGCCGCGCCGACGGGGCCGCCGCGCCACTCGCGCCGTCCGGCCCGGCTGACCCGGACGGGCGACGCGGCGGCGGGCACATTGTGCTCGTCGGCGGAACAGTCCATCTCGCGGTCCGGGATTGTTGCTGGCGCGCCGGATGTCCATCCTCTCTCGCCAGGAGGAGACCCCATGAGCACCACCACCTCGAACCGTTCCGCTCCCTCGGCCCGGCTCGCGCCCGCCGCCGCGCGGCAGCGCTCGATCGACGGCATCCACCGCGCGCCGCCACTTCACTGGGTCGGCGACGGCTTTCGCGTGGCGGGCTACTTCCACGCGATCCCGGACGCGGTCCGCAAGCTGAGCCCGTTCCTGCTCCTCGACTACCACCCGCCGTACGACTACGCGCCGACCAGCACGCCGCGCGGCGTCGGCGTGCACCCGCACCGCGGCTTCGAGACCGTCACCCTGGCCTGGCAAGGCAGCGTCGCCCATCACGACAGCGCCGGTGGCGGCGGGATCATCGGGCCGGGCGACGTGCAGTGGATGACCGCGGCGTCGGGCGTGCTCCACAAGGAGTATCACGAGGCCGGCTACGCCAGGACCGGCGGCCCGTTCCACATGGCCCAGCTCTGGGTCAACCTGCCCGCCGCTCACAAGATGGACGCGCCGCGCTACCAGGCCCTGCTCGCCGGCCAGATGGGCATCGTCGCGCTGCCCGGGGGCGCCGGCGAGGTCCGGGTCATCGCCGGTGAGTACCGCGGCGTCCGCGGCCCGGCCCGCACCTTCACGCCGATCGACCTCCACGATGTGAGGCTCGCGACCGGCGGAGCGCTCCCCCTGTCGTTCCCGGCGCCGCACACGGCGGCGGTCCTGGTCATGAAGGGCGCGATCGAGGTCCAGGGGCGCACCGGGCGCGAGGGCGACCTGGTCCTGTTCGCCCGCGACGGTGAGCAGATCGCGATCGAAGCGCGCGCCGACGCCCACCTCCTGGTCCTCTCGGGCCTGCCGATCGACGAGCCGGTGGTGCAATACGGCCCGTTCGTCATGAACAGCCAGCGCGAGATCGTCCAGGCGTTCGGCGACCTCGAGCGCGGCGCGTTCGGCCAGCTCGAGGATTGAGCTGCGGAGGGCCCATCGCGCCGCGGCGCGTTTACCAGGGTAGCTCGTCGATGTCGACATCCCGGCGCAGCGGTCCCTTCCCGTCGAGCAGCCCGGCTTCCTGCTCGAGCAGGGTGGGGTCGTCCTGCGCCTTCGTCTGGCAGACGAAGCTGGCCTCGTCGTCGGTGCTCCCGGAGCCCGTGTAGACGGGAACGTCGGGATACATGCACACCTTGCGCGTGCGAGTGGGATTGACCTGCGCGATCAGATGGTCCGGCTCGACGCCGTTCTCGACCCAGTTCACGAGCGCATCGAACAGCACCGTGTTCGTCATCCCCGCGCCGCCACAGTGGGAGGCCATCGGGAAGACGTAGTAGCGGTAGAAGTCCTGCGTTCTCCTGACGCCGCCCATCGAGGCGAACAGGCGCTGCATGTAGTGAAAGTGGCCGTTGGGCGGAATGATCTGATCCTGGTTGCCGTAGCTGACGATCATCTTGCCGCCGTGGGCCTTGAACGAGTGCAGATCGGGCGAGTCGGACCCGATGAACGGCGAGAATTGCCTGGTCAGGTCGATCTGCTCGGCGAAGAACTCGTCCTCGCTGATGGATCGCCAGTTGAAGGTCGGATCGCGATGGACCCAGTACCGATCGATCTGCTCGCCGAACAGCGTGGGCGCTCCGGTCGTCGCCGGCGTGATACCGAAGACGCCCTGCGTCCCGCGCTCCCACCCGACCCACATCTTCGTGCTCGCGCCCGGACGGCGCGGACCATCCCAGATCTTGTTCACCACCGCTGCCTCCGCCGAGGTGAGGCAGCGCGCGGGATCCGTCGAGGCGCCGGCCTCGCCACAGACCGCGGACGCGGCGTCGTAGTGACAGCGTCGGGTCTCCTGGATCATGCCATCG
>DATFRY010000237.1:0-11695 GCA_035262925.1 Kofleriaceae bacterium | reverse complement strand
GGGATGGGGATGGGGAAGCGCATTGTCTCGGTGTGGCCGGCGACGCTGGCCGGGATGCGGAACTCGACCGCGCCGTCGTCGTCGGGGCCGGGCAGGAGGATGGGCGGCGTCTCGATGTTGCCGACCGCCGTGAACAGGAGCTGCTTCTCGGGCGGATCCTCGGTCACGCGCAGCTGCACCTCGGTGGCGTCGGGGTCGTGCTCCTTGCCGGCCGGGTGATAGTGCATCTGCAGGACGAGGAGCGAGTTGGCGACCAGCGGGATGCCGACGCCCTCGGGGGTCTCGAACGGCTGCGCGCCCGGCACCCACACGCCGGCGAAGTAGGAGCCGGGCGCGGTCACGCCGCCGAAGCAGTCGAAGTGGCCGTCCGGACCCACCCGCGACAGGATGTCCGCCTGCCCCGCCGGCGGCACCACGGTCAGGACGCCGTGGTGCGCCACCTCGAGGAGCGACGGCACCATGTGGAGGCCGGTGATCCAGCTGTCCACCGCGATCTTGGGATCGAGGACGAAGCAGACGAACTCGTCGCTGTCACCCGACGTGGCGTAGCCGACCTCGGGCGCGACCCGGTGGGTGATGTCGGCCAGGTCCTGGCCGGGCGGCTCCGGCACCGGCGCGGCGCTCGCCGGATCGCCCTCCGGCGCGCCGGCGTCGACCCACGCGCCGAGGAGGGCCTGCTCGTCGTCGCTCAGGCGCGGGTCGTCGCGCCACGCGAAGCGCGGCTCGCAGTCGTCGGTCGACACCGCGTCCCAGGGCGGCATCTCGCCCGCCTCGACCCGCTTCACCATGAGCGGGGCGAAGGGGGCCGCGGCGTCGTAGGTCTCGACCGAGAACGGCCCGATCCCGCCCTCGCGGTGGCAGGACCCGCAGCGCTCGGCCACCAGCGGCGCGATGTCCTTGTTCCAGGTGACCTGGTCCTGCGCGCTGCCGTCCGTCCCCGTGTCGTCGGTCGCCTCGTCGTCGCCGCCATCGTCATCGCCACCGCCGCAGGCGGCGAAGACGAGTGGGAGTGTGAAGACCAGACCAGCCAGAGCTCGCGCGCATCGCATCGACGTCCTCCTGGGTGCCAGGCCGGAAGAGAGGAGCAGGCACCGTGCCAGGGCCAGGCCCGCGATCTCACGGGCCCCCGGCGGCGGCCTGGCGCGATTTCCGGCGCCCGGACGGCGGCCGCGTGGAGATCCGCGACACCCCGCGCCGTCCCCGGCCATCCCCTATGATCCGGGCCGGCATCATGAGACCCGTGACCCACCGCTACGCCGATCCGCTCGACCAGATCTGGCTGGTCGCCGCCGGCCGCATCGGCCTGCGGGTCGAGCGCAGCGGCGAGGTGTACGCGTCGACCGACGGGCGCCGAACGCTCCGGCTGGGCGAGCCGGCCACCCTCGACGCCGACGACTGCCTGGCGCAGATGATCTTCCACGAGCTCTGCCACTCGCTGGTCGAGGGTCCCGACGCGTTCGCGCGGCCGGACTGGGGCCTCGACAACACCGGCCCGCGCGACGAGGCACGCGAGCACGCGTGCCTCCGGCTGCAGGCGCACCTGGCCGACCGCCACGGGCTGCGCCGCTTCCTCGCCCCCACCACCGACTACCGCGCGTTCCACGATCGGCTGCCGGCCGATCCGCTCGCGCCGCGCCGCCACCCGGAGGTGGTCGCCGCGGTGATGGGGCTGCGGCGCGCCGACAAGCCGCCGTGGGGTCCCCACCTGGAGGCGGCGCTCGCCGCCACCGCCGAGGTCGTGCGCGGCGCGGCCCGCTTCGCCGAGCCGGCCACGCTCTACGCGCTGGCCGCTGCCGCGCCGCCGCCGCATCCGACGGGGCTGCCGCCGTCGCCGCTGCCCGATCGCGCGTGCGGCGGCTGCGCGTGGCGCGACGCGGCCGGGCTGTGCCGCCAGGCCGGGCCCGATCCGGCGGCGGTGGCGGCCGCGTGGCCGGGCTGCGCGCGCTGGGAGCCGGCGCCGCTCGACTGCCAGCAGTGCGGCGCCTGCTGCCGGGCCGCCTACCACTCGGTCACCGTCGACCGCGACGATCCGGTGGTGCGGCTCCGCCCCGAGCTCGTCGTCGACCGGGGCGACTACGTGGAGCTCCGGCGCAGCGGCGATCGCTGCGCGGCCCTGGCCGGTGGCGCCGGCGACCACGAGCCGTTCGCCTGCACCATCTACGCCGACCGGCCGCGGCCGTGCCGCGAGTTCGAGCGCGGCGGCGAGAACTGCCTCATCGCCCGCCGCCGCGTCGGCCTCAGCCTCTGACCCGGGGCCCGATCGCGCCCCCCGGGCGGCCCGGCCTCACCCGTTGCGCCGCGGCGCCGGCGGCCCGGGGGGCACCGGCGACCCCGGCGCGACCGGCGGCACCGGCGCCACCGCCGGCCGCGGGGGCGCCGGCCGGGCGGCCGCGCCCTGCGCCTCCGGCGTCTGCGGGGCGCCGGCCCCGAGGCGCGACAGCAGGGCCGGCACGTCGACCCCGAGCGTGTGCTTGAGCTGCTCGGAGGCGACCGTCGCCTTGACCGCGAGGTTGTTGCCGCCGTCGGTGAGCGCGCGGTCGATGAACGTGACCTTGTCGATGGGCAGCGCGCTCACGGTGCTCATGAGCTGGCCGACCAGGCCTGACAGCTTCTGGGCCAGGAGGATCTGGCGCGCGCTCTCGCCCGAGCGATGCCACGTGTCGGCCATCTGGCGCAGCGCCGCGGCGGTGGCGCGGCCGTTCTCGATGATCTGCGCCGCCTTGCCGCGCGCCGCCTCGATCTTGCTCTGCTTGTCCGCCTCGGCCGGCTTGATCTGGTCGGCCAGGAGCTGCAGGCGCACCTGCTCGAGCCGCGCCTTCTGCACGTCGACCTCGGCGCTGGCCTTGGCCACGGCAGCGGTCACGTGCGAGCGCTCCTCCGCGACCAGGGCCAGCTTCTTGGTCTGCGCGTCCAGGATGCGCTTCTTGGCGTCGGCGCGCGCCATCGCGATCTCCGCCTCGAGGCGCGCGATCTCCTGGGTCTGGAGGTTGGCGGCCGCGCGCTCGGCCGACATGGCGTGGTTCTCCGCCTCGGCGACCCGCGAGCGCATGACCAGCTCGGCCGACTGCGCCCGGCCGAGCGAATCGAGGAAGCTCTTGTCGTCGGACACGTTCTGGATCTTGAGCGTGTCGAGCTCGAGGCCGAGCGACTGCAGATCCTTGTCCGCCTCGGTCAGGAGCTCCTGGGCGAACTTGACCCGATCGCGGTTGACCTCCTCCGGCGTGAGGGTGGCCAGCACGCCGCGCAGGTTGCCCTCGAGCGTCTCGCGCGCGACCTTCATCACGTCCTCGCGCGACTTGCCCAGGAAGCGCTCGATGGCGTTGCCGATGATCGGCTCGGAGCCGGCGATCTTGAGGTTGGCCACGCCCTCGACGTTGAGCGGGATGCCCCCCTTGGAGTAGGCGCCGAGCACGCGCAGCTCGATGATCATGTTGGTGAGGTCCATGCGGTCGACCCGCTCGAGCAGCGGGACCCGCACGCCGCGCCCGCCCTGCACCAGGCGGTAGCCCAGCGAGCGCTCGCCCACGCTCCGGCGCGCGCCGGAGAAGATGAGCACCTCGTTGGGCGCGCAGATGTAGATGAGGCGGGTGACGACCAGGAGGATGGTGAACGCGGCCACCAGGGCGATCGCGGCCAGCACCAGGAAGACGGCGGTCACGAGTCACCTCCCTGCGCCGGCTGGGTGTCGGCGGCGACCGCCCCGGTCATCGCGCGGGTGATGTCGACGCCCGTCGCCCGCGTGATCTCGGCCAGGAGCTGCGACACCGCGGCCGGGAACGCGCTCACGTAGGCCGGCAGCGTCTCGCCGCTTCCCGAGTCGATCAGGCTGACGTGGCGCACCTCGAGGTTGCGCGCGGCGCGCGCCACCTGGGCGAAGATCTCCTCGATGTTCTGCAGGACGTACATGTCCATCGCCTTGCCCTCGCTCTCGGTCCAGGCCTCGGCGACGGTGGACAGCGCCTCGGCCATGGCGCGCCCGTCGGCCTCGATGGAGGCCGCGCGACCGGCGGCGGCCAGCTCCTGCACCTGGCGCGCGGCGTCGGCCGGGATGGTCACGTCGGCCGCCAGGCGAAGCTGCTCGAGGGTGCCGCGGATGGACTGCAGCTCCTTCTCGGCCTCGGCGCGGGCGGCGCTGGCCGCGGCGATGGCGCGCTCCTCCTCGCTGCGCGCCTCGGCGTCGAGCTCGGCCTTGATCTGGCGCAGCTCGTTCTGCTTGCGCAGGATGTTGGCGTGCGCGTTGGTCACGGCGACCTCGCCGCGGGCCTTGGCCGCCGCCTCCGCCTCCTGCGCAGCGCGCTGCGCGTCCGACTCGGCCACCTCGGCCGCGCGGATCACCTCGGCGATGCGCCGCCGGCCCAGCGACTCGAGGTAGGTGCGGTCGTCGGCCACGTGCTGGATCTTGAGGGTGTCGAGGTGGAGGCCCAGCTTCTCGAGGTCGTCCTCCGCCTCCTCGGCCAGGCTCCTGGCGAACTTGAGCCGGTCCTCGTTGACCTCCTCCGGCGTCATCTTGGCCACCACGCCGCGCAGGTTGCCCTCGAGCGTCTCCTTGGCCACCCGGGCGATCTCCTGGCGGTCGCGGCCGAGGAAGCGCTCGATCGCGTTGCCGATGTAGCGCGGGTCGGACGACACCTTGACGTTGGCGACCGCGTGCACCGACAGCGGGATGCCGAGCGCGCCGTCTGCCCCCTCCGAGTAGGCGCCGCTGACGCTCATGGCCACGGAGATGTTGGTGAGGCTCATGGCGCGGACCTCCTCCAGGACCGGGATGCGGACCGCGCGGCCGCCGAACACCACGCGGAAGCCGACCCTGCGACCGTCCTCGGCCACGCGGGTGCGGCCGGAGAAGATGAGCACGCTGTTGGGCGGGCACACGTAGAGCAGGCTCTTCAGCAGTGCGATGAGCAGGAACGCGCCTGCCAGCGCCGACCCGGCCACCACGGCGATGGTCCCGCCGGAGTGCTGCAGCGTCTGAACCAGTGACTCCATGACTCTCCTCCTCCAGTGTTCGCTTCGGTCCGGATACGCTCGGACCGGCTCGGATCATCTCGGCTCGGCTGGGCCGGCTCGCTCGGCCCGGCCGGGGCGCTCGGCGGGCAGCTGCTCAGCCGAGGTCGACCTTGTCGATGCGGGCGACCACGGCGCGCCCGTCGCGCGGGACGGCGATGACCAGCGCGCGCTCGCCGGCCGCGAGCTCCACCGTCTCCTGGGTCTCGGCCAGGAGATCGACGGTGCGGTCCTTGAGGTGCAGCCGGACCTTGCCGGTGCGACCGGCGGCGAGCGGGACCAGCACCCGGGCGGTGGCTCCGACCAGATCGTCCGGCGACAGCGAGCTGTCGCTCGACGTGCGCTGCAGCGAGCGGATCGTCCGGGTCAGCGCGAGGCCGGCGCCGTAGCCGATCGCCGTCGCCGCGATGGCGGTGGCGACCGGCGCCGTGTGCGCGAGCAGGTCGAGCGCGGTGCCGGTCAGGCCGAAGAACGCGGCAAAGAAGGTCCAGAACCGGAGCGACCCGAGCGGCACCCAGCCGAGCAGCGCGTCGAGCGCGGCGCCGCCGGCCACCTCACCGCCGTGCGTGGCGTGCGAGGCGGCGTGACCGTCGCCATTCGCCGCGTGACCGCCGGCGTCGTGGTGATCGCCGGCGACCAGCGAGACCGCCACCAGCACGCCGCCCACGATCAGCGCAGTGAGATAGGCCGCCAGCATCACCCAGCACCTCCCTTGGGTGGATTGTGTCTGCTGCGCGAGCATCTGGCCAGCCCGTTCGCCACCGCCGCCCCTCGGCCGGACGGCACGGGCCGGGCTGCGCGAGGTCGACCTACCTGGGCCGGTCGAGGCGGCGCCGCGGCGCGGCGACGGCGGTCGCCGACCAGCGCCGACTCAGCCGCCGGCGAGGATCTCCTTCAGCCACTCCACCGTCACCCTCACCCTCGCGCTGTCGCTGTCCTCCTTGTGATGGACCACGAACGCCTCGCCGGGCACCCCCGACTGCGGCAGCACGCGGACGAGCCGCGGGTCGCCGTCCGCGATGCAGGTCAGCAGGATGGCCAGGCCGAGGCCGGCCGCGCATGCGTGAAGGACCGCGGTCGTGGTCGTCGCGCGCACCGCCACCCGGCTGCGCGGCACGTAGCGCCACAGCCAGCGCGACGGCCGCAGCTTGCTCGCGTCCTGCACGTAGCCCACCCAGTCGTGGGCCGCGAGGTCGTCGAGCGCCGCGGGCGGCCGCCGCACGCGCAGATAGCTCTCGCCGGCGTAGACGCCGTAGGTCAGCGTGGCCAGCCGGCGCGCCACCAGCGCCGGCGACGACAGCCGCGACAGGCGCAGCGCGACGTCCGCCTCGTGGCGCGCGAGGTCGACCGCCTCGAGATCGGGGACCAGGTCGACGCGCAGCTCCGGGTGCAGGGCGCGCAGCCGCGGCAGCCCCGGCACCAGCACGTGGCTCATCAGCCCGTCCCCGGCGCTGAGGCGCACGGTGCCGCCGACCTTCTCGGCGTTGCCGCGCGCGCGGCGCTCGAGCGCGATCGCGTGGAGCTCGATCTGCTCGAGGCTGGGGAGCAGCGCCTCGGCCGCCGGCGTCAGGGCATGGCCGTCGGCCACGCGGCGGACCAGGCGCGCGCCCATCGCCCCCTCGAGGGCGCGCAATTTGCGGCCGACGGTGGTGGCGTCGACCCCGAGGGCATGCGCGGCGCGGGCATGACTGCGGTGGCGGTGGATGGCGATGAGGAAGCGCAGGTCGTCCCAGTTCATTACCGTGGCCCTGCAAATTTGCCGGTTCGAGCCGCTCGACCGGGCTCTCCGCAGCCCGGCCGCCGGAACCTTCATACCCTCCATCGGGCGACGCGGCCAGCGCGAGCGCGTCGCGCCGGGCGATCTCGCGGCGAGGGGCGAGCGCGATCCGGACCGGGCGGCGCGGCGGCGCCGTCGTGCCCGCATGCCGCGGCGCCACCGCCGCGGGGCTATCGCCGCGCCTCCTCCTCGATCCATCGCTTCACCTCGCCCGCGAGGACCGGCAGCGTCACCGCCCCGTTCTGCAGCACCACGTCGTGGAAGCGGCGCAGGTCGAAGCGCGGGCCGAGCGCCTGCTCGGCCTCGCGGCGGAGGCGCCAGATCTCGAGCTGGCCGACCTTGTAGGCCAGCGCCTGGCCGGGCCAGCTGATGTAGCGGTCCACCTCGTTCCGGATGTTCTCGTCGGTGAGCGCGGTGTGCTCGCGCATGTACTTCTCGGCCTCCTCGCGCGTCCAGCCCATGGCGTGGATGCCGGTGTCCACCACCAGGCGCGACGCGCGCCAGGCGTCGTAGCTGAGCATGCCCATGCGGTCGAGGTCGCCGGAGTAGAGCTTCATCTCGTCGGCCAGCCGCTCGGTGTAGAGCGCCCAGCCCTCGACGAACGCCGTCGAGCCGACGAAGCGGCGGAACGCGGGCAGGTCGGCCTGCTCCTGGCCGAGCGCGATCTGCAGGTGATGGCCCGGGATCGACTCGTGGAAGGTGAGCGCCTGCATCTCGAAGCGCGGCCGCACCTCCGGCTTGTAGATGTTGACGAAGTACTCGCCCGGCTTGGTGCCGTCGAAGTGCGGCTCGCGGTAGTAGGCGACCGTGGTGAACGGGGCCTCGTAGTCCGGGATCTGCTCGACCACGCAGTCGGTCCGCGGCAGGCGGCCGAAGAACGCGGGCACCCGGCTCTTCGCCGCGGCCAGCGTTGTCTGTGCCGCGCTCATGATCTCCTGCGCGTCGCGATAGTAGAGGTCGCGATCGGTGCGCAGCTTGCGGATCACGGCCGCCAGGCTGCCGCCCCCGGACCTGCCGAACAGCTTGCGGCCCAGCTCCACCATCTCGCGGTTGATGCGCGCGATCTCGGCCTGTCCCAGCCTGTGCAGCTCGGCCGGGCTGCGATCGAGCCCGGTGTGCTCGACGATGCGCGCCTTGTAGCAGGCCATGCCGTGGGGCAGGTGGCCGACGCCGACCTTCTTGGCCCCGCGCGCGTGCGGGAGGATCTCGTCGGCCAGCACCGCGCGGTAGCGGGCGAAGGCCGGGCGCACCTCGGTGTCGACGACGCGGCGCAGCTCGGACGCGAAGCGGGCCTGCTCGCCGTCGCCCCAGCCGGGGCGCGGCGCGGCGGCCGGCTCGACCAGCGGCCACCTGTCGAGCGGCGCGGCCAGCTGGCCCTCGACCAGCGCGATGGTGCGGCGCACCGACTCGGCGCCGGCGACCAGCCCCTGGCGCGCCCCGTCGCGCAGGTGGGCGATGCTGTTGTCGACCGAGCGCGATATCTGCCGGTAGCGCGCGATGAGCCTGTGCGCGTCGGCCGGCGTCGCGATCGTGTGCATCTCGGGCAGGACGTTCAGGTCCGCGACCGGGTTGGAGCGCGCCGACACGTTCCACAGGTGGTTCTCGCAGATCTCGGTCGCGACTCGCGACTCGAGGTCGCTGACCAGGAGCTCGAGCGTGATGCGGTCGCCGTGCGACATCGAGTCGGCCGGCAGCGCCTTCGCGCGGCCCAGGAAGTCGCGCACGCGGACGCGCTCCGCCGCGATCGCCTCGGCCGAGTTGTCGTCGAGGCGGTCGTCGAAGCGGTGGTCGCCGAGCGTGGTGGCCCACACCGGGGACCGCTCCATCGACCACTCCCAGTGCTCGCGCAGGAGGGCGGCGAGCCCGGCGTCCTCGACCCCGGCCGCCGCCTGCCCGGCCAGGGCCGGCTGCGCGGGCGGCGCGGCGGTCCCGCCCGGGCTCGCGCTCCCACCCGTCCCCCCGCCGCCGCCACCGCCCCCGCCGGCGCCGCCGGACGGCGCTCCCGGCGCCGGCGTCCCCGACCCGCAGCCAGAAGCGGCCGACATCGCACCCAGCGCGCAGGCGAGAGGAGGTAAAAGACGCATGGCGACTTTTTCGCCCGAACCGGTCCAGTGTTCAAGCCATACCTCATCGACGGAACCTTCGAGCTGTTTCGCTCCTACTTCGGCGCGCCGTCCGCGAAGGCGCCCGACGGCCGCGAGGTGGGCGCGGTGCGCGGCATCGCGCGCAGCCTGCTCGCGCTCCTGCGCAGCGAGTCGGTGAGCCACGCCGGCGCCGCGTTCGACACGGTCATCGAGTCGTTCCGCAACCAGATGTTCGCCGGCTACAAGACCGGCGAGGGCCTGCCCGACGATCTCGTGGCCCAGTTCCCGCTCGCCGAGGAGGCGGCGGCCGCGCTCGGCCTGGTGGTGTGGCCGATGATCGAGTTCGAGGCCGACGACGCCATCGCCAGCGCGGCGGCCCTCGCCGCCGCCGACCCGCGCGTCGACCAGGTCGTCATCGCCTCGCCCGACAAGGACTTCGCCCAGTGCGTGCGCGGCCAGCGCGTCATCTGCCTCGACCGCATGCGCAGCCGCACGATGGACGAGGACGGCGTCGCGCGCCGCTTCGGCATCGGCCCGGCCTCGATCCCGGACTACCTGGCGCTGGTCGGCGACGACGCCGACGGCATCCCGGGCCTGCGGGGATGGGGCGCCCGCTCGGCGTCGGCGGTGCTGGCGCGCTACGGCCACATCGAGGACATCCCGTCCGACCCGGGCCAGTGGGAGGTCACGGTGCGGAGCGCGCGCAACCTGGCCGCCACCCTGGCCGCGGCTCGCCCCGCCGCCCTGCTCTACCGCCAGCTCGCCACCCTGCGCACCGACGCGCCGCTCGGCATCGAGACGGTCGACGACCTGGCGTGGCGCGGCGCGCGCCGCGATCTGCTCGAGCCTCTCTGCCAGCGTCTCGGCGACGGAGAGCTGGTCGGTCTCGTCCACCGCTGGAGGGGGTAGCACTGGCCTGGCCCGCCGCCCTCGCGACCGCGCGTGCCCGGCGGTCGCGCGGTCTTCGCGCCCGGCGGGCGATCAGCCGAGCGCGCGCGCGAGGAAGGCAGACGCGCCGCTCACCACCTGCGGCGGGATCTCGTGGCCGCCGACGAACTCGAGCCAGTCGACCGCGAGCCCGGCGGCGGTCATCGCGTCCTTGAGCTCGGTCGCCAGCGCGAACGGCAGGAGCGGGTCCTGGCTGCCGTGCGACTGGAAGACCCGCAGCCGGGCCCGCCCGGGCAGGAGGCGCAGCCACTCGGGGCGGCACAGCATCACGCCCGACATGAGGAGCAGGCCGCCCAGCGGCCGGCGCGAGCGCAGCGCCACGTCGCAGGCCAGCATCGCGCCCTGCGAGAAGCCGCCGAGCACGACGCGCTCACCCGACACGCCGAGCAGCGACTCGAGCCCGTCGAGCATCGCCACCACCTGCTCGCGCGCGTCGGCCAGGCCCTCCGGCACGTCGTCGGCCAGCTCGGCGACGTCGCCGCGCGTCACCCGCTCGAAGCGGGCGAGGTCGATCATCCACCAGGCCCGCCCCGCGCCCCACAGTCCGGGCAGCGCGAGCGGCGCGCCCGGGAATGCGAAGCGGGTCCCGTCGGGTGCGGCGAACACGTCGGCCAGCGGGACGAGATCGTCCGACCCGGCGCCGAAGCCGTGCATGAGCACGACCACGGGCCCATCGCCGCCTCCCGATCCGTCGCTGCCACCGGTGATGCGGACGGCGAGCCCGCCGAGGTTGGCCAGTCGCATGGCCGCTACGGTACCTCGAACCGGATGGTCTGGCGCACGTGAGTGGTGCCCTCGCGGCGGGCGGGGAAGCTGAGCTCCTCCACTCGCTTGCGCAGGCAGGCGCCGACCTTGCCGACCAGGCGGCGCGGGCCGCTCACCTTGATGGCGGCCACGTCGCCCTTCCTGCCGATGTCGAACGCGACGGCCACGTCGCCCGTCTGCGAGGCGTAGCGCGCGCACAGGTCGGCCGCCTCGCCGAGCGCGCTGGCCAGCTCGACCCCGAGCTCCTTCTTGCCGCGCGAGCCGCTGACCGCGAGCGCGCCGAGACGCGCGCGCTCATCGCCTGGCACCGCGAGGGGCGGCTCGGCCGCCGCGCCGCCGGTCGCCTCCGACGCGCCGCCCGGCGCCGGCGCCGCGGGCACCTCGCCGAGCGCGATGCCGCGCGACTTCACGCCGTCGTCGCCTCCTCCTCCACTGGCCGGCTGCTCCAGCTTCCGGCCCGCGCGCCTGTGCGGCTTGCCGCTCGACTCGCGCGGCGGCGGCGGCGCCTCGGCGACGCGCGTCTCGTCCGCGGGGGCCGGCGCCGGCTGCGCAGCGGTCGCCTGGGTGTCTCCCGCCGTCGGCTCGCTGTGGCGCCCGGCCGACGACGTCGGCAGCGCCGAGTCGTCGTCGAACGCCGACGCGGATCCGCTGCCGGCCTCGGCGCGCCATGCGGCCGAGCGGTCGACCCGGCGGCTGCGGCCCGCGGTCAGGCTCCAGCGCGCCTGGTTGTGGGCCAGGAGGATGGTGACCGCGCCGTCGGGCCCGGTCGTCACGGTGTCGTCGCGGTAGACCGAGTCGCCGCTGGTGAGGGCGCGCGCCTTGCCGCCCTCGCGGGCCGCCTCGACCGCGCCGCTCAGGTCGACCACCTTGCCGGCCGGCTGATCCGCGGCCGCGCTGCCCTTCTGGTCGCTGTTCGGGCCGCATCCGGTGGCAGCGAGCGCGAGCGCACCCAGCAGGATCAGCGGCTTCGCGGCAAGGGCGGGCGACATGAATCTCCTTAACCGGGCTCTCTCGCGCGGGAGGAGGCAGCCAAACCATGTACGGGGTCGCCGAGTCTCGGCGCCGCCAGCGACTGCTACCGTCATCCTCCTCACCGCGCGAGGAACCCTATCCGAGT
>DATFRY010000236.1:0-9592 GCA_035262925.1 Kofleriaceae bacterium | reverse complement strand
CCGGGCTGGTCGACCTCCATGTTCATCTGCGCGAGCCCGGCCAGGAGTACAAGGAGGATATCGCGACCGGCTCGGCGGCCGCGGCGTTCGGCGGATTCACCACGGTCTGCTGCATGCCGAACACCGTGCCGCCCAATGACTGCCGCTCGGTCACCGATCTCATCGTGCGGCGGAGCCGCGAGGTCGGCCTGTGCCGGGTTCGCCCGGTCGGCGCCATCTCGGTCGGCCTGGAGGGCAAGGCGCTGGCCGAGTACGGGGAGATGAAGGAGGCCGGGGTGGTCGCGCTGTCCGACGACGGACGGCCGGTCATGAGCGCCGGGCTCATGCGGCGCGCCCTCGAGTACGCGCGCACCTTCGACCTGCCGGTGGTGCAGCACGCCGAGGACCTGGCCCTGGCCGAGGGTGGGGTCATGAACGAGGGGGCGGTGGCGACCCGGCTGGGCCTGCGCGGCCAGCCTCCCCAGGCGGAGTCGGTCATGGTGGCGCGCGACATCGAGCTGGTCGAGTGGACCGGCGCGCGCTACCACGTGGCGCACGTGTCGACCGCGCGCACGGCCGACCTGGTGCGCCAGGCCAGGCGGCGCGGTCTGCCGGTGTCGTGCGAGGTGACGCCGCACCACCTGCACCTCACCGACGACGCGGTGGCGGCGCCGCCCGGCTACGACACGCGCGCCAAGGTCAACCCGCCGCTGCGCGCGGCCGGCGACGTCGAGGCGCTGCGCGAGGCGCTGGCCGACGGCACCATCGACTGCATCGCGACCGATCACGCGCCCCACTCGGCGGTGGAGAAGGACGTGGAGTTCGACCACGCGGCCTTCGGCATGATCGGGCTCGAGACCGCGCTGCCCCTGGTGCTCGACCTGGTGCGCGCCGGGGTCATCGACCTCGCGCGCGCCGTGGCGCTCTTGACCTGCCAGCCGGCGCGGGTGTTCGGCCTGGACGCCGGCGGGGCGGGCTCGCTGGCGGTGGGCGCAGCGGCCGACCTGGCCGTCATCGACCTCGATCTGGCGTGGACGGCAGACGCGGCGGCGCTGCGCTCGCGCTCGCGCAACACGCCGTTCCTGGGGCGCGCGCTGCGCGGCGGCGCGGTCCTCACTCTCATGGGCGGCCGCCCGAGCTTCGACCGCGCCGGTCTCGTCGCCGACGCGCCGCCGGGAGAGCTGCGACCGTGAGCGCGAGCCGCAGACCGGCCGTCCTGGTGCTGGAGAACGGCCGCGTGTTCCGCGGCACCGGCTTCGGGGCCGAAGGCGAGACGCTGGGCGAGGTCGTCTTCAACACGGCCATCACCGGCTACCAGGAGATCATCACCGATCCTTCCTACGCCGGGCAGATCGTCGTGATGACCGCGCCGCAGATCGGCAACACCGGCACCAACCAGGAGGACCTGGAGGCGGCGCGGCCGGCCTGCGCCGGCCTGGCCGTGCGCGAGCTGTCGCTGCGCGCGTCGAGCTGGCGGGCCGAGCGGGCGCTCGACCGGGCCATGGCGGAGAGCGGCCTGGTCGGCATCGAGGGCATCGACACGCGCGCGCTGACCCGATCGCTGCGCGACCAGGGCGCGATGCGCGGCGCCATCTCGACGATCGCCGCCGGCCCCGCCGGCGAGGAGGAGCTGGTCGCGCGCGTGCGCGAGTCGCCGTCCATGGCGGGGCTCGACCTGGTCCCGCGGGTCAGCTGCGCCGCCCGCTACACCTGGGACGAGCCGAGCTGGTGCCCGAGCGATCAGCCGCGGGCCGGGGCGCTGCCCGCGCCGGAGCTGCACGTCGCGGCCTACGACTTCGGCATCAAGCGCAACATCCTCCGCCTCCTGCGCGACGCCGGGTGCCGGGTCACGGTGCTGCCCGCCACCACGTCGGGCGAGGAGGCGCTCGCGCTCGGGGCAGACGGCTACTTCCTGTCCAACGGGCCCGGCGATCCGGCCGCGGTCACCTACGGCATCGCCGCGGTCGCCCAGCTGGTGGCCTCGGGCGCGCCGGTGTTCGGCATCTGCCTCGGCCACCAGATCCTGGCGCTGTCCCTGGGCGCGCGCACCTTCAAGCTCCCGTTCGGCCACCACGGCGGCAACCACCCGGTGCTCGACATCGTCACCGGCAAGGTCGAGATCACGTCGCAGAACCACGGCTTCGCGGTGGCCGCGGAAGGCCTGCCGGCCGGCGTTCACCGGACCCACGTCAACCTGTACGATCAGACCGTGGAGGGGATCGGGGTCGAGGGCCAGCCCGTGTTCGGCATCCAGTACCACCCCGAGGCCAGCCCCGGGCCGCACGACGCGGGCTACCTGTTCGGCCGGTTCGTGGCCTCGATGCGCGGGCGCGCGTAGCCGATGGTCACGACGGCGGAGGGGGACCCGGACGACGCGCTGCTCTACCGCGTGGCCGACGATCTGTTTCACCAGCTGGGCGACGACGACAGCGGCGAGCTGGCCGGCGCGCGCGAGCGCTACGAGGAGCGGCGCGGGCGGGTGCGCCAGGACGAGGAGCTGTGGGAGCCGTGGACCCAGGCGTTCCTCGAGTGGTTCGCCTTCGAGTGGGAGGGGGCCGGCGGCGCGCCGGGTGCGCGCGCGCTGGCCGGCGAGACCGACCCGCGCCGGGCCGCGGCGCTGCGGGCGTGGCTGCGCTCGCAGCGCGCGCTGGTGGTGATCGGGCGCCACCAGCCCGGCCGCGTGCCGGCGCGCGACCTGTGCCGCGGCGCCCAGTTCGAGGTGTCGGAGCCGCGCTCCCTCCACGGGGTCGAGCCGGGCGACGTCGTCGAGGTCCGGCTGATCGGCTTCGAAGGCCAGGTCCGCTTCGGCCGCACCTTCCTCTATCACCCGACCGGGACGGCCGCGGCGATCGAGGAGCGCGTGGAGCAGCTGCGCGGCCAGGGCCGGACGGCCGAGGAGATCCTCGACCACGTCGCCGCGCTGCGCCTGCGCACCGAGCGCTACCGCCACGTCGATCCGGTGCGCCTCTACCGGGCCGCGACCGAGGAGCTGGGCGAGCCCGACGGCGGCTGAGCCGCGCGCGGCTCGCGCGGTGCGGCGCGCGGGGTGCGGCTCGCGCGGCGCTCCGCTCAGCCGGCGTCCGCGTCGGCGAGCGCGGCGCCGTGGGTGGCGATGACGCGCGCGTAGAAGCGGGCGCTGTCCTTGGGCGTGCGCTTCTGGGTGTCGAAGTCGACGTGGACGATGCCGAAGCGTTTCGCGAAGCCGAGCGACCACTCGAGGTTGTCCATCAGCGACCAGGCCATGTAGCCGCGGACGTTCACGCCGCGGCGGATCGCGGCGTGCACCGCCAGGATGTGCCGGCGCAGATAGTCGACCCGCAGCGGGTCGCGCACGCGGTCCCCGTCGGCCGTCGGCGGGTCGAAGAAGGCGGCCCCGTTCTCGGTGATGTAGAGCGGCACGTCGCCGTAGCGCTGCTTCACCAGCACGAGGAGGTCGGTCAAGGCCTGGGCGTGGACCTCCCATCCCGTCTCGGTGTAGGTCGAGCGCTTCTGCACCACCGACGACGAGCGCGTCGGCCAGCCGGCGTCGTCGCCGCGCGTCACGCCGCGCGTGTAGTAGTTGATGCCCAGGAAGTCGATGGGCTGGCGCGCCAGCGCCAGGTCCTCGGCCGGCCACTCGGTCCAGCCCGGGCCGAAGATGTCGGCCAGCTCGGCCGGGCAGGTGCCGAGCAGCGCAGGGTCGAGGTACTGCCGGTTCATGTACGCGTCGGCGCGCGCCACCGCCGCGGCGTCGGCCGCGCTGTCGGACGCCGCCACCTTGGGCTCGAGGTTCACGACCAGCCCGATCTGGTGCGCGCCCTCGGCGCGGTAGGCCTGGACGCCGGCGCCGTGCGCGCGCATGAGCTGGCGCGAGACGATGGGCGCCTCGAAGGGGCTCCGGTGCCCCGGGGCCAGCAGGCCGCGCAGGTAGCCGCCGTCGGCCACCACCCACGGCTCGTTCAGCGTGGCCCACTTCTTCACCCGGCCGTCGAGCCGGCGGAACACGACCGCGGCGTAGTCGGCGAACCACCCGGCGATGTCGGGATTCAGCCATCCGCCGCGGTCGTCGAGCGCCGCCGGCAGGTCCCAGTGATAGAGCGTGACCAGG
This sequence comes from Kofleriaceae bacterium, assembly GCA_035262925.1. Taxonomy (GTDB): domain Bacteria; phylum Myxococcota_A; class Polyangia; order Haliangiales; family Haliangiaceae; genus DATFRY01. Next base: position 5,526 of record DATFRY010000236.1, on the reverse strand, counting down.
GGCTCGATGCCGCTCGCGAGCAGCGCGTCGACCAGCCTGTCGTAGAAGTCGAGGCCGGCCCGGTTGACCGCTCCGGTGCCGGCCGGCAGGACGCGGCTCCAGGCGATGCTGAAGCGGTACGCCTGCATTCCGAGCTCGCGCATGAGGGCCACGTCTCCGGCCCAGCGCCGGTAGTGGTCGCACGCGACGTCGCCGGTGTCGCCGCCCGCCACCATGCCCGGCGTGTGCACGAACCGGTGCCAGATGCTGGGACCCGCCCCGTCGGCGAGCGGCGAGCCCTCGATCTGATAGGCGGAGGTGGAGCTGCCCCACAGAAAGCCCGGGGGGAACTGGATCGCGTCGCTCATGGATGGTCGGCTCCTGGTGGGGGGCGGGCGGCCGGGCCGGCGGTCGCGCGGCCGGGCGGGGGGCTACGGCCGCTCGATCGAGATGCGCGCGGGCAGCCGCGCGATGCGGAGCTCACCCGACTGCCACGCCGCCGCCGCGCCGTCGACCGTGGTCGGGCCGGGCTCGCCGTCCCACGGCCAGGGAAACGCGATGCCGCCGGGAGGCGCGCGGCCGCTGATCCGCATCGTGACGCGGCGGCCCGAGCGCGAGATGGAGTAGCTGAGCGGTCCGTACGGCGTGCGCAGCCGGTCGACCGCGACCCCGGCTTCCAGCCAGGCGGGCGGCAGGCCGGCGGCGAGGACCAGCGTCCGGTCGGCGTCGCGCGCGTAGGCGAACATGTCGAGCGCCGAGCGGATGTAATCGGACGCGACCCAGGCGTGCGGCATGTCGCCGATGAAGCGCGGCTCGCGCAGCTCCCGGCCCACCACCTCGGCCCACTGATTCCACGCGACCGGCCGCCGGTGGCCGAAGAAGAAGTCGAGCAGCTCGTGGGCGCGCTCGCGCCAGCCCAGGCGGACGAAGGTCCCCACCACGCGCAGCTCGTACGGCGTGTAGGCGTCCCACACCCTGGATCCATCGACGCGCGCGCTGTGCTCCGCCCAGTAGCGCTCGAAGGTCGGCACCAGGAGATCGCGGGGCAGGGTGGGGCCCTCGCGGCCGGGCGCGAGCGCGATCGTGGTCGACGTCGCGTCGAAGTCGCCCAGGTCGGCCGCGCCGGGGATGTACTTGATGTGGTGGTGGGCGGCGGCCGCGCGCAGGGACGCGTAGAGGTCGGCGCGGAACTGGTCGCGCTGGCCGGCCAGGCGGGCCTCGGCGTCGCCCTTGCCCAGCGCCCCGGCGATCGCGGTCGCGTCCTGGTAGCCGATGAGGCCCCAGAAGTCGTCCCAGTAGGAGTAGGCCGGCTTCGCCGAGTAGCCCTCGTGGCTGATCGACGGCGGCAGGAGGCCGTAGAGCGCGCGCCGCGCCGGGGTCCGGTTCCTCGCGGTGCGCTCCGACTGGCGCATGGTCTCGAGGTAGCCCGCCGCGGCCTCGACGTGCGGCCACATCTCCTCGAGCAGCACCCGGTCGCCGGTGAAGCGGTAGAGCTCGGCGGCCAGGAAGATGAGCTCGCCGGGGCTGTCGTTCTCCGGCACCGGATCGGCGCCGCGCGCGTCGACGCAGCAGGGCACCTTGCCGCTGGCGAACTGGTGGGGCGCGTACCAGCGCAGGTACTCGGCCGCCGTCTTCTCGTGGCCGAGCCGGAGGAGCGACTCGGAGATCATGGCGCCGTCGCGGATCCACGAGCGCGAGTAGGAGCGTGTGCCCGGCTGCAGCTGCGGCCCCTCGCGGGTCATGAGGATCTGGGCCAGCGCGGAGCGCAGGGTGTCGACCACGGGCTTGCCCTCGGCCGGCACGCGGATGGAGAACCGGTTGAGCTTCTCGCGCCACGCGGCCGACACCGCGGACTGCAACCTGGCCAGCTCGGCCATCGATGCGAGGCCGGGCAGCTTCGGCGAGTCCGATGCTCCGGTCAGCGGGGCCGCCACACCGACGGCGACGCGGCCGTGGGGCGGCAGGTGCACCCGGTAGACCAGCGCGGCCGAGGCCATGCCGGTCGAGTCCGCCAGCTTCACCGCGGCCCGGCCGCCCGACGGCGCCGGCTGGTCGGGAAACCCGCCGCCGTCGAAGGTGCCGAGCCCGACGTGATCGGGCCGGACCAGCGGGAACACCGCCGGCGCGCCGTTGACCGACAGCGCGCGGCCGTCCCAGGCCAGCTCGCGGATCGGGCTGACGCCGCCCGCCAGGTTGAGGAACTGGGTGGGCGGGTTGACCTGGTAGGGCCTGACCGCCAGGACCAGCGCGGCGTCGATCGGCTTCGCGGTCCGATTGACCAGCTCGTAGCGCGCGCCCAGCCGCGCCCGCTCGGGCGCTCCGCCGGCGAACGCGGTCACGCGCAGCTCCCAGGCCGCGCTCCGCCACGTCACGCGCGGGATGGGCAGGTAGCCGCCCTCGAGCGACTGATCGATCTCGGCGTCGGCCCAGCTGGTCACGGTCTCGGGCTCGCCGCTGACCACGAACGGCTCGATCGAGGGGCCGCCCTTGGCGATCTCGAGCGCGCCGTCCTCCGAGAACAGGCCGCTCTGGGTCGCGCCCTCGACCCCGACGATGGTCCAGTAGGGCTGCTGGCCGGAGAAGCCGCGCGGGTAGCGGCCGCGCGGCGAGTCGGCGGCCAGCGCGCTGACGAACGCGTTGGGCGAGGCGCCGAACGCCAGGTCGCGCACCTCCAGCTCGGCCAGCGCATAGTCTGCCCCCGGCCCGTCGCGCAAGGTGAGGCGCAGGTAGCGCGCCTCCGACTCGGGCAGGAGGAGCGCGTCGCGACCGCCGTCTCCCCCCTCGACCCGGCGGGCCAGCTGCCAGGTCGCGCGGTCCTGCGACAGCTCGACGTCGTAGCGAGAGGCGTGGGCGCCCGGCTGCCAGCGCAGGATGGCGCCGCCGAGCTCGCGCGCGTAGCCGAGGTCGAGCTCGAAGCGCTCCGCCGGCCCGCGGCGCGCGCTGCGCCACGCGGTGGCAGGCGCGCCGTCGACCGCGAGCGCGGGCGCCGCGCCCGGCTGCGACGATGACGCGGACGCGACAGGGCGTGGCGGCACCGCCGGCGGTGGCGGCACCTCGCGCATGGTCAGTCGATCGACCCAGATGGAGCCGCGCCCGCCTCCCTTGCCGGCCGAGACCACCAGCTCCAGGCTGGCCGAGCGGCGCAGCTCCTTGTCGGCCGTCGGGCCCCAGGCGAACTGGATCTGCCGCTTCTTGACCCGGATGCGCTGCCACGCGCGCGGGAACTCGAGGTCGGCGCGGCGGTACCACCAGACGTTCTCGCCGCTCCGGTCGACCAGCTTGAGCTCGAGGTTGTTGACCGGCGCGTCGCCGCGCAGGTCGAACGAGATCTCGTAGTTGCCGGGGAAGTCGAGCGGCAGCTCTCGCCGCGCGATCGCGTAGCCGCCATGGCCGCGGAAGTCGAAGTCGAGGCGCAGCGCCTGGCCGGAGGCTCCCGGGTCCTGGCGCGCGGCCGCCGACACGCCGTCGGAGCCCTCGCTCTTCCAGGCCGAGATGGACTCGAAGTCGTCGAGCGTGCGCGCGCCGTGCGCGGCCGGTGCGGCGGGCGATCTCTCGGCGCCGCGCCCCTCGTCCTGCGCCGGCCCCGACGGCCGCAGGCATGCCGCCGGGGCGGCGAGGCAGAGCGACGCGGCCAGCGCGCGGCGCGCGCTCATCCCTTCACGCTCCCGGCCAGGAGTCCCTGGATGTAGTAGCGCTGCAGCACCAGGAAGACCGCGACGACCGGCAGCACGGTGATGACCGAGCCGGCCATCATCATCTCGCTGTCCTGCACGTGCTCGCGCGACAGCGAGGCCAGCGCGACCGGCAGGGTGTGCAGGTGATCGTCGGTGAGGACGATGAGCGGCCACAGGAAGTCGTTCCACGAGCCGAGGAACGCGAAGATCGCCAGGGTGACCAGGATGGGTCCCAGCGCGGGCAAGACGATGGAGCGGAACACGCGCAGCTCGCCGGCGCCGTCGACCCGGGCCGCCTCGAGGAGCTCGTTGGGGAGGGCCAGCGCGTACTGGCGGACCAGGAAGATGCCGAACACGTTGGCCGCCGCCGGGATGAGCACGCCGACGTAGGTGTTCACCAGGCCCAGGTTCTTGAGCATGAGGAAGAGCGGGATCATCGCGACCTGGGCCGGGATGATGAGCGCGCCGAGCAGGACCTTGAAGATGCGGTCGCGCCCGGCGAAGTGGAGCTTGGCGAACGCGTAGCCCGCGGTGACGTTGAAGAGGAGCGAGAGGAAGGTGGCCAGGGTGGCCAGCAACAGGCTGTTCAGGAAGCAGCGCCCCATCCCGGTGTGGGAGAAGAGCTCGCGGTAGTTCTGCAGGGTGGCCTGGCGGGGCAGAAACGGCGGCGGGAAGCTGTTGGCCTCGCCCGGCGACATGAACGAGACCGACACCATCCAGAGGAGCGGGCACAGCGTGATCACCGCGACGGCCAGGAGCGCGGCGTTGACCAGGATCGCCTTCCTCACGGCTGGCTCCAGCGGCGGGCGACGAAGAACTGCAGCATGGTGACCGCGAACATGAGGAGGAACAGGACGAAGGCCACCGCCGAGGCCGAGCCCAGGTTCCACCACTTGAAGCCCTCCTCGTACATGAAGTAGAGGACGCTGGTGGTGCTCTGCAGCGGGCCGCCCTGGGTCATGACGTAGGGCTCGGCGAACAGCTGGAAGTAGCCGGCCATGGTCAGGATGCTGACCAGGAGCAGGGTGGGGGCGAGCGCGGACAGCGTGACGAAGCGGAACTGCTGCACCGATCCGGCGCCGTCGACCCGCGCCGCCTCGTAGAGGTCTTCCGGGATGTTCTGCAGGGCAGCCAGGAAGATGACCATGTTGTAGCCGAAGTTCTTCCACACCGCGAAGAGGACGATGGCCGGCATCGCCCAGCGCGGATCGCCGAGCCAGTCGACCGGATGGACCCCGACCAGGCCGAGCGCGTAGTTGAGCAGGCCGTAGCGGGTGTGGAAGATGTACTTCCAGATCACGGCGACGGCGACGACGGTGGTGACGACCGGCGCGAACAGCGCGGTGCGGAAGACGCCCTTCATCCGCGTGACCCCGGTGTGGAGCAGGAGCGCGGTGCCGAGCGAGGTCGCGATCGAGAGCGGGACCCCGACCACCACGAACAGCGCCGTGTTGCCCAGGGCCTTCCAGAACAGCGGCGTCTCGAACAGGCGCAGGTAGTTCCGGGCCCCGACGAAGCGCAGGTTGTCGGAGTCGGCGACCGCGTAGATGTCGAAGTCGGTGAGGCTGAGCCCCAGCGCGGCCAGGACCGGGAGGAAGAAGAACACCGCGATGACGATCAGGGCCGGCGCGGCGAACATCCAGCCGGCGCGCGAGCCGTTCATGGCGTCCTCGACGCCGCGGTCGCCGCGCTCATCGGGCCGCCGCCTCCCGCTCCAGCATCCAGCGCCGCTTCTCGAGGATTCGATCGGCGCGCGCGTCCAGCTCGGCCGCCGCCGCGTCCAGCGACAGGCGGCCGTGCGCGGCCTGCTCGCCGATGACGTAGAGCTCGGTGGCGATGCGCTCCCACTCCGGCACCTTCGGCGTCGGCTTCA
>DATFRY010000235.1:0-19755 GCA_035262925.1 Kofleriaceae bacterium | reverse complement strand
TGGTGCCCTCCCAGCGCACCTCGAGCACCATGTCGCCGCCGCCCTGCCAGGGCGGCATGGTCTCGAGCAGCGCCTCGCACCCGTACAGGACGCCGACCCCGGTGGGGCCGTACATCTTGTGCGCCGAAAACGCGTAGAAGTCGCAGTCCAGCGCCTTCACATCGACCGGCAAGTGCGCCACCGCCTGTGCGCCGTCGACCAGCACGAGCGCGCCTCGCTCGTGCGCCAGCCGCGCCACCTGGGCGACCGGGTTTACCGTGCCCAGCACGTTGGAGGCATGGCTGAGCGCGACCAGCCGGGTGCGCTCGCCGAGCAGGGTGGGCAGCAAATCGAGCCGGAGCTGCCCGCTCTCGTCGATCGGCAACACGCGCAGCTGCGCGCCCCGCTCGCGGCACAGCATCTGCCAGGGCACCAGGTTGGAGTGGTGCTCGAGCTCGGTGACCAGAACCGCATCGCCGGGGCCGACGCGGGCGCGCCCCAGCGTCTGCGCCACCAGGTTGATCGACTCGGTGGTGCCGCGGGTGAAGACGATCTCGTCGGGCGGCGCGCCGACGAAGCCGGCCACCTCGCGGCGGGCCGCGTCGAACGCGGCGGTCGCCGCCTCGCTGAGCGCGTGCACGCCGCGGTGGACGTTGCCGGCGTCGCGCGCCATGACCTGGACGACCGCGTCGATGACCGCGCGCGGCTTGAGCGTGGTCGACGCGCTGTCGAGGTAGACCAGCGGGCGCCCGTGCACTTCCTGGTGGAGCGCCGGGAACTCGGAGCGCAGCGCGGCGGGGTCCACGTCGGGAGGCTACCGCACTTCCGGCTCGAGGCGGACGTTGCACGAGATGCTGACCCGCGGTCGTGTGCCGCGGTAGGGGTGGACGAAGTGCGGCAGCCATCCCGGGAAGACGACCATCAGGCCGGTGCGCGGCTCGATCGAGAAGTGACCGGGAAACAGGTCCAGCCCGGGCACGGCGGCTCCGCCCGCCCGCGGACCGACGAAGGTGAGCGCGCCCGACGACGGGTGGGCGTCGAGATCCACGTCGCCCGCGTCGGCGTAGTGGACCACCGAGAAATGGGCCTCGGCGTGATCGTGGACGACCGCGTAGTCGCCGTCCTCCATCACCATGGCCCAGCCCTGCACGCCGAACCGATAGCGGTGATCGACGGTGAGGCCGCGGGCGGCGGCGATGTCGACCAGCGCGGCCCTGACCCGCTCGACCACGATCTGCATGAGGCGCCGGTAGCACGCATCCTGCCGCAGGCTGAGGTCGGGCACCGAGTGCCAGCCGCCGGCGTTGCTGCGCTCGACCCCGGGCGAGCTGCGCGCCTCCGCGACCAGCCGCGCGCACAGCTCGGCGTCGAGCTCCTCGACGTCGTCGACGGCGAACACCAGGACGGGAGTCGAGAAGAGCGAGAATCGATCCACGACCCGGAATGGTCGCCCTGCGCCCGCGCCCGGGCAAGCGCGTCGGCGGCTGGCCCCGAAGAATCGAGGCGCCCGGCCGACCGCGGGAGAGCCGGTCAGCTACGCTGTGGCCATGGGCTGGACGGCCGAGGAGAAGGTCGAGGCTGCGCTCAGGGCGCCCATGAGCCGCGCGATGCTGCGACCCGACACGCGGGTGATCGAGCGGGCGGGCTGGTACCAGCTGGTGACGCCGTCGGCGCCCGGCACCATGCTCAACGAGGTCCTCATCTCGCAGGTGGCGCCGGACGACGCCGATCGCGCCATCGAGGAGGTCATCGCGACCTACGCGGCCGTCGGCCATCCGGTGAAGTGGTGCGTCGGACCCTGGACGCGGCCCGCCGACCTCGGCGATCGCCTGGCCCGGCGCGGATTCTCGAGCTGGGAGGTGCGCGGGATGGCCTCGGCGACGTCGACCGCGACCGGCGGCCGCGAGGGGGTCGACGAGGTCGGCGAAGAGGACGTCGAGGCGTTCGTCGCGGCCACGGTGCTCGGATGGTCGCTGCCCCCGGAGCAGACCGCCGCCGAGCTGGCGACTCACCGCGCGGCCCTCCGGGCATCGCCGCGCCAGACGCACTTCTTCGCTGCGCGGGTCGGGCACGAGATCGTCGGGACGACCGGCCTGCTCCTGCGCGGCCAGTACGCCTATCTCTTCGGGGCGCAGGTTTTTCCGGCCTTCCGGGGGCGCGGGCTCTATCGCGCGCTGGTCGCCGCCCGCCTCGCCTTCCTGGCCGCTCGCGGGGTCTCGCTGGCGGTGACGCAGGCCCGCGCCGCCACCTCGGCGCCGATCCTGGAGCGCCTCGGGTTCGAGACCGTCTTCCGCTCGAGGTGCTACCTGCTCGAGCTGCCGGTCCGCGCCTGAGGGGAGGCGTACGGCGCCGGGCGCGGTCGCCACTGGCCGCCGCTCACGGGCCAGCGCGCTCGGCCCATCGGAGGACGCGCAGGGCGCGGAGGGTGTTCCACCGGCTCGGCCGGCCCTCGCCGTCGTCGGTCTCGACCGGCATGGCGCCGGGGTACCGGGTCTCGAGCGGCCACCTCCCGTCACCGTCGCGCTTCGACGCGACCAGCTCGATCGCCTCGGCCATCCGCGGGTCGGGCGCGACCCCGGCGCTGCGCAGATGGTCGAGCCCGCGCAGGACGTCGTAGTGCCACCACGTCGGGAAGGCGAAGCGCGTCCACGCGGCGCCGCCCTTGCGATCGCGCTCGATCACCTCGCCGGTCGACCGCCGGCGGAAGAGCCGGCGCTCGAGGAGGTACTCCTCCCCGCGCACGCGGGCGTCGGTCAGCGCCGGGCTGCCGCCGCCGGCCCGCTCGTGCTCGAGCAGAGCCTCCAGCACGCAGATCGTGGTGTTGAACGACGACCGCGTCGACCCTTTCTCCGCCTCGCAGTTCCAGCCGCCATCGGGCAGCTGCTCGGCGAGCAGCCGGTCGACGATGCCCCGGACGTCCTGGCCGAAGTAGGCGCCCACCGCCCCGACCTGGGCGTTGATGCACGGCTCGACCTCACCCTCGAAGAAGCCGTTGCCGTCGCATTCCGGCGGGCCACATCCCCGCCACGTCACCCGGTCGCGGACGAGCCCCACCGCCCGACGCGCCTCCTCGCTCGCCGGATCGAGACCCATGTCGCGGAGCAGCATGAGGGCGTGCATCGTGGAGCTCCAGCCGCGGTTCCATGCTGCGCCGCCCCACCGCCCGTCGGTCGCCTGCAGCGCGAGCAGCCGCGCTCCCGCGCCCCCGGTGGCGACGCGCGCGCGCTCGGTCGCGACCTCCTCCGCGGACGCACCGGTCAGGTCCCGCATGACCTGCCAGCGCACCGACGCATCGGAGTCGAGCAGCCAGTCGACGTCGCTCATGGATCTCCCGCGGCCGTGGGACGCATCGCCCTGTCGGCATCATGCCACCGCCGCGCCGTGACAGGTCGCCGCCCGCGCGCCGAGTTGCACCGGCGCGCAACCACGCCGGCAAGACGGTCATCGTCAAGCACCTGCTATCAGGCGACAACCGTGTGCACCACGACGGCGAGTGCATTGCCTGTGCGCCGAAGCAGTTCGTCGAGTGACGCGCGGCGAGTTCGGCTACGCTCGTCGTCAGCCGCGGGTCGGCGGAGGCTGCGATGAGCGAAGACATGGATGAGGTGCTGGCGCAGGCGGAGGCGTGGCGGGCGGGCGGAATGCAGGTGGCGTTCGCCACGGTGATTCGAACCTGGGGCAGCTCGCCGCGGCCGGCTGGTAGCCGGCTGGCGGTGAATCAGGCCGGCGAGTTCGTCGGGTCGGTGTCGGGCGGGTGCATCGAGGGGGCGGTGATCCAGGAGTCGCTCGAGGTGATGCGCGGCGGCGCGCCGCGGGTGCTCGAGTTCGGCGTGACCGACGAGACGGCGTGGTCGGTGGGGCTGGCGTGCGGGGGCAGGGTCGAGGTGCTGGTCGAGGCGCTGACATGAGGCTGGCCCTGCTCGCGGAGCTGCGCGCGGCGCGGGCCGCGCATCGCCAGGTGGCGCTGGCGACCTGGACGCGGACCGGAGAGCAGGCGCTGTTCGACGCCGGGGCGGCGCCGGCCGCGCTGGCCGAGGCCGCGGCGCGCGTGCTCGCGCGCGACCAGGCCGAGGTGGTCGATGGCCCCGACGGCCCGGTGTTCCTCGAGCCGCACAACCCGCCGCGGCGGCTCGTCCTCGTCGGTGCGGTCCACATCGCGCGCCCGCTCTCGGCGATGGCGGGCCTCGCCGGGTTCGCGGTGACGGTCGTCGATCCGCGGGCGGCGTTCGCCACCGAGGCGCGCTTCCCGGGCCTGCCGCTGGTCACCGAGTGGCCGGACCATGCGCTGGCCGGGCTCCGCCTCGACGCGCGCACCGCGGTCGTGACCCTCACCCACGATCCCAAGCTGGACGATCCCGCCCTGGTCGCGGCGCTCGGCTCGCCGGCTTTCTACGTCGGCTGTCTCGGGTCGCGCAAGACCCACGCGAGCCGCCTGGCCCGGCTCGGCGAGCTCGGCCTCGACGCCGCCGCGCTCGCGCGCCTGCGCGGACCGGTCGGCCTGCCGATCGGCGCCAGCTCGCCGGGCGAGATCGCGGTGTCGATCCTGGGCGAGATCATCGCGGCCCTGCGCGGCGCGCCGGGCCCGCGCCCGCCGGCTTGATCACGGCCGCGACGCCCTGACGTAGATCCGGGGCGTGGGGTACTCGACCTGGTAGGGCGGGCGCGTCACCACCTGATGGACGCGCAGTCCGCCGTCGAGCAGGAAGCCGGCCAGCTCGTCCGGCTGGAACAGGGTGGCGTCGACCGAGATCGGGGCGCCCAGGAACTCGTCGGCGTGCACCTCGCCGTCGCCGCCGTGGACCGCGGCGAGGAGCCACCCGCCGGGCTGGAGCACGCGGTGGATCTCGGCGGCGGCGCGCGGTACGTCGGCGCGCCGGAGATGAATGAGCGAGTACAGCGCCACCACACCGGCCAGGCTCCCGTCGGCCAGGGGCATGGCCAGCATGTCGCCCACCTCGAAGCGGAGCGCGGGGTGGGCCTGGCGCGCCACCTCGACCATGCCGGGCGAGAGGTCGAGGCCGAAGGCGTCCACGCCCCGGTCGGCGAGATGGCGGGTCACGTGCCCGGGTCCGCAGCCGAGGTCGCAGACCGGCCCGCGGCCGGCGAGCGCGCCGGCCAGCTCGTCGAGCCATCCCCGGTCCAGCGGCTTGTGTTCGAGCTCGCCGCTGAATCGCGCAGCGTATGCGGCGGCGACGCGGTCGTAGTCTCGTGCCACCTGCTCGCGCGCCCACGACATGTCGGCGATGGTAGCCGAGCGACGCGCGCCCCACACGCGATTGAAACGCTCTGCCAGTACGCTACACTGGCCGCGGGGAGGGTACCCCCCGCTCCTCGTCGGGTTCCGGATCCGCCGGCCGCCGAGAAAGGAGGAGGGCAGGATGAGCCGTAGGGCCGCACCAGCGGAAATCGCGGGCGTCTTGCTCGCCGCGGGCATGTCCACGCGGATGGGGCGGAACAAGCTCTTCCTCGAGGTAGGCGGCGAGACCGTGCTCGCCCGCGCGCTCGCCGTCGCGCTGGCGGCGCGCCTGGACCCGCTCCTGGTCGTGGTCGGTCACGAGGCCGACCGCGTGCGCGCCGCGCTCGACGGCACTCGCGCCCGCCCGGTCGAGAACCCCGACTACGCGCGCGGCCTCAACACCTCTCTCCGCGCCGGCATCGCGGCGCTGCCCGAGGGGACCGCGGCCGCGGTGGTGATGCTGGCCGACATGCCGCTGGTCGACGCGGCCATGATCGACACCCTGGTGGCGCGGTGGCGCGCGGCCGGCGCGCCGCTGGCCATCTCGCGCTACGGCGAGGTGGTGGCGCCGCCCATCGTCTACGGCGCGGCGCTCTTCCCCGAGCTCCGCGAGCTGGACGGCGAGGGCTGCGGCAAGGCGGTGATCAAGCGCCACCGCGGCGAGGAGGTCGCGGTCGACTGGCCGGCCCTGCGGCTGACCGATCTCGACGTGCCGGAGGACGTGGCGCGAGCGGCGGAGGCGATGCGGTGAGGGCGGACCTGCTCGCGCTCGCCGCCGAGCTGGCCCGCCGCGGCGAGCCGTTCGTGCTGGCCGTCGTGGTCCGGCGCGAGCCGTCGAGCTCGGCGCAGCCCGGCGACGCCGCGGTCATCACGGCGACCGGCGCATACCACGGCTGGATCGGGGGCGCCTGCGCGGCGCCGTCGGTGCGGCGCGAGGCCGAGCGCGTGCTGGCCGACGGCCGGCCGCGGCTCCTGCAGCTCAGCGCCGACCCCTCGCGCGAGAGCCGCGCCGGCATCACCGCGCTGCCGGTCGGATGCCACAGTGGAGGCACCGTGGAGATCTTTCTCGAGCCGGTGGTGCCGGCGCCGCGCGTGCGCGTGTTCGGATCGTCGCCGGCCGCGCGCTCGGTGGCCGCCGTGGGCGCGGCGATGGGCTACACGTCCGAGCTGATCGCGCCCGGGCTCGACCCGGCCGCGGCGCCCGCCGGCGTGCGCCTGGTCGCCTCTCTGGACGACGAGGCGGCGCGCGCGACCTGTCGCGAGCCGCTCCACGTCGTGGTCGCGACCATGGGCGAGTTCGACGAGGACGCGGTGGTCGCCGCGCTGGCGGCGGAGCCGCGCTACCTGGGCGTGGTGGCCAGCCGGCGGCGCTTCGCCGAGCTGTGCGAGAGCCTCCTGGCCCGCGGGGTACCGTCGTCCGCGCTCGATCTCATCCGCAACCCGGCCGGGCTCGACATCGGCGCCCGCCGGCCCGAGGAGCTGGCGGTCAGCATCTACGCCGAGATCGTGCAGCTGCGGCGGGAGGCGGAGGTGGCGGCGAGCGCGCCGGCCCGGCTGAGCCTGGCGCCGAGCCCGCTCCTGCCGCCCGCCGTCGAGCGCGCGGGCGAGTGCGCCGGCGGGCCCGCGACCGAGCGCGCGGGCGAGCGGTCGCTCGAGCTCGCGGCCGGGCGAGCGGCCGACCTCGCGCTCGATCCGGTGTGCGGCATGACGGTCGAGATCGCCGGCGCCCGCCACCGCCACGACGTCGACGGGGTGACCTACGTGTTCTGCTGCTCGCGCTGCCGCGAGCGCTTCGCCGCGGCGCCCGCGTCCTTCCTCGCGCCCGCCGGCGCCGTGGTGAGCGAGTGAGGCGCGAGATCGCCCAGCTGTGCGACGCGATGGGCGCGCACGGCTACATCGCCGACGAGTCGATCGCGACGGCGGTGTTCCTGGCCCGCGAGCTGGGCCGCCCGCTCCTGGTCGAGGGCGACGCCGGCGTCGGCAAGACCGAGATCGCCAAGGTGTGGGCCCAGCTGGCCGGCGCCGAGCTGGTCCGCCTGCAGTGCTACGAGGGCCTCGACGTCTCCACCGCGCTCTACGAGTGGAACTACCCGCGGCAGCTGCTCCGCCTGCGCATGGCCGAGGCCCAGGGGGCGCCGGCCAGCGACATGGAGCAGACGGTGTTCTCGTCCGAGTACCTGCTCGAGCGGCCGCTCCTGCGCGCGCTCACCCACCAGGACGGCCCCGCGGTGCTCCTCATCGACGAGATCGACCGGGCCGACGAGGCGTTCGAGGCCTTCCTGCTGGAGGTCCTGTCCGACTTCCAGGTCACCATCCCGGAGCTCGGCACCATCCGCGCGGCCCACGTCCCGCACGTGGTCGTGACCTCCAACGCCACCCGCGAGATCGGCGACGCTCTGCGCCGGCGCTGCCTCTACCTCTACATCGATCACCCGAGCGTGGAGAAGGAGGTGGCGATCCTGCGCTCGCGCGTGCCCGGGGCCAGCGAGGAGCTGGCCGCCGAGATCGCGCGCTTCGTGGGGGCGCTGCGCGCGCGCGATCTGGTCCGCATGCCCGGCGTGGCCGAGAGCATCGACTGGGCCCGCGCGCTCTGCCGGCTGCACAGCGCGCACCTCGATCCCGAGACGGTGGCGGCCACCATGGGCTGTGTCATCAAGGACCAGCACGATCGCCGCGCGCTTCCAGCCGGCGAGATCGCCGGCATGGTGGCGGCCGCGCGCGCCGGAGGTGTCAGGTGATCGCAGGAGGCGCCCCGTGATCGCGCCCGACGCCGCCGCCAGCGCCGCCGCCAGCGCCGCCGCGGCCGGCGACCTGGTCGTGCACCTGGCCCGCCTGGCCGGCGCGCTGCGCGAGGCCGGCGTCCGGGTCGCGCTGGGCGACGAGATCGACGCGCTGGCCGCGCTGGTGCGCATCGACCTGGCCGATCCGGACGAGGTGCGCCGCGCGCTGCGCTGCACCCTGCGCATCCGCCCGCCCGACCTCGCCGCGTTCGAGCGCGCCTTCGCCGCGACCTGGCTCGGCCGCGAGCCGGAGCGCCCGCCGCCGCCGGCCGCTCGCCGGCAAGGGCCCGGCCTGCCGCTGCCCGCGGCGCTCGCCGGGCTGCGCGCCGCCCTGGCCGGCGACGCCGGCGCCGAGGTCCCCGACGGCGATCAGCCGGGGGCCAGCGCGCAGGCGCTCTTCCGGCGCAAGCCGTTCGAGCGCTGCGACGACCGCGACCTGGCCGCGATGGAGCCGGTGCTCGATCGGCTGGCCCGCCGCCTCGCCACCCGGCGCAGCCGGCGCTGGGTGCCGGTGCACGGGCGCGGGCGGACGGACGTGCGCCGCAGCCTGCGCCGCGCGCTCGGCACCGGCGGCGAGCTGGTCGCGCTCGCCCACCGCGCCCGCCCGGTCGAGACCGCGCGGCTCGTGCTCCTGTGCGACACCAGCGGCTCGATGGAGGCGCACACGCGCTTCCTCCTGGCCTTCGCGCGGGCGCTGCGCCGGGTCGCCGACCGCACCGAGGTGTTCGCGTTCAACACCGAGCTGGTCCGCATCACCTCGTGGATGTCGGTGAGGAAGCTGTCGGCGCTGGAGGCGCGCCTGCGCGCGGCGGTGCCCGACTGGTCGGGCGGGACGCGCATCGGCGAGTGCCTGGCCGCGTTCGCCGCGCGCCACCTCGCCGCGCTGGTCGACTCGCGCACGGCGGTCGTGGTGCTGAGCGACGGGCTCGAGCGCGGCGATCCGGTCGTGCTGGGCGAGGCGCTGCGCCGCATCCGCGCGCGCGCCGGCCGCGTGCTGTGGCTCAACCCGCTGGCCGGCGACCCCGGCTACCAGCCGACCGCGGCCGGGATGGCCGCGGCGCTGCCCCACCTGGACCTCCTCGCGCCGGCCCACGACCTGGCCTCGCTCGAGGCGCTCCTTCCCCATCTGAGGACCTGACCCCCATGGCCATTCAGATCGTCAAGACGTTCACCGTGAAGGCGCCGGCCGACGCGGTGTGGAGCTTTCTCATCGACCCGCGGAAGGTGGCCGGCTGCATGCCGGGCGCGGCGATCACCAGCCAGGTGGACGACCGCACCTTCACCGGCACCATGACCGTGAAGGTCGGGCCGGTGACGACCAGCTACAAGGGCAAGGTGGTGTTCGAGAAGCTCGACGCCGCGGGCAAGGCGGCCGAGATCGTCGCGACCGGCCAGGACGTGAAGGGGAAGGGCGGGGCCAGCATGAAGCTGTCGTCGAGCCTGGTGCAGCTCTCGCCCGCGGAGACCGAGATCACCACGACCTCCGACCTGACCATCACCGGCATCCTGGCCCAGATGGGCCGCGGGATGATCCAGGACGTCAGCGACGAGATGTTCGACATCTTCTCGCGCAACATGCGCAGCGAACTCGAGTCGGCCGCGTCGCCCGCCCCCGCGCGTGCGCCGGCGCCCACCGCCGCCGAGAGGGACACCGCCGCCGCCAGCGGCGAGGTGGCGACCACGGCCGCCACCGTCGACGCCGAGACCGAGACGCGCGAGGCCGAGGCCGGCACCGTCGAGAGCGCCGCGCGCGGCATGGCGTCCAGCGCGAGGGCGGCCGGCGCCGGGGCCGCGCCGCGCGCCGATGTGCTCGACCTGGGCGGCATCGGGGCGCGCGCCGCCAGCCGCGCCGCGATGCGCACGCTCACCCGTCCGCTCTTCTGGCTGGTCCTCGTCGTCACCGCAGGACTGGTTTACCTGGCTTTCATCCGCTGACCCGTCAACTCGAGCCCGCGAGGGAGGACCGAACATGATACCGCCAGTGTTCGACTATCACTGCCCGGAGACCCTGGGGGAGGCGGTCGCTCTCCTGTCGAAGTACAGAGACGACGCCAAGGTGATGTCCGGGGGGCAGAGCCTCCTGCCGCTGCTCAAGCTGCGGCTGGCCAGCCCCGCGCACGTGATCGACATCAGCCGGATCAAGCGCCTGGTCTACCTGCGCGAGGACGGTGGGATGCTCGAGATCGGGGGGTGCACGCCGGAGTCGGCCCTCGAGACCTCGGAGCTCATCCGCTCGCGCTACCCGATCCTGCACGACACCACGCGCGTCATCGCCGATCCGCTGGTGCGCAACCGCGCCACCGTCGGCGGCAACCTGGCCCACGGCGATCCGGCCAACGATCACCCGGCCAGCATGATCGCGCTCGGCGCCGAGGTGGTCGCGACCGGGCCGCACGGCGAGCGCGTGATCCCGGCGAGGCAGTTCTTCCGCGGCCTGTTCACCACCGCGCTCGCCCCCGACGAGATCCTGAGCGAGATCCGCGTGCCGATGCCGTCCGGCCGGAGCGGCGGGGCCTACGTCAAGCTGGAGCGCAAGGTGGGCGACTTCGCCACCGCCGCAGCGGCGGCCCAGGTCACCCTCGGCGCCGACGGCAAGGTCGAGCAAGTCGGCGTCGCCCTGACCAACCTCGGCCCGGTGCCGATCCAGGTCACCGCGGCCGAGACCTATCTGACCGGCAGGGCGCCCGGCGAGCAGGCGATCGCCGAGGCGGCGCGGCTGGCGGCCGAGGCGGCCGACCCCAGCGCTGACCGCCGGGGCAGCGTCGAGTACAAGCGGGAGATGGCGCGCGTGCACGCCGCGCGCGCCCTGAAGCTGGCGGTCCAGCGCGCGGGAGGGCACTAGCCCATGGCCAAGCACTCGATCCAGGTGAACGTCAACGGCACCATCCACGAGGCGGCGGTGGAGTCGCGCCTCCTGCTCGTGCACTTCCTGCGCGAGAACCTGCGCCTGACCGGCACCCACATCGGCTGCGACACGTCGCACTGCGGGGCCTGCACCGTCATCCTGGACGGCGCGCCGGTCAAGTCGTGCACCGTGCTCGCGGTGCAGGCCGATCGCTGCGAGGTGCGCACGGTCGAGGGGCTCGAGCAGAACGGCGCGCTCCACGCGGTGCAGGACGGCTTCTGGGAGAAGCACGGCCTGCAGTGCGGCTACTGCACGCCGGGCATGATGATGACCGCGTGCGCGCTGCTCGAGCACAACAAGGACCCCAGCGAGCTCGAGATCCGCGAGGCCATCTCGGGCAACCTGTGCCGCTGTACCGGGTACGTGAACATCGTCAAGGCGATCCAGCACGCCGCCGAGAAGCTGAGGTAGGAGACCGCCATGAAGCCGAGGACGAGCGAGAAGATCTGCGGCATGGGCCACTCGATGAAGCGCAAGGAGGACCCGCGCTTCATCCGCGGCAAGGGCAACTACGTGGACGACATCCAGCTGCCCGGGATGCTGCACATGGACATCGTGCGCAGCCCGTTCGCGCACGCGAAGATCAACGCCATCAACGCCGAGCGCGCGCTGGCCATCCCGGGAGTCCTGGCGGTCATCACCGGCGAGACGCTGGCCAAGTACAACCTGCACTGGATGCCGACGCTCATGTCGGACACCCAGATGGTGCTGCCGACCGATCGGGTCATGTACCAGGCCCAGGAGGTCGCGGCCGTCATCGCCACCGACCGCTACATCGCGGCCGACGGCGTCGAGGCGGTGGAGGTCGACTACGACCCGCTGGAGCCGGTCATCGACGCCAAGAAGGCGCTCGATCCGGGCGTGCCGGTCCTGCGCACCGACAAGGCGGGCAAGAAGGACAACCACATCTTCCACTGGGAGGTGGGAGACCGGGCCGGCACCGACCGCGCGTTCAACGACGCGGACGTGGTGGTGGCGCAGGAGATGCACATCCCGCGCATCCACGTGGCGTCGATCGAGACCTGTGGCTGCGTGGCCGACTTCGATCGCATCAACGGAAAGCTGACCGTGTACATGACCACGCAGGCGCCGCACGCCATCCGCACGGTGTTCGCGCTGGTCGCCGGCCACGTCGGCCTGTCCGAGGAGCGCATCCGCATCGTGTCGCCCGACATCGGCGGCGGCTTCGGCGGCAAGGTGCCGGTCTATCCGGGCTACGTCATCGCCACGGCCGCCTCGGTCGTGATCGGCAAGCCGGTCAAGTGGGTCGAGGACCGCATGGAGAATCTACAGGCCGACTCGTTCGCGCGCGACTACCACATCAGGGCGGAGCTGGCGGCGCGCAAGGACGGCACCATGACGGGGCTCCGCATCAAGACGCTGGCCGATCACGGCTACGCCGACGCGGCCGCCAACCCGTCGAAGTTCCCGGCCGGGCTGTTCTCGGTGTGCACGGGGTCCTACGACCTGCAGCAGTGCTTCGCCGAGGTGGACGGGGTCTACACCAACAAGCCGCCCGGCGGCATCGCCTACCGCTGCTCGTTCCGCGTGACCGAGGCGGTGCACGCGATCGAGCGCATCACCGACGTGCTGGCCGCCGAGCTGAAGATGGACCCGGCGGAGATCCGCTTCAAGAACTTCATCGCGCCGGAGAAGTTCCCCTACAAGTCGGCGACCGGCTGGACCTACGACAGCGGCAACTATCCGGCGGCGCTGCGCCTGGCCATGGACAAGATCGGCTACGCCGAGCTCAGGAAGGAGCAGGCCGAGAAGCGCGCGCGCGGCGAGCTGATGGGCATCGGCATCTCCAGCTTCACCGAGATCGTCGGCGCCGGGCCGTCGAAGGACTTCGACATCCTCGGCATCAAGATGTTCGACTCGTGCGAGCTGCGCGTCCATCCGACCGGCAAGGCGATCGCCCGCTTCGGCACCAAGTCGCAGGGGCAGGGGCACGAGACCACCTACGCCCAGATCATCGCCGAGGAGCTCGGCATCCCGGCCGAGTTCGTGCAGGTCGAGGAGGGGGACACCGACACCGCGCCGTACGGCCTCGGCACCTACGCCAGCAGATCGACGCCGACGGCGGGCGCGGCCGGGGCCATGGCCGCGCGCAAGGTGCTCGACAAGGCGCGCAAGATCGCCGCCCACCTGCTCGAGTGCGGCGAGGGCGACCTCGACTGGGAGCCGGGAAAGTTCACGGTCAAGGGCGCGCCTCAGCGGAGCAAGACCATCCAGGAGGTCGCGCTGGCCGCCTACACGGCCCACCCGCAGGGCATGGAGGCGGGGCTCGAGGCGGTGTCGTACTACGATCCGCCCAACCTGACCTTCCCGTTCGGCAGCTACATCTGCGTGGTCGACATCGACCGCGGCACCGGCATGGTCAAGATCCGCCGCTTCGTGGCGATCGACGACTGCGGCAACATCATCAACCCGATGATCGTCGACGGACAGATCCACGGCGGCCTCACCATGGGCATGGCGCCGGCGTTGCTCGAGGAGATCAGCTACGACGAGAGCGGCAACATCCAGGGCGGCAGCTTCATGGACTACCTCCTGCCGACCGCGATGGAGACGCCGGCCTGGGAGACCGACAAGACCATCACGCCGTCGCCGCATCACCCGTTCGGCGCCAAGGGCGTGGGCGAGTCGGCCACCGTCGGCGCCCCGCCCGCGATCGTCAACGCGGTGGTCGACGCCCTCGCGCACCTCGGGGTGCGGCACATCGAGATACCGATCACGCCCGAGCGGGTGTGGTCGATCCTCAAGGAGAAGGGGGCGACCGAGTAGCCGCGCGACACCGGGCGCGGCCGAGGGTCCAGCTCAGCCGCGATAGATCCGCCGGCACAGCGACCAGCAGGCGTCGGTCGCCGCGAAGCGAAGCACATCGAGCAGCGGCTCGCTCGCGGCGATCGCCGCGCGGCGCTGCTCGAGGCTGGCGGCGGAGACGCTGTCGGGCGCAAGCGACGCGGCGGCGGCCCGCAGGTCGCGCGAGAAGATCAGGCCGGCGCGGCGCGCGCGGCGGCGCTCCTCCTGCTCCCAGGTGGCCCAGCGCCGCTGATCGATGACCCCGGTGTCGTGCGCGCTGCGCTCGAGGTCCTTGCGGGCGCGGCGCGGCATGGCGGCGGCCAGGCGCTTGCGCAGCTCGCGCAGCGACGGATCGGGGGTCGGATCGGTCGCCACGCGCAGGAGCGCCTGCACCCGGTCCGGCTCCAGCACCAGGCCCACCGCCGAGCCGGCGGCCAGCCGGGACAGCGCGCTGGCCGAGTCGAAGGCGGCGCGTCCGGGCCCGCTGCGGTGCTCGGGGCCGAGCGCGAGCCCGCGCGGCTCGCTCATCAGGATCAGCGGATCGCCGGCGTCGCCCCGGTAGACATTGACCGAGCCGACCGCGAGGGAGAGCGCGATGTGTCGCGCGAGAGCGGCGGCCGGCTCGCTGTCGGACAGGGGCTCAAGCACGGTGACCAGCTCCTGGCCGTCGGGGAAGATGGCGGTCAGGTACGGATCGAGGTGCTCCAGGATCTCGCGCACCGGCATGGCCTGGCTGGCGCCCACCAGGAAGCGCAGCGCGTCCTCGGGCGGAAGCGAGCCGGCGGTGGGCCGCGGCGATGCCGCCAGCCCGCGCTCGAGATCGCGCGGCACGTCGTCGCCGCCGAGCAGCGCGGCGGCCGTCGCCATCAGGGTGGCGGGGGCGAGCCAGTTGCGCGCGCTGCACACCGCCGCCAGGCCGCCGTAGGCCGCCGCCTCGGTGGGCATCGCCTCGATGATGCGGCGCAGCTCGGCGATCGCGGCGTCGGGCTCGTCGTCGGCCAGCGCCTGGGCCAGCGCGATGCGGGGCAGCGCCGCCTTCGGGTGGCCGCGCGACGCATGCTGCAGGTGCTCGAGCGCGCGCTCGCCGGCGCCGAGCTCGGTCCGCAGCACGCGGGCCAGCGCCAGGCGCAGCGGCAGCGCGCCCGGCGCGCGCAGCGGCATGCGGACCAGCGCCTCCTCGGCGCCCGCCGCGAAGCCGGGCAGGTCGCCGCGCGCGCGGTGATGGTGCTCCAGCTCGGCGACCAGGTCGGGCGCATCGCCGGCCAGGTCGAAGGCGGCGCTCACCGCCGCGGCCGCCGCCGGCCCGTCGCCCAGCTCGCGCTGGAGGTCGACCAGGGCCAGCAGGCTGGCCGCGCGCAGCGAGGCGGAGCCGCTCTGGGCCAGGTGGCGGTAGACCTCGGCGGCGCGGCGCCCGTCGCCGGCGCGCAGCGCCACCTCGGCCAGGCGGCTGAGCGCGAGCCGATCGACCGGGTGGCGCTCGACCACCTGCTCGAGGATGCGCTGGGCGCGCGGGTAGTCGGGCACCGCCTCGGTCCAGATGCGGGCCTCGGCCAGGCGCGCCTCGCGCGCGGACTCGGCGTCGGGCGCGGCGGCCGCCAGGCGCTCGAAGGCGAGCGCGGCGTCGGCCCAGTGTCCGGTCGACTCGTGAAGCTCTGCCAGGAGGCGCAGGAGGTCGGGGGTGTCGGGGCGCAGCCGGGCGGCGCGCTCGATGTCGCTGATCGCCGCGTGCGCGTCGCCCAGCCGCTCGGCCAGGATGCGGGCGCGGAGGCCCAGCAGCTCCGCGCGCGCGCCGTCGTCGGCCTGGGCCTCGATGAGGTCCGACAGGACGGCCACCGCCTCGCCCCAGTCGCCGGTCTGCTCGAGGATCGCGAGCGTGCGGTCGAGCGCGCCGCGGTGCTCCGGCCGGGCGGCGAGCACGGCGCGGTAGAACTGCACGGTCACGTCGAGATCGCCCAGCCGATCGTGGGCGAGCGCGGCCGCCTCCTCGAACAGCTCCACCTTGTTCCGTGCGTCGCGCGCCTGGGTGCCCATCTCGCCGCACAGCGCCGCGGCGGCGGCCCAGTCGCCATCGCGCTCGCGCAGGCGACGGCGCCCGGCCAGCGCGGGCAGGAAGTCGGGGATGGCCGCCAGCGCCTCGCGGTATGCGATCTCCGCCTCGATCGGCGCGTCGGCGCGCTCGAACAGCCCGCCCGCCGCGCACAGGACGAGGCCGCGGGTGGCGGCGTCGCGCATCAGGCGCGCGCGGCCGGCCAGCGCGGCGGGCAGGCGCGTGTCGCCGGCGACCGGCGCGAGGTTGCGGGTCAGGCCGTCGAGCGCGCGCGGATCGCCGGCGCGGCGCAGGGCCGCGTCGTAGGCGGCTGCCGCGGCGGCGCGTCGCGCGCCGCGGTCGCCGTCACCGGTGGCGTCTCCGCGGGAGTCGGCGTCGGCTCCGCTGGCGTGTCCGGAGGCTTCCGGGCGGGCGTCGCCGGGGCCGTGCTCGATCGCGGCGGCGCGGAGGCGCAGGAGCGCGGCGGCCAGGCGGGCGTCGCCGGTGGCGTCGGCGGCGCGCTCGAGCCAGCCGGCCATCTCGCCGCCGCCGGCCAGGGCGAGGCGAAGGCGGTCGAAGATCGCGGCCGGGTCGGCCTGGAGCTCGAGCGCCTGATCGTAGGCCTGGGCGGCGCGATCGACCTGGCCCAGGCGCAGCTCGGCCAGGCGGGCCAGGCGGACCAGGAGGCGGGCGCGCACCGACGGATCCGAGGCGCAGCCGATCAGCCCCTCGAGCGCGCCGGCGGCCGCGGCCCAGTCGCCCGAGCGCTCGCCGATGCGATACATGCCCCACAGCGCGGGCGGGAAGCCGGGGCACAGCGCGAGCGCGCCCTCGTGCAGCGCGCGGGCCGCGGCCAGCCCGGGCGCCGGGTCGCCTCCGCTCGACGCCGCATGCAGCTCGCGCACGGTGGCGGCCTGGCACAGGATGCGGGCGCGGGCGACCGCGTCGGCGCCGTCGGGCGCGGCGCCGCCGTCGGGCGCGGGCGCGCCCTGCTGCTCGAGCAGCTCGGCCAGGCGATCGAAGCGGCCCGCGGCGCGCAGGAGGCGCTCGAGCCCGACCCTCGCGAGCCGGTAGCCGGGCAGGCGGGCCAGCGCCTCCTCGTAGGCCCCGATCGCGTCGCGCGCGCGGCCGAGGTGCTCCTCGGCGATCTGGCCGATGCGATAGAGCGTCGCCGCCGCCTCCTCGGGGCGCCCGGCCTGGGCGAGCAGCCGGCGCTCGGCGGCGATGAGATCGTCCCAGCGCGACTGGCCGCGCAGGAGGCGCAGGATGGACGCCGCGGCCTGCGCGTGATCCGGCGCCCGCTCGAGCACGCGCTGGTACGCGGCCAGCGCGCGGCGCGGGTCGTGCAGCCGCGTCTCGATCACCGTCGCGATGCGGTGGAGCGTGGCGACCGCGTCGGCCTCCTCGACCAGCAGCGCGGCCTGGCGCTCGAGGACATCGATGTGCTCGGGCCACTGGCCGGCCTCGGCCAGCGCGCGGGCCAGCGCGGCCAGGGTCGCGAAGTCGTCCGCCTGCTGCGCCGCGCTCCTGTCGCTCGGGGTCGGCGGCGGGGCGGGCGCGGGCGCGGACAGGGCCGCGCGCAGGTGAGCGGCGGCGCGCTCGGGCGCGTCCAGCCGCTCCTGGTAGAGGGCGGCCAGGGTGAGCCGCAGCGCGCGCACGCGCCGGGGATCGCGCGCGTGGGCCAGCTGCTCCTCGTACAGGGCGACCAGCGGCTGCCAGCGCTCGCGCGCGCGGTAGATGCGATCGAGCGCGTCGAGCGCGGCGGCCTGGCCGGGGTCGAGGGCGAGCGCGCGCTCGTACAGCGCCACGACCTCGTCGCCGGCCCCGAGGTGCACCTCGCGCTGCTCGGCGATGGCGGCGTAGCGCGCGGCGCGCTGGGCCGGCGCGGTGAGGCGGTCGGCCTCGACCAGGAGGAGCGCGGTCAGCTCCGACCAGCGCCCGCGCGCCTGGTGGTGGGCGGCCAGCGCCTGGGCCGCGGCGGCCAGGGTGGGCATCGCGTCGAGCGCCTGCCCGTACGCGCGCAGGGCGTCGTCGGGGCGATCGAGCCGGCCCTCGTAGAGCGTGCCGAGCCGGAGCAGCACGCCGGCGCGGCGCGCCGGATCGGGCAGCCGCGCCGCCAGCTGCTCGTAGACCGCGACCAGCTCTTCGAAGCGGCCCTCCTGCTCGCACAGCGCGGCCAGCTTGCCGAGCGGCACGACGTCGCCGGGGGCCAGCGCGGCCGCGCGCTGATAGCGGGCCGCCGCCGCCGGCCCGTCGGCCAGGCACTCCCAGAGGACGTCGCCGGCGCGCTCGTGATAGCCGAGGCCGGGATCCAGGTCGCCGGCCCGCTCGGCGTCGAGGACCAGCATGCGGGCGTAGTCGGGCCAGGCCTGCGCGCGCAGGTGGAGCGACTCGAGGGCGGCCTGGGTGGCGGCGCCGCCGGCGTCGGCCTCGAGCGCGCGCTCGAGCGCGGCGCGCGCGCCGGCCGCGTCGTCGAGGAAGCTCTCGCGCGCGCTGGCCGACGCGGTGTAGAGCGCCGCGCGCGCGGTGAGATCGTCGGTGCGGGCCGCCGCCGTCTCCCACGCCTGGGCCGCGTCGGACCAGCGCGCCTCGCGGGCGGCCAGCCCGGCCAGCGCCAGGTGCGCGCCCAGATCTTGAGGGTCGAGCGCGACGGCCTCGCGCAGGGCCCGCTCCGCTTGCTCGGAGTCGCCCGCGGCGTGCTGCGCGATGACGGCGATCTGCCAGTGGAGGAGGGCGCGCTCGAGCGCGTCGCCGGCCAGCGGGATCTCGGCGCGGGCGGCGGCGGCGATGGCCGCGTGATCGCGGGCATGCTCGGCCAGCCAGCGGCGGGCGAGGGCGACGAAGCGGGCGTCGGGAGCGAGGACCGCCGCCCGCTCCACCGCCTCGCCCGCGGACGTCGCGTCGCCGTCGCCGTCGAGGGCGCTGCGCGCGCGAAAGGCAAGCAGCAGGGCCGCGCGGGTGGGCTGGGCCGTGGCCAGCGCCTCGGCCTCGCGCGCCCAGCGCTCGTCGTCGGTCGAGCCGGGCAGGGTGCTCGCCGCGGCCGCGTCGCTCGGCGTGGAGTCCGCGCGGACGGCCTCGTCGCGCGGCCGGCTGGGGGCCGGGTCGGGCTCGGCCGCGGGTGGCGGATTCGCGGACGCGGCTGCCGGCTCGCGCGTCGAGGCGCTCGCCGCGCGGGCCGCGGCCGCGCGGGCCGTCGCGCTCGCCTCGGCGAACAGCGAGCCCGCCGGTGCGTCGGCCTCACGCCCGTTCCCGCGGGCCGCCCGCTCGGGCTCGGGCTCGCGGCGCTCGGGCTCGCGCCGCTCCGGCTCGCGCCGCTCGGGCTCGCGGCGCTCGGGCTCGCGCCGCTCCGGCTCGCGCCGCTCCGGCTCGCGGCGCCCGGGCTCGCGCCGCTCGGGCTCGCGCGCACTGGCATCGCGCGACTCGCTCTCGCGGCGGGCGCGCTGCGCGGAGGCGGGAACCGGCAGCTGGACGGTGCGGGACTGCTCGTCCGCCTCCGACCACCCGCGGTCGAGCGCGTCGACGGCGCGTGGATCGACCTCCACCAGATCGGCGTCGTCCAGTACCTGGGTCTGGTCATCGCGCACCCGGCGGGGTGACGATGTCTTCTCGTTCTCCATGACGCGGTCGCGGTCGCGGGTGCGGGCGGAGCTGCTCGATGGTAACACCGCGCGCCGCTCGCGATGCGCCGCGACCCGCCCACCTCGCGATCGCTCAGCTGCTCATGGCCCCTTCGAGGCTCGACTCGAGCAGCTCCAGGTCGCTGCGGAGTAGGTCCAGGTGGTCCGAGATGCTGCTCCCCGCGGCCTCGACCTGCTCCATGTCGAGCACGTGGAGCTTGACCACGAGCGCCCCGACCGCGCCCAGGAACGAGGCGACCAGCGCGAGCCGCGCCTTGACCCGGTCGTAGAGTCCCTCGATCTGGCGATAGATGTCGAGCTGCTGCCGGCGCGCGCGTGCCGCCTGGCGGAAGGCCCGGGCGGCCTGCTCGTCGCTGGTCTCGCCCATCCGGGCGTCGAGCTGCGAC
>DATFRY010000234.1:0-25516 GCA_035262925.1 Kofleriaceae bacterium | reverse complement strand
GAGCTGTCCGAGATCGAGGTCGGCGACGTGATGGTCCCGCTCAGCGAGGTGACGGCGCTGTCGGCGGAGACCAGCCTGGCCGAGGCGATCGCGGAGGTGGCGGACAAGCAGCACTCGCGCATGCCGGTCTATCGATCGCGGGTGGACGACGTGGTCGGCGTCCTGCACGTGTTCGACATGCTGCGGGCCGGGTCGGCCCAGCGGTCGGCGCCGGTCGCCGAGCTCGCCCGACAGGCCATCTTCGTCCCGCCCAACCAGCACGCAGCCGATCTGCTGGTCGATCTGCAGGGCCGCGGCGACCAGATGGCCATCGTGGTCGACGAGTACGGCGGCGCCATCGGCGTGGTGACGGTCGAGGACATCCTGGAGGAGATCGTCGGCGAGATCGAGGACGAGTACGACGCCGGCCCGTCGCCCATCGTGCAGGAGCGCGCCGGCGTGTGGCGGGTGGAGGCCAGGACGTCGGTCGAGCGCCTCAACCAGGAGCTGAACCTCGACCTGCCCGAGGAGGACGAGTACGAGTCGGTGGCCGGGCTCATCCTGCACCGCTCCAAGCGCATCCCCGATCCGGGCGAGTCGGTGGTGGTGGGGGGAGTCACCCTGCGCGTCCTGCGGGCCTCGGACCGCGCGATCGAGGAAGTCCAGGTCCTGCGGCGGCGCAAGCGCTGAGGACGCGATCGCGGGCGGTGGGCTCGATGTGCAGCGAGGTGCGGGCCGGTCGGGGCGCTGGCGGCGGGAAAGGCGCTATAACCGGCTCGTGGACCGCGAGGACATCCGCCAGCTGCTCGAGCAGGTGAAGTCGGGGGCGCTCGGGCTCGACGATGCGCTCGAGCGCCTTCGCCGCCTGCCGTTCGAGCGCGTCGCCGACATGGCGCGGGTCGATCACCACCGCGAGCTGCGCTCCGGGGTGCCCGAGGTGGTGCTGGGCGAGTTCAAGTCGGCCGAGCAGATCGCCGCCATCCTGGGCGCGCTGGCCGGCGGCGGGGCCGGAGCCCTGGCCACCCGGGTGGACGCAGACAAGGCCGAGGCCGTGGTCCGCCAGGTGCCGGGCGCCCGCTATCACGCCGGCGCCCGCCTCGTTGTGGTGGAGGCGGCACACCCGCGCGGAGACCGCGGGCGCGGCGTGATCGCGGTGATGTCGGCCGGGACCAGCGATCTGCCGGTGGCGGAGGAGGCCGCGCTGACGGCGGAGTTCCTCGGCCACCGGGTCGCGCGGGTCACCGACGTCGGCGTGGCGGGTCTGCACCGCGTGTGGGCCGCGAGCGAGGAGCTGCGCCGCTGCACGGCCGCGATCGTGGTGGCCGGCATGGAGGGGGCGCTGCCCTCGGTGGTGGCCGGCCTCCTCGAGTGCCCCATCGTCGCGGTGCCGACCAGCGTCGGCTACGGCGTCGGCCTGGGCGGGTTCGCCGCCATGCTGACGATGCTGGCCTCGTGCTCGCCCGGCATCGCGGTGGTGAACATCGACAACGGCTTCGGCGCCGCGGTGGCGGCCGCGCGCATCAACCGGCGCGCGGCAGAGGCCGCCGATGAGTGATGGCGCGGAGGACGCGGCGGGCGCGCTGCGCGGGCTGCACCTCCACTTCGACGGGGCAGCCGGCGCGGCCGGCGACATGATGCTGGGCGCGCTCCTCGACCTCGGCGTGCCCCGCGAGGTGATCGAGGAGGCGTTCGACCGGGTCGGCCTGGGGGCGGAGCGCCTGCAGGCGGAGCGGGTGGTCAAGCATGGGCTGGCCGCGATGAACGTGACGATCCGCGTCGGCGACGAGGATCGACAGACCCCGGCCGGCCATCACGCTCACGATCACGCGCACCGTCACGACCATGCCCACGGTCACGACCATGCCCACGGTCTCGACCACGCCCACGAGCAAGACCACGCCCACGAGCATCATCCCTATCGCGGGATCGTGGAGCGCATCCGCGGCGCGCGGCTCGAGCCCGCGGTGGAGGCCCGCGCGCTCGACATGTTCGAGCGCGTGGCCCGCGCCGAGGCGCACCTGCACGCCACCACCGTCGAGGACGTCGCCTTCCACGAGGTCGGTGCCATCGACTCCATCGCCGACGTCGTCGGCGCCGCGGCCGGGCTCGCCTTCCTGGCCCCGTCCGCGGTCACCGCGTCGCCGGTCGCGATGGGCCACGGGCAGGTCCGCACCGCGCACGGCCTCTTGCCGGTCCCGTCGCCGGCCGCGCTCGAGATCCTGCGCGCGGCGGGCGGCATCACCTGCGACGGCGGCACCGCGCGCGAGCTGTGCACCCCGACCGGCGCGGCCATCCTGGCCCACGCGGTCGGCTCGTGGGCCCCGATGCCGCCGCTCCAGCCGGTCGCGGTCGGCCACGGCGCCGGCGACGCCGATCTGCCCGATCGGCCCAACGTGCTCCGCCTGGTGCTGGGCCGCCCGCAGGGCGCCGGCGCCCCGGCGGCCGACGAGACCATCTACCGCGTCGAGTCCAACGTGGACGACATGAGCCCGGAGATGTGCGAGCACGCGGCCGACGCGCTGGTCGCCGCCGGCGCGGTCGACGTGTGGTGGACGGCGATCACCATGAAGAAGTCGCGGCCGGCCCTCCTGCTCCAGGCCCTGGCCCCGGCCGCCGCGCTCGACGCCGTGCTGCGCGCCGTGCTGGTCGAGACCACGTCCATCGGCGTCCGCTTCGATCGCGTCGCCCGCCGCGTGCTGGCGCGGCGCGAGGCCTGGGTCGAGACCCGCTTCGGCCGCCTGCCGCTCAAGGTCGCCAGCCTCGAGGGACGCGTGGTCAACGCGGCGCCCGAGTACGAGGCCTGCCGCGCCGCGGCCCGCGCCCACGGCGCGCCGCTCAAGGAGGTGTTCGCCGCCGCGATCGCCGCCTGGGCCGGCCAGCCGCGCGGCGACTGACGCGACACGCCCGCGCCCGGGCGCGCCGCTCAGGTGCGGCGGAACACGCCCTGCACCACCGCGATCCGCTCCTCTTCGCCGTTCTGGACCAGGTTGCGGAAGCATTCGCCGACGGCCGGGCCGAGGAGGATGTGGATCCCGAGCGGCGGCGCATCCCGCGCCGCGTCGGCCGCGCGCTCGCGATAGAACGCGACCGACTCCGCCGTCAGGTCGCGCCAGGTCACCTCGGCGAAGCCGGCCGCGAGGATGAGCGCGCGCATGCGCGTCGACCGCTCGAGGAAGCTGATGTCGGGGTCGGCGGCCCACGGCACCGGGAAGGCGATCGGCTGACTTCCGGATCCCGCGGCCACCTCGTGCATCGCGAACAGCCCGTCGGGCCCGAGCAGGCGGTGGACCTCCCGGTAGAGCCCGCCCTTGTCCTCGATGTTCATCGTGCTGTGCTGGGTCCACACCACGTCGAAGCTGCCGTCGTCGAACGGAGCGGCCAGCGCGTCCCCGCTGTGGAAGCGCACCTGCCCGGAGAGCCCGGTCGCGGCGGTGAGCCGCTCGCCGGTGCGGCAGAACTCCTCCGACAGGTCGAGCACCGTCACGTCGCAGCCGCGCTCCGCCGCCAGGGTGCGCGCCGGCCCGCCGAGGCCGCCGCCGAGGTCGATCACGCGCATGCCGGGCCGCAACCCGGCCAGGTCGGCCAGCGCGAGGGTGGCGGCGCGGCCGCCCGTGTGGAACTGATCGACGAGCCCGAGATCGGCCGGCTGCAGCCGGTCCGGATCGAGGCCCAGCGCGCGCAGCCCGTCCGCGATGCGGGCGTGGAGCTCCGCCGGCCCGTAGTGGCGGGCCACCCTGTTCGCTCGAGTCGTGTCCATGTCCCCGTCCCTCCCGTCGCCCACCAAAGAGAAGAGTACGCCGCCGGCCCCCGGCCGTGCTGGAATAAGCGCCGGTGGACTCCCTCGACGACGCCTACCGCGACTGCCGGCCTCTCCTGGTGGCCATCGCCTACCGCATGCTCGGCAGCGCCAGCGAGGCCGAGGACATCGCGCAGGAGGCCTTCCTGCGCCTGCAGGGGGCCTCGCCGGCCGAGCCGATCCGCTCGGTCAAGGCCTACCTCACGGCCATCACCACCCGGCTGGCGATCGACCAGCTCCGCTCGGCGCGCGCGCGCCGCGAGGCGTACGTCGGGCCCTGGCTGCCCGAGCCGCTCGTCGACCAGGGCGAGCCCGACGCCGAGGAGCGCGCGGAGACCGCCGACTCGCTGTCGATGGCATTCATGGTCCTGCTCGAGAGCCTGTCGCCGGTCGAGCGCGCGGTGTTCCTCCTGCACGACGTGTTCGAGCTCGAGTACGCCGAGATCGCGGCCATCGTGGGCAAGAGCGAGGTCAACTGCCGCCAGATCGCGGCGCGCGCGCGGCGCGCGATCGGCGCGCGCAGGCCGCGCTTCGAGCCTTCGCGGCGCCAGCGCGACGACCTGGCGCGCCGCTTCTTCGCCGCCGCCAGCGGCGCCGATCTGGACGGGCTGGTCCAGCTCCTGGCCGCCGATGCCACCTTCTACGGCGACGGCGGCGGCAAGGGGCGGGGCCTGCCGCGCCCGGTCGAGTCGGCCGGCGATCCGTCGCGCGTGGCCCGCCTCCTCATCGGCTTCTTCACCACGGCGCGCGCGCACGCGCTGCGCCACGAGCTGGTCCAGGTCAACGGCCAGCCGGGCGCCATCGTGCGCGACCCCCAGGGCGGCGTGGTGAATGTCTACGCCCTCGACATCGCCGACGGCCGGGTGCAGGCGATCCGCTCGGTCATCAACCCCGACAAGCTCGGGCACCTGGGCGCGGTCTCCGACCTCATCCGGGTCGAGCGCCGGCCGCGCGGCGGCGATCCGGCGCGGCCTCGGTGAGCCCGGTGCGGAAGCCCTGCCGCCAGCTCGCGTGGGCCGGCCGCCACTCCAGCTCGCGCACCGCCTTCGCGTTGCTCGCGCCGCGGATGCGCGTCATGAGCGAGACGCCGGCCCCGCCGATGGCGAGCCGCGCGATCCACGCCGGCAGCCGCGCCGGCGGCCGCGCGCCCAGCGCATCGGCCAGGTCGGGCAGCCACACCGACACCGGCGCAGGCTCGTCGTCGACGATGTTGTAGACCCCGGGCGCGCCCCGCTCCACCGCGGCGGCGGTCGCGGCCGCGGCGTCGTCGATGTGGATGAACGACCAGACGCCGGATCCGCCGCCCACCACCGGGAACTTGTGCCGGCGCACCATCTCCACGATGTCTCCGCCCTCCGCCAGCGAGGTGCCCGGGCCGTAGAAGGCCCCGTAGCGCAGCACCAGGCCCGTCACGTCGCCGGCGCCGAGCACCATGGCCTCGAGCCGCCGCATCGCGTCGAGCGTGCGCCGCATGCGCGGCGGCGGATCCGGGTCGAGCGGATCCGCCTCGCTCTTGACCGGGCCGCCGGTCCGCGCGTATGGCCAGCCGGCGTAGCCCTGGGCCAGGAACCGGCGCGCGCCGGCGGCCCGGGCGGCGTCGAGCAGGTGCTGGCCGCCCTCGGTGCGGAGCCGGTTGGTGAGCGCGAACTCGTCGTCGAACCGCCGCATGCTGCGCATGTCGGCCAGCGCGGTGAGCTGGTGCACCACGACCTCCGGCCGCGCCGCCAGGGCCGCGGCCATCACCGCCGCGCGGTCGAGGCCGTCGGCCACCGCCGCCTCGGCCCCGGCCGCCTGGAGCTCGCCGACCTTGCCCGGCGAGCGGGTCATGCCGGTCACCTGGTGTCCTCGCTTCACGAGCATCGGGACCAGGCTCCGGCCCAGCGCTCCCGTGGCTCCTGCCAGGAAGATCCTCATCACTTCACCTCGTTGTCGTGTGGTCGTGTCCTCTGGGAGCGAGACGAGGAGGCGCCCGGGCGCGTGACATCCCGTGGTACAAATCTCGAGCACCGCGCCCCCCAGCAACCCATCGCTCCGTGAACCCGCCGCCAACCATCGCCGTCATCGGAGGGGATCCGGCAGGCCGCGCCCAGATGGCGCGCATCCTGGCGGGCTGCGGCTTCTCGCGCGTGCTCTCCGCCGATTCGCTGAGCGCGCTTCGCGAGCTCGCGATGGCGCCCGATCTCATCATCCTCACCGTGCAGGCCGACGCGCGCGCGTTCCTGATCGAGGCGCGCGAGGCGTCGCTCTGGGTCGAGGTCCCCATCATCGCCATCGCGCCGTCGGTGCCGCCCAGCGCCGACGGCTCGCTGCTGGCGGCGGGGGCGGACGAGGTGGTGCGCGATCCGCCCTCTCCGGCGGTGCTGGGCGCGCGCGTGCGGGGGCTGCTCCGCCGCCAGGACACGGCGCGGCAGCTGCGCGAGATGCTGCGGGTCAACGACGCGATGCGCGAGATCCAGTCGCTGGTGTCGCAGGGCGGCGACGCGCCCGAGGTGCTGCGCCAGGTGCTCATGATCGCCGTCGGCGTGCTCGGCTTCGAGCGCGGCACCCTCATCGCCCACGTCGAGTCGTCCGACCGCGCCTACGTGGTTGCCTCCACCGACGACCCGACCCTGCAGCAGTTCTGCCTGATGGTCTCGTCGTATCCCGAGATCACGGCGGCGCTGCGCAGCGGCGAGCCGGTCCTCATCGGTGACAGCCAGAACCACCCGATCACCGCCGGGGTGGCCGACGCGCTGCGCGCGCGCCAGGTCGCCGCGCTCGCCGTGTTCCCCTGCTTCTGGCGCCGGCGCGGGCTGGGCGCGCTCCTGTTCCGCAAGCCGGAGCCGGGCATCGAGCACCTCACGCCGGCGCGCATCAACTTCGGCGTGGTGCTGGCCGGGCAGGTCGCCGCCCAGCTGCGCGACAGCCACATCGTCGAGCACATGAGCGAGGCGACCCGCCGCATCTCGCGCGCGAGCTACGAGGCGGAGCGCCGCCTGCGCACCATCGAGTCGCTCAAGGAGCACTTCGACGCGTCGGCCGACGGCGTGGTCGTGCTCGACGAATCGGGCCACATCCTGTTCGTCAACGGCGCGGCCGAGTCGATCACCGGGTTCGCGCGCGACGGCCTGGTCGGCTCGCCGCTGGGCGATCTGGTGCCGCCCGAGCAGCGCGCGCCGGTCGAGGAGGTCATCCGCAGCGTGCTGGGCGGGACCAACCTCGAGGCGTTCGACCTCGACCTGTTCACCACCAGCGGCGAGCCCATCTGCGTCTCGGTCACCACGTCGACGGTGCTGGCCAAGAGCGGCGCGGTCATCCTCTCGTTCCGCGACGTCACGGCAGAGCGGGCGCTCGAGAACGAGCTGCAGCAGACCAAGGACTTCCTGGAGCGCATCATCGACTCGGCGGTCGACGCGATCGTCGCGGCGGACATGCACGGCCGCGTCGTCCTGTTCAACCCGGGGGCAGAGCGGCTCTTCGGGCACCAGCACGAGGAGGTGGTCGGCCGGCTCTCGGTGACCGCGCTCTATGCGAACGGGGTCGCGCGCCAGATCATGCGGGCGCTGCGCTCCGACGAGGAGGGTGGCAAGGGACGCCTGGCGGAGAGGCGGATCGACGTCGTGACCCGGGCCGGCCAGCGGGTCCCGGTCAACATGACGGCGTCCATCCTCTACGACGAGAACGGCCAGGAGGCGGCCACGGTCGGCATCCTGAGCGATCTGCGCGAGCGGCTGCGGATGGAGGAGCAGCGCCGAAAGATGGAGATGGCGCTCATGGACGCGCGCCTGCAGCAGCTGGAGATGGAGAAGCAGCAGGCGATGCAGCAGGCGATGGTGGCCCTGGCGGGGACGGCGGCCCACGAGCTCAACCAGCCGCTCACGTCGATCATGGGCTACGCCCAGCTGGTCGAGCGCCAGAGCGAGCGCGACGCCACCCATCTGCGCGCGGTCAACATCATCCTGCGCGAGGCCTCGCGCATGGCCGACATCGTGCGCAAGATCGGCCACATCACCCGCTACGAGACCAAGCAGTACGTCGGCTCGGCCAGCATCGTGGACCTCGAGCGATCGTCGCCGTCAGGCGCGGATCGGGGGGCGTCCTCGCAGGACCAGGAGTCGGAGGGCGAGGTCACCCAGGTCGCCGACGCGGACCGCACGCCGTCGCTCGAGGACGTGGTGCTGGCCGACATGGCGCAGATGGGCGAGCTGCCCGACGTCGTGGACATCCCCGAGATCGCCGACATGGCGGCGATGGTCGAGGAGCCGCCGGCCGACGAGCCGATCGGCCTGGACGCGCTCATCGTGCCGGTCGAGGAGGAGATCACCGCGCAGCACGTGATCGGCGGCCGGCGGGCGACGACGCGGGCCGACACCAGCGAGGAGCCAGCCGAGCGCGCGCTGGACACCGAGGACGAGGACGGCGGCGCCCGCGACGACGGCGGCGAGATCGAGGGCCAGGCGGAGGGCGGGCCGGAGGACGAGCTCGACGACAAGTCCGCCGAGAGCGTCGACGGCAGCCTCGACGACATCGAGGCGCTGGACGATGAGCTCGAGGACGACCTCGAGGACGAGCTCGAGGACGACCTCGAGGACGAGCTCGACGAAGAGGGCAAGACCAGCGAGGGCAACGGCGACCGCTCGCACGCCGGGCGCGAGGGAGCCGCGGCCAGCGCGGAGCCGGCAGGGGAGAGGGAGGCCCGCAGGATCGGCGCGGCCGGGGCCGCGGGCGGCCGCAAGTCGGGCGATCCATCCAGGTGAGTCGAGGCACGGCCGAGACGCAGGGAGGTACCGGGAGACCCATGACCAGGAGCGGGGAGACGAGCGGCCAGCTGCACACCGACGAGTTCCGCGTGCCGAGCGCGGAGGAGATGCTGCACGGCGTGCTGGCCATCGGCCGCGAGATCCACCTCGAGATGAGCGAGGAGGAGATCATCGGGCGCTTCCAGGGCCTCCTGGTCGAGCTGTTCCCGCACCGCTTCCTGGTGGTGCGCGTCATCGATCTTCGCTCGCCGGAGCGGGCCAAGGTGTACCCGAGCCGGGGTGAGGTGCGGCCCGGCTTCGATCGCGAGCGCATCACGCTCAAGCGCTCGTCGGCGGTCAAGACCCGGCTCAAGCGCGCGCTGGCCCAGAGCGCCCGCGTCCGCCTGTCGGATCGCTGGGACTCGCCGTTCCCCGGCGTGGCGCACGGCTTCGCGGTGCCGCTGGTGGCGTCGGGCGAGCTCTACGGCGTGCTCGACATCGGCTACCCGCTGGGCAGCAACAACTCCGCCGCCGACGAGCCGCTGGTCATCCCGCTGGCCAACCACCTCTCGGTCGCGCTGCGCAACGAGCGTCTGCACCGCGAGACCACGCTCCTGCGCGACTACCAGTCCAAGCTCATCGAGCACGCCAACGCGCTCATCCTCGGGGTCGACCGCCACTGGCGCATCACGCTGTGCAACCAGGCGCTGTGCAAGCTGACCGGCTACTCGCGCGGCGAGCTCATGGGGCGCGATCTGCGGGACTGGCTGCCGCCCGAGGAGCGCGGCCGCCTGAGCCACATGGTCCTGCGCGCGCTGACCGGAGGCAGCGGCGAGATCGTCGAGATCCAGCTGGCCACCAAGGCGGGCGGTCGCGTGCGCACGGTGTGGAGCATGGCCGCGATCAGCACGCGCGGCGACATCCAGGCGGTGGTCGCGGTCGGCCAGGACCAGACGCGGCTCAGCGAGCTGCAGAACCAGGTCATCCAGGCCGAGAAGCTGGCCACGCTCGGCCAGCTGGCCGCCGGCGTGGTGCACGAGCTCAACAACCCGCTCACGTCGATCACGGTCTACGCCGAATATCTGCTCAAGAAGTCGGAGCAGAAGGCGCGCGCCGGCGACCCGGTGGAGCAGGGGGACATCGACAAGCTCAAGCGCATCTCGGCCGGCGCCCACCGCATCCTCACGTTCGCGCGCGACCTGGTGCAGTACGCCAAGCCGGCCGGCAGCCGCCCCGAGGTGGTGTCGCTCTCGAGCGTGGTGCGCCAGTCGCTGTCGTTCTGCGAGCACCTGTTCGAGCGCGCCCGCATCCTGCTCGAGCAGCACCTCGACGACGCGCTGCCGCCGGTCGAGGCGGTGCCGGGCCAGCTCGAGCAGGTGGTCATCAACCTGGTCACCAACGCGGTGCAAGCCTGCGCCGGCGAGGGCCGGGTGGCAGTGCGCACCCACTGGGCCGGCAACAACCTGGTCGCCGTGTCGGTCGCCGACAGCGGCCCCGGCGTCCCCGAGCCCGAGCGCGAGCGCGTGTTCGAGCCATTCTTCACCACCAAGACCGACGGCAGCGGCACCGGCCTCGGCCTCTCGATCGTCCGCAACATCGTCGAGCAGCACCGCGGCCGCGTCAGCGTCGCCACCTCCGAGTGGGGCGGGGCCCTCTTCGTCTGCGAATTCCCGGCCAGCGGCGCCGACGCGTAGCTGCGCGGCGAGTCGCAGCGGTCACGGCTCACCGGCTTGGGGGGCGCGATCCGCCACCCGACCCGGCGGCGTCCTCGGGACACGTCGGGAGAGGGGCCTTGGGCATCAGGACCTGCCACACCTGCTGGCCGTGCCGGTGGCAGGAGGCGCGGTAGAGTGAACCGTCGGGAGAGAGCGCGCGCTGGACACCATGAACGCGCCCCTCGGCGTCGTACGGCGTCTCGGAGTCGAGGCCACCTTCGCGGCGGAAGCTGCGCCAGAGTCCGACCTTCTTGCCATCGCGGAAGACGCCTGTCTCGAGTATCGCGCCGCTGTCCCAGTAGAACTTCCAGTCGCCGGTCTCGAGCCCTTCGCGATAGGTTCCTTCCATCGCGATGGTCCCGTTGGGCCTCCATAGACGGTACGGCCCGTGCTTGATGGACTGAGCCTTCTCGCACCA
This sequence comes from Kofleriaceae bacterium, assembly GCA_035262925.1. GTDB lineage: Bacteria > Myxococcota_A > Polyangia > Haliangiales > Haliangiaceae > DATFRY01. The sequence goes on along the minus strand of DATFRY010000234.1, from coordinate 14,890 downwards.
CGTGCCCTCTCCGACGCGCCCGACGGCTGTCGTTCCGTCCGGGCAGGCAAGGCCGCCTGGTGCGGGCTCCGCCTGGCCGCAGGCCATGAGCGCCACGACCAGCGCGGTCGCAGGGAATGGTGCACCCGATCTGGGGTACAGCGGCTTCATGGTTTCACCGTATAGATGATCCGGAAGTGGTCCGGGACGTCGGTCGATATGAACGGCGACCCAGCCTGCTCGCTCTGCGCCCGCCGCCCCGGAGCGGCAGCCTCGGCCTCGAAGATGAGCCGCTGCGCGCTGTAGACGAGCGTCGCGCCGATCTTCGCGCCAGTCAAATCGGCGTGCCTCAGGGTAACGCTCGTGATGGACCCGACGTCTCCCTTGGTCATGTAGGGCTCGTTCTCGATCGAAGGCTCGCACTCGACGACGTTCTTCGTGTGCAGCGGTGCCATCCACCGTGACGGCTGACCGCCGAAGATGGTCCAGGGGTCGAAGGAGATGACGCCCGCCCGGACGTCCTTTCCCTCCTGCAGATGCTTTGCTGCGAGGGCGCCGTCGAGCCTGATGTTGCAGCCGAGATCCGCCGCAGCCGTGCGCATTTGATTCTCAACGAGCTCATATGGCTGCAGGTTGAGGGCGTTCTGGCCGCCCAGGAGTCCGATCGCGTCCCCGACCTCGACGCATCCGGACATCGATCTGGTCGCCACCACCTGTCCATCGTCGAGAGCGGCGTTTGCGACCGCGTACTGGCGCAATAGCTGATCACGGGCGTGGCGTTGCACTTTCGCCGAGTCCACGTCGCCGCCGGCGTTGAGCTGCTTGCTCCAGATGTCGCCGTACAGCGCGTGACGGAGACCAACCTCGAGGTCGGCGACGTAACTCACGATGTCGCCTTCCTGCTGGGGTGGGGTCCTTGCGACCGCACCGGCCAGCAACAGGTAGGACTCGTGCCGGGCGGCGTCGCACACTGCCGCGTTGATGGACGTGAGGTGATCGATCATCTGAAGCTTCAAATCCGAGGTGGAAGAGCTGGAAGGACTCCCGCCCGAGAATTGCGCCGTCATTGCACCAACCGACCCCACTGCGGCCGTCCATGCAGCGTTGTTGTGTACCCATGCACTCTTGAAGAATTGCATGAGACCTCGACTTACAATCGCGGCCAGGGGCGGTGCCGGGAGGATGCCCGACAGGGCCCAGAGCAGGTTGCCTCCCATGGCAGTCGCGAAGGCAGAATAGTCCGCCGCCTTGTCGAGACCCTTGGCGTTCAAGGCGGTCACCGCGTTGAGGTAGCCGATCGCTCTCGCCGCTTCGATCTTTACGATGTCGGCGAGCACACGGGTATGAATGTTGGCAATCTCGCTGCCGGTCGCTTTCGGCGCATCCTTGTCGATGTCCCCCTGGGTGGTCGCAAGAGCGCCGAGCTCCTCGCGAGCCTGCTCTCGCTCCGGGATGTTCTCGCCGCGCTCGCGTCGCGCTTTGAGATCGAGGAGCGCCTTCTCCGAACGGGCGCTGTCGGATTCGAGCTGAACCGGTCCGCTCGCGGCCCGGTCACCTCCGGTGCCGGAGCTCGCCATCTGGTCGAGCAGCGCCTCGGCGCTCTGGCCGGCGACGACTCGATCGGCGACGGCGTCGGCGTGCTGCTCGTATGCGTCGCCGGCGCGGCCGACGCCGTCCTTGAGCTGGACGCCGCCGCGCTGCTGGACCACGTGGGCGGCCTCGTGGGCCGCCGTGTGGAGGTCCGGCTGGCTGGCGAAGGCGACCTGGTTGCCGGTCGCGTACGCGCGGGCGCCGATGTCGGCCGCGGCTCGGGCCGCCTCGCCGCCCACGTGGGACTCGATGTGGCCGACGTCGTGGCGGCCGAACGAGGCCTGGATGCGATCCTGGTGCGGAAGCGGGCCGCCCGAGCCCGACGCCACGCCGGCGGCCGCGCGCTCCTGCACCGGGTCCGCGGTGGCGGCCTGGAGCTCGGCCACCGGGGGGATGGGGCTCCCGTAGCCCGCTCCCACCATTCTATGTGGCGCGTACGCAGCATCGCCGGAGCGGGGCGTCCCACGCTCCGGGCCGGCGCCGCGGTCCGGGGCGGGACCGGGCAGGCGCTGGGTCAGCGTGCGCTTGCCGGGTGCGACCTGCCTGCGCTGCACCGGCGCATCGGCGGTGCCGGCGGCCGAGCCCGACCTTCTATGCCTCGCGCGGGACATGAGCCCCGACCCTCCGCGTCTGTCCTCGAACCGGTTCGCTGTGCCTGGTCACGACAGGGATGTCGGACCGGGCGCGTCGTCGTTGTCAGCGATTCCACCTTCATCGCGCGCGGCCCGGGCCAGGGCGATGCCGCTCTCGAGGTACGCGACCAGCCAGTCGAGCTCCTCGGGATTCCATCCCAGGCCGAGCGCGATGCCCCACGGGCGGCGCCCGACTTCGCCGACCTCGACCCTCGCGATCCGGATCCCTCGCCGGGCCCTTTCGCCGGCGTCTTCGGTCCGGCGATTCGCCGCCTGAGCGGAGATGCCCCGGATATGGAGGAGCGGCAGCCGGCGCGTGATGTGGATGCGCGATCCGATGATCGATCGAATGGAGAGCCCGTCGGCATCGACGATCAGCCGCCTGTGACCGAACAGCCAGAACGCCGCCCACCAGAGCGCGGCGATGGCGCCCACCGCGAAAGCGGCGCCGAACAGCACGGCGAAGAAACCCGGGTCGAGAATGCACCGCGCGGTCACGAGGCCGAGGCTGACGGAGCCGACCAGGAACAGCGCCGCCGCTCCGAGGTCGCGGCGCCTGTGCCCGACCATCACGCAGCGGAGTTGCGCTCCTTCCGATCGATCGACGAGCGCCTGCACCGGGGAAGGCGGGCGGGCGCTCACGTCGAACGTCGTCTGCCCGCGAAACGGACCCTCGTCCGCGGTCCGGGGCCGGCGCCGGACGTCGAACCTGCGATCGCAGCGCTCGCAACGAGCCCGCCACGCGGCAGGAAGCGGGTCCGGAAGCGGGCAATCGGCGCCGCAGGCGGGACAGAGAGCAATCCGTGCGGCTGCCGGCTCATCGCCTCGGATCTTCATCATCGACCTGATGTCGGACCAGGCCGGCCGCGGTTGCAGGCATCGTCCGGTCGCCTTGCCCCGCGGCTACCGGGCGGCGAGCAGGCCCGTGGCGGCGCGCCGTCGCGCTCCGGCGTTCACCTGAGGCTCGTGGGCTCGCGCCGGCTCCGCTGCGGAGTCACGGGGCCGCGCGCGTCGGTGAGCCCACCACCAGCAGGCGCGATACCGCCGGCGTGGAGCGCCACGCTCATGACCCAGGACAACGACCGGCGCGGCGCGATCCATCCGCCGCGGTGGAGGACCCCGCCGGGGCGCACGCAGCGACTTTGCCAGTGCGTGGCAGAGATCCCGGCGGCCTGGGCGGCCAGGGCGCCAGCCTGGTCATGCCGATCGCCAGCTGCTAGATTCCTTCTGTTTTCGAGGCCAAGGAGTCTGTGAGTTGACACAGCAAGCCATGCTCGAGGAGCTCGAGGCCGTCGCGGCCCACCTGGAGGTGAAGGTGAGCTACGAGTCCCTGGCCGCCAGCGTCGGGAGCGGTGGGCTCTGTCGCGTTCGCGGCGAGTACCGCGTCATCATCGAGAAGCGCGCGCAGCTCGGCGAGCGCGTGGCGGCGCTGGGCCAGGCGCTCGCGCAGCTGCCGGCCCTGTCGCCCGAGTCGATGGCCGCCGTCGCCCCGGGCGGTGGGCCCGGCCTCGACATCTCGCCGTCGGTGCGACACCTCCTGCGCCACTACCACGCGCTGCGTCGCGCGTCCTGAGAGGTATGGGCCCGCGGCTCACAGCGCTGGCCATCACCGTGGCGGCCGTCGCCGCCGCGATCGCCGGGACGGCGTGCGACGGCGGCGGGTTCACCAGAGCGGAGGCGGACCACTCGCAGATCCAGCTGCTCGCCGACAAGCTGGCCGTGAAGACCGGACCGGTCGGCGAGGGCAAGTTCCGCAGCGACGCGACCTACGCGCTCATCGAGGCGCGCAACGACGGCGGCGAGGATCTCGACGTCACCCTGGCCGGCGAGCTCATCGATCGATCGGGGACGACGACGTGGCCGGTCCGCCGCGAGTCGCTGCGCGTGCCCGCCGGCGGCAGCCGCCTGTTCGCGCTCATCGACGACCACCAGGCCGCCCGGCCGCAGGCGACCGGCGCGCGCATCGAGGTGGTCGGCGCCGCCGCGGCGCGCCATCGGCCGAGCTTCGTCCTGTCCGACGGCAAGGTGGTCATGGACCAGGACCGCGCGGTGGCCGCCGCCTACCTGGTCAACACGGCGAAGAACGACGGATCGGTCGTCCTCATCGGCGCGTTCTTCGACCGGGACGGCGCGCCGCTCGAGCGCACGTCGACCCTGTTCCGCCTGTCCGGCGGCGGCAAGCGCGGCGTGCAGCTGGTCGGCCCGCCGGGCTCGCGCAGCGCGTATCTCTTCGTCGGCGATTTTGCGTACTGAGCGGCTCGGCGTCCTCGTCCCCCTCGCGCCGGCGCTGGCGCTCGCGGCCTGTGCGGCGACCGGCGGCGCGCCCGCCCGCACGGTCGCGACGATCGAGCGTGACTACCCGGCCCTGCGCTGGGTGCCTGCCGGCGCGAGCTACGTCCTGGCCGCCGGCCGCGTCGACCAGGGCGTGCGCGCCGCGCGCGAGCTGGCCGACCTGGCCGCGATCGCCGGCGGCGCCACGGCCGACGAGCTCGACCGGTGGCTGCGAGGCGAGCTCGGCGCGAGCCCGCTCGACGAGGCCGACCTGGCCGGGGCCGGCATCGACCTCCACGCCAGCGCGGCGCTCTTCGCTCAGGCTGGATTCCCGACCGCGGCGCTGCCCGTGGCCGACGCCGGCCGCCTGCGCGGCTTCCTGGCTCGCCATCGCCCGGCCGGCGACGCGGCCGCCTCGACCCGGCGCGGCGAGGCGGCCACGTCCTGGTCGATCGGCGACTGGCGGCTGTCGTGGGCGATGCACGGCCGGTGGCTGTTCGTGCACCTCGGCCCGCGCGGCGAGGGTGAGGGCTGGCTCGACCGGGTCGTGGCCGCGCCCGATGCCGGCCTGGCCGCGGACCCGGACCTGGCGGCGGCGGCGGATCGCGGCCGCCGCGCGCTGGGCGATCGCGCCACGCGCCCTCCGCGCGCGCCCGGCCTGGTCGGTCTGGTCCGCGCCGCCGCCCTCGCGCGCGACCTGGCTGGCTGGTCCGGGGCGCCCGACGGCCTCGCCGGGTGCGCGCGTCGCGCGTCGGCCGCCGCGCCTCTCCTCTCGTGGGCCGCGGACTTCTCGCGCGGGCGCGGCGCCGTGTGGGCCGCGATCGATCTCGCGCCCGCCGCCGCCCGCGCGCTGCGCGCCCACATCGCCCCGCCCCCGCCGCCCGGCTATCGCGCGTACCGCGCGGCCGCCGCCGTCGCGGTCGACTGGTCGCTCGAGCTCGACTGGCTCGAGCGCGTCCGCGCCCGGCTCGCGTGCCCGCTGCTCGATCAGCCGATCCGCGATCCGGTGCGGGAGGCGACCGGCTTTCGCGGTCCGCGCGCCTGGCACGTGGCCGCCACGTCGATCGACCCGGGCGATCTCTCGGGCGCCGGCGCCGCGCATGTGATCCTGGCCGACCCGGGCCTGATCGCCGCCCAGCTCGAGTCGATCCCTGGGCGCTCGCTGTTCGAGCGCAGCCGCCGCATCGCCGGCCAGCGCGTGCAGGTGCTCTCGGTGCCCGGCCTGCCGACCATCGCGTACCGCCAGGCCGGCGAGGCGTTCACGCTCGCGGTCGGCGACGGCGTGATGGAGGAGGTGCTGGCACCCGCCGCGCCGGCGCCGCGCGACGGAGAGGCAGGCCTCGAGGTGGCGCGGGTCGCCATCGCGCCGCCGCGCCTGCCCGCGCTCGGCGCGATCGTCGACGCGGCGCTCTCCGCGCTGGCCGGACCACCTCCGCGGCCGAGCGGCCGCATCATCGCCGCGCGCCTGTCGCGCTACGACGAGGCCGCCCTGTCAGCGCGACTCGATGGCAATTCGGTGGCAATTTCCGCAACAATGCGGCTCGCCAGAACTGGCCGCTTCTTGCCGACACGGCTTCGCCGTACATCCTTGTGGTAGGGTCGCCCGCGGTGCCCGCCGAGTCGCACAACACGGTCGTCCGGCTGCGTGACATTCACAAGGCCTATGGCAGCGGCGCCGCGCGCACCGAGGTGCTGCGTGGGGTCTCCCTGGACATCCGCGCGGGCGAGGTGGTGGCGCTGGTCGGCCAGTCCGGCTCGGGCAAGTCGACCCTGCTCAACATCGTCGGCGGGCTCGACACGGCCGAGCAGGGCTCGGTCGAGGTGCTGGGCACCGACTATGCCGCCGCGGGCGACGAGCGGCTCTCGCGCCTGCGCAACGACCGCATCGGCTTCGTGTTCCAGTCCTTCAACCTGCTCGACCATCTCACCTGCCTCAGCAACGTGGTCCTGCCGGGCTCCTTCGCCCGCGGGCACGCGGGCTCGCGCAAGGCGGTGAAGGAGCGCGGGCTGGAGGTGCTGGGCCGGGTCGGGCTCGCCGAGCTCGCCGCGCGCCGGCCGTCGGAGCTGTCGGGCGGCCAGAAGCAGCGAGTCGCCATCGCGCGCGCTCTCTTCCACCGCCCCCAGCTTCTCCTGTGCGACGAGCCGACCGGCAACCTCGACACCGAGACCGGGCGCGAGGTGATCGACCTCTTCACCGACATCAACCGCGACGACGGCGTGACCCTGCTCATCGTCACCCACGAGGAGCGGGTGTCGAACACCGCGGGCCGCGTCATCCGCATCGCCGACGGGCTCATCGTCGAGGGTGAGGCGGTGCTGGAGCCGGGCGAGTCGGATCCGGCGGACGAGGCGCCCGCCCGCCCGGTCAAGGCGGAGGGTCGCTCCGCATGATGTCGCCCGGGAGGCTGGCCCGGCTGGTCGGCCACAACGCGGTCCGCAACCGCCGCCACTTCGCCCTGTCCGCCTTCGGCATCGTCATCGGCATCGCCGCGTTCATCTTCTTCCTCAGCCTGTCGATGGGCGTGCGCGGCTGGGTGATGCAGATGTTCCCGATCGACGAGGTCGAGATCATCGCGCCGCGCACCTCGCTCATCGGCGCGCTCGGCATGGAGTCGGGCAAGCGCCTCGACGAGTCGGTGGTGGCCAGGCTGCGCGAGCACGACGGCGTTCGCTCGGTGGTGCCGCGCATGGCGATCGGCTTCCCCGCCATGGGCGTGTGGTGGTACGAGTCCACCAAGCTCCAGTTCGACGTGGTGGGCGACGGCATCGACCCGGGCTACCTGGAGGGCGACCCGACCGCGCCGCTGTTCCGCGACTACGAGGCCGAGGAGAAGGGCAAGCAGCTGGCCGCCTGCGGCCCGGCCCCCAAGTACCCGTGCCCGTCGCTCTACTACTGCGACAAGCGCGACCTCACGTGCCATCACCGCGTGCCGATGCTGATCTCGCGCAAGCTGGTCGAGATCTACAACACGCAGTTCGCGAAGTCGCGCGGCCTGCCGGTCATCGGCGCGATGGAGGAGTTCATCGTCCAGCGCGGAGGTCTCGGCAAGATGCGCCTCCACATGGACCTCGGCGCCAGCATGGTCCAGGTCGCCAACCTCAAGGCGACGCCGCGCCGCATCGAGGGCGTGCTGCTGGGCATCAGCGACAAGGCGATCCCGATCGGCGTCACCGTCCCGATCGGCTACGTCGAGCGCTGGAACCGCGAGTACCTGGGCGAGGACGCGGCGAAGACCTACTCGTCGATCGCGGTGCGGCTGGACAGCAAGGACGACGTGGGCCCGTTCGGCACCTACGTCGAGAAGCAGCTCGGCCTGCGGCTCCAGGACTCGCAGGGGCAGCAGTTCGCGGTCGTCATCTTCGTGGTCACGCTCTTCTTCCTGCTCATCTCGTTCTGCATCGTGACCATCTCGGCCATCAACATCGCGCACAACTTCTTCATGCAGGTGAGCGAGCGCCGGCGCGAGATCGGCCTCCTGCGCGCGGTCGGCGCCAGCCAGGCCGACGTGCGCGGCATGTTCCTCGGCGAGGCCGCGCTCATCGGCCTGGTGGCGGGCATCATCGGCATCGGGGTCGCGGTCGCGGCGGGAGCCGCGGTGAACCTGGCCGGCCGCCAGTTCCTGCCCGAGCTGCCGTTCCAGCCCGACTCCTTCTTCGCGTTCGAGTGGTGGATCCTGGCCGGCGGCCTGGTCTTCTCGGTGCTGTTCTGCCTGCTGGGCGGGCTCTTGCCGGCCACCCGGGCAGCGCGCATGGCGCCGGCCCAGGCCCTGGTCCAGCAGTAGCGCGCAGCCGGGCGTGCAACTAGCCGTGTCCAGGGGCGCGGCGGTCGGGGGCGCAGCCTGCACTTGTGCGAATCGAGCCGGACAGGTGCGTTTCGACCGCACATGTGAATGGTTTCCCTTGGTTTGGTCAGCGCACTTGCTTTATTTTTTCCCGATCGCTATGCAACGCGGAACTCGATCGGGCACCCGCATGCTCCCTCCGCGGGGCCGCTACCCCGCCACGGTGCAGCCTTGAAGAAGCCCATCCCGTTCGGAAAGTACTACCTCCTGGAACGGATCAACGTCGGCGGCATGGCCGAGGTGTTCCGCGCCAAGGCCTACGGCGTCGAGGGCTTCGAGCGGCTGGTGGCGGTCAAGCGCATCCTCCCCAACATCGCGGAGGACAAAGACTTCATCAGGATGTTCATCGACGAGGCGAAGATCGCGGTCCAGCTCAACCACGCCAACATCGCCCAGATCTTCGACCTCGGCGTGGTCGACACGCACTACTACATCGCCCTCGAGCACATTCACGGCCGCGACCTGCGCGCGATCTTCGACCGCTGCCGCCAGCGCGGCGGCGGCCAGGAAGCGCCCGGCGAGCCGATGCCGATCGCGCAGGCCTGCTTCGTCACCATGAAGGTGTGCGAGGGGCTCGACTACGCGCACAACAAGCGCGACCAGACCGGCCGCGAGCTCAACCTGGTCCACCGCGACGTCAGCCCGCAGAACGTCCTCGTCTCGTTCGAGGGCGAGGTCAAGCTCATCGACTTCGGCATCGCCAAGGCGGCGGGCAAGGGCTCCAAGACCCAGGCCGGCATCCTCAAAGGAAAGTTCGGCTACATGTCGCCCGAGCAGGTGCGCGGCCTGCCGATCGATCGGCGCTCCGACGTGTTCTCGGCCGGCATCGTGCTGTACGAGCTCCTGACCGGCGAGCGGCTGTTCGTCGGCGAGTCGGACTTCTCCACCCTCGAGAAGGTGCGCAACGTCGAGATCCTCCCGCCCAGCACGTACAACCGGCGCATCCCCGACGAGCTCGAGCGCATCGTGCTCAAGGCGCTGGCCAAGGATCCGGAGGAGCGCTACCAGAACGGGATCGACCTGCACGACGAGCTGCAGGCCTTCGTCTACACGGCCGGCGAGTTCTACTCGCGCAAGGACCTGGCCGGCTGGATGAAGGCCACCTTCGCGGCCGAGATCGAGGACGAGACCGCCAAGCTGGAGTCGTTCCGCCACATGAGCGCGCCCGACGGGCAGGGCGAGGAGCCCGGCGTCCCGTCGCCGCCGGCGCCGCAGCCGATCCCGCTGTCGTCGGCCCGGCGCACCTCGGGCGCGCAGAGCGCAGAGAGCGCGCAGCCGGCGCGGCGCGCCACGCTGTCGATGCCGGCGGTGGTGCCGATGCCGCCGGGCGCGCGGCCTTCGCCGCCGCGCGTGACGGCCGGCGGCCGGCGCAGCGGTCCGCTGGCGGCGCAGGAGGCGCCGGTGACCGAGCTCAGCCCGGCGCCGGTGGCGCCGCGGGTGCCCGAGGTGGGCGCGCAGGAGCCGCTCGAGTGGGATGACGACGAGCTCGAGACGTCGATCTACGCCGACAAGGACGACGTGAAGGGCGGCGTGGCGAGGGCCGGCCAGCAGGGCATGAGCGCGGCGGCCGTGGCAGCGGCCCCGGCCCCGGCGGAAGTCAGCGGCGATCCGGATCTGTCGACCCTCGCGCCCACGGCGCGGGCGTGGCCGCCACCTGCCGTCGGCGCGAACGCCGCGCACGGCGGTGCGGCGTCGAACGGCGCGATGCCGCGCGCGTCGAGCGTGCACGACGCCCACACCATCGACCACCGGCGGCCGGCGCGCACGTCGCGCTCCATGCCGGCGGTCAGCGCGCCGCGCGATTCGTCCGCGGTGGTCGAGCTGGCGGCGCTGGCGGCGTCGCGGCCGCAGCCGCAGACGGTGTATCGCGACACCATGGCCGAGCCTCTGTCGTTCGGCACCTCGTTCCTGAGCGCGCACGAGCGCAAGCGCAGCTGGCCCCGCCTGGGCATCAACTTCCGCGCCCTCCTCGACCTGAAGCCGAGCACCGTGGCGCTCATCGCGGTCACCGCCGTGGTCGGCGTGGTGGTCGTGCTCCTCATCTACATGGTGACCGGCCACAAGGGCGGCGATCGCAGGGCCCGGGGCGAGGCGGTCGCGGCAGGAGCGGTGGCGCCCGGCGCGGGCAAGACGGCGCCGGCGTCCGCACCCGCCCCGCGGGGCGGGAGCGCGCGGCCCGCGGCCGCCGCTGCGAGTGCTGGCGCTGCCGCCGGCGCCGCGGCCATCTCGGTCGATCCGGCGAGCGGCTTCGACCTGATCGTCGACCCGGCCGGGGTGAGGATCAAGCTCGACGGCCGCGCCATCGGCAAGGCGCCTCTGCAGATCCGCAACCTGGTCGAGGGCAACCACCTGGTCGAGGTGGAGGCGCCGCCCGGCTTCTTCAACAAGAGCCAGACGGTCCAGGTCGCGCGCGGCAAGGCGCAGCGCGTGGTGATGAAGCTCGACGCCATGGACGTCATCGGCAAGTTCACCAGCGAGCCGCCCGGCGCCAAGGTCATCCTCCTGGTCGACGGCGAGAAGCGGTCGATCGGGGTCAGCCCGGTGGAGGCGCGGCTGGATCCGCGCAAGCGCTACGACGTGGTGTTCCGGCGCGACGGCTACGAGCCGGCCACCCGCCAGGTGGCCATGACCGGCGGCAACGAGGTGCAGGTCGCGGCCGTGCTCGATCGAGCCCAGCCGGGCCAGAAGCCGGTCGACGAGCGCGTCGCCGCCGCGGCCGCGCGCCGGCCGCGGGCCCCCGCGGCCAGGGACGCCGTCGAGCTGCCGCGCGACGACGCCGCCGAGCCGGCGGGCGAGGGCATGCTGGGGCTCAGCTCCAAGCCGCCATGTCGCATCTTCATCGATGGCCGCGACATCGGGCAGAAGACGCCGCAGGTCGGGCTCAAGCTCAAGGCCGGCCGTCACCGGGTCACGCTCATCAACAACGAGTTCGGCCTGAAAGAGAGCTTCGTGGTCGAGATCCAGGCTGGCGAGACGGTGAAGGCGATCAAGGACCTGACCGACCGCCTGCCGCCGGGCGAGGCGACGCCGACGACCACGGAGGAGTAGCGCGGCCGCTCGGAGCGGCGCGCGGCGGGTCCGGCACCGGCGGGAGCGCGCGGCGCGGCCTGAGGCACGGCGCGGGCGCGCGGCGGGGCGAAAAACCGGCTAAGCTCTGCGGCAGCGGGAGGGGTGCGTGACGATCATCGACGCGCACGTGCACGTGGGCAGCTGGAGCCACGCCGATTTTCTCGGCCGTGGGGCGACGCTCGATCAGACGCTGGCCGTGATGACCGCGTCCGGCGTGCAGGGGTGCGCGATCATGCCGACCGACCGCTGCGACAACGCCGGCCTCCTGGCCGAGGCGGCGGCCGCCGCCGGACGGGGCGTCGCGCTCTGGTTCATCGCCTGGGTGCGTCCCGCGGAGGTCGGGGCAGCGGGCGGTGTGGGCCGCGCGGACCTCGACTGGGTCGAGGCCCATCGCGGACAGATGACCGGCATCAAGATCCATCCATCCCTCTCGCGGATGCGCGTCACCGACGATGGGTTCGCGCCGGCGCTCGACCTGGCCGAGGCGCGCGACCTGGTCGTGGTCGTCCACTGCGGCCGCTGGCAGGAGATGGCCAGCTACCGGTTCGCGGTCGAGGCCGCGCGGCGCCACCCGCGCGCCCGCTTCCTGCTCGCCCACGCCGGCGGCGACACGCCTCCGCTGGCCACCGCCGCGGCCGAGCTCGTGCGCGACGAGCGGGTCGACAACGTGTGGTTCGACTTCGCCGGCCTGCGCGAGCACTGGGTGGTGGAGCGCAACGTTGCGCTGATCGGCGCCGAGCGCTACCTCATGGGCTCCGACTTCAACCTGGCCCACCCGCTCATGTACATCGGCGCCGTGCGCGGCATGCGCCTCGGCGACGAGCAGCGCGCCCGCATCCTGGGCGAGAACGCGCGCGCGCTCCTCGGAGAGCCGCTGCGATGACGGCGGGCGGCGGGACGGTGCTGGTGACCGGGGCCGGCGGGCCGCTCGGGGCCAACCTCACCCGCTCGCTCCGCCGGGCGCTCGCGCGGCCGCGCCTCATCGGCACCGACGCCAACCGCTGGCACCTGCCGCTGTCCCTGTCCGACGCGACCTATCTGGTCCCGCCGGCGCGCCGGCGCGACGACTACGCGGCGGCGCTGCGCGAGATCTGCGCGCGCGAGAGCGTGGACGTCCTGGTGCCGACTCATCCGGTGGAGGTGCGGGCCGTGTGCGAGCTGCGCGACGCGGGCCGCCTGCCCGACGGGGCGGGCACCGCGCTGCCCGACACCGCGGTGGTCGAGACGGCCGACGACAAGGCGGCGACGCACGCGCGCCTCGATCGCGCCGGCGTGCCGGTGCCGAAAAGCGCGCTGCTCGGCGGGCCCGAGGATCTCGAGCGCGCGTGGCTCGAGCTCGGCGAGGGCGCGCGCACCGTCTGGGTCCGCGGCAGCGGCGCGCCCGGCCTCGGCATCGGCGGCGCGGCGCTGCCGTGTCGCGACCCGCGCGTCGCGCGCGCCTGGATCGAGCACCACGGCGGCTGGGGGCGCATGGCGGCCAGCGAGTACCTGCCGGGCGCCAACCTGACCTGGATGGCGGTGTTCGACCGCGGCGCGCTGCTCGCTGCCGGCACCCGCGAGCGCCTCGAGTACGTCCTGCCGCACGTGTCGCCGTCGGGCGTGACCGGCGCCCCCGCGGTCACCCGCACCGTGGACCGCCCCGACGTCGCCGACATCGGCGAGCGGGCGGTGCGCGCGCTCGATGTAGAGCCGCACGGCGCCTACTTCGCCGACCTCAAGGAGGACGCAGAGGGGCGGCCCCGGGTCACCGAGGTCAACGCCGGCCGCTGCGGCACCACGGTCGAGTTCTACAGCGCGGCCGGCTGCAACTTCCCCTGGCTGCTGGTCCAGCTCGCGCGCGGCGAGCACCCGGCGCCGCTCGCGGATCCGAACCGCGCGGTGGAGACCGGGCTCTACTGGGTGCGCACCCTCGACTGCGGCCCGGTGCTCGTGCGCGAGGAGGCGTTCGCCGCCTTTCCCGCCGCGGGCCCGGCCGGATGAGCGCGATGAGCGCGGGCGGCGTCCTCTTCGACCTCGACGGCACGCTGCTCGATCTGCCGGTGGACATCGAGCCGGTCAGGCGCGAGGTGGAGCGGCTCCTCCGCGAGGCGGGCGACGGCGGCCCGGCGCGGCCGCTGCTCGACGCCATCGATCGCGCCGACCGCGCCGCGGCAGGGCAGGGGGGCGGCCGCCTGCGCGCCCGGGCCCGCGCGCTCCTCGACGCCGCCGAGCTCGCCGCCGCCCCGCGCGCCCGCGCGCGCCCCGGCGCGGTCGGGGCCGCCGCGGCGCTCGCCCGCCGCGGCCTCCGCCTGGCCATCGTGACCGACAACGGCCGCGCCTGCCTGGCTCCCGCCCTGGCGGCGGCCGGGCTCGACGCGTTCGCGTGGCACGCCGTCACCCGCGACGACGTCGCGCGCCCCAAGCCCTCCCCCGACGGCGTGGTCGCGGCCGCCCGCGCGATGTGCCCGGCCGGCGGCGCGCTCTGGTTCGCGGGCGACACCCCGCGCGACCTCGCCGCCTGCCGCGCCGCCGCGGGCGAGCTGGGCCCGGCGTTTCGCCTCCACGCGGCGGCGGTCCTCGGCGGCCGCGCGAGCGAGGCTGCGCTCCGCCAGGCCGGCCCCGACTCCATCGCGTCCACCCTGGCCGACTTCGCCGCGCGGGTCGCCGCGGGATAGGATCATCGCCCATGCCGCCGCTCTCGGTCAGCTGCACCGTGTTCGCCTACAACGAGGAGGCCACCCTCGAGGAGGCGGTGACCGACGTGCGCGCCGCGCTGGTCGACCTCGGCCGCGACTTCGAGGTCCTCGTGGTCGACGACGGCTCGACCGATCGCACCGCCGAGATCGCCGCCGCCCTCGAGGCCCGCTGGCCCTCCGACGTCCGCGTCATCCGCCACGGCCGCAACCTCGGCCCCGGCTCGGCCATCCTGACCGGCATCCGCAACTCGAGGAAGGACATCATCTGCTTCCACGCGGCCGACCAGCAGCTCGACTTCCGCGAGGTGTCGGGCTTCATCCCGCTGCTCGACGACCACGACATCGTCATCGGCAGCCGCAGCGGCCGCCCCGGCTACACCCGCATGCGGATGCTCAGCTCGCGCGTCTACATCGAGCTGGCCCACCGCCTGTTCGGGCTCGACGGCTACGACGACTTCAACTTCCTCTACCTCTACCGCCGCGAGCTCTTCGACGGCATGCCCATCGAGTCCGACGGCGTCTTCCTGTGCACCGAGGTCCTCGTGCGCGCCCTCGACCGCGGCGCCCGCATCGCCCGCGTCCAGGCCGACTGCCTCCCCCGCCGGGTCGGCGTCTCCACCTGCTTCCGCGCCCCCGTCATCCAGAAGACCTTCGGCGAGATGTTCCGCTTCTGGTGGCACCGCCGCAAGAACGGCGCCCCAGGCTGACGCCCCGGCCGCGAGCCGTTACCCATACCCATGGGGCGGGATCCCGGGCCTACCGAGGCTTGGCGAGCTCCGCCTCGAGGTCGCGGAGCAGCTGCTCCTCCTTGGGGCTGTCCGGGTGGCCGGCG
>DATFRY010000233.1:0-12408 GCA_035262925.1 Kofleriaceae bacterium | reverse complement strand
GACGTCTACCGCGAGGCGCGGCGCGCGTTCCCGCTCGAGTGCTGCGGGTGGCTGGCGGGAGAGCGCGGCGCGACCGGCGTGACCGACCTGCGCGCGTGCGCCAACCAGCAGGCGGGCGGCCAGCACCCGACCGCGCCGGCCCGCGGCTCCGAGACCGCCTACGTCATCGCGGGCGACGACCTCCTGGCCCTGGTGCGCGGTCTGGACGGCGTGCGGCCGCCGCGCGTCATCTACCACTCGCACCCGAACGGGCGGGCCTACCTGTCGGACACCGACCGCCAGGTCGCCACCAGCCCCTGGGGCGACGGGCCGGCCTATCCGGTGCAGCAGCTGGTGGTCGGGCTCGACCGGCAGCGGGTGGTGGAGGCGGCGCTGTTCGCGTGGAGCGAGGAGGGCCGCGGATTCGTCGAGGTGGCGCGCTTTCCCGGCGCCGATATCTGACGCATGATCGGCATGACTGGATCGCCGGTGTGAGTCGATCGCCAGTGTGAGTAGATAGCCACTATCGAGGTCATTGCGCTGGATGGCGAGATGGCGAGCGATTGCGAATCGGGCACGAGGCCGAAGCGACTGACCATCGTGGTGTCGACGGCGGCCGAGCGCGGCGACCTGGACGCGGCGTTCGAGCTCGCCCGCGCCGCGAGCGCGTGCGGCGTCTACGTGTCGATGTTCTTCATGTCGGACGCGGTGGCCGACCTGCCGGCGCGGCGCGCGGACCTGGCCGAGCTGGCCGACGACGGCTGCGAGCTCGCGGTGTGCGCGGCCAGCGCCGCCGCGGCCGGACTGGGCGAGGAGGACATCGGCCTGCCGCTGGGCGGGCAGGACGATCACGCGGCCATGGTGAGCCGGGCCGACAAGGTGGTGTCGTTTACTTGATCCTGGTCGTGGTCGAGGCGGCCGAGCTGGAGCGGGTGAGCGAGGCGCTCAGGGCCGGCATCGGCCTGGGCCTCCGCGGCGACGACGTGGCGGTCGTGCTGACCGGCCCCGCGGCGCGTCTCGCGGGCGGCGAGGAGGTCGACCCGCGCGTCGCGCGCGCGCTCCGGACCCTCGCCGAGCTGGGGCGCCCCGCCCGGGTGATGGGCGGCGGCGAGCTCGACGCCGGCACCGTCGACGCCTTCATGGTCGACTCCTCCATCATGGGGCGGGTGCGCGCGGTCGAGGTGTGGACGTCGAGCGACGCCGGGCCGCGCCGCCTGCTGGTCGGTGGCCGCGAGGTCGAGGTCGACGCGCGGCCGCCGCGATTCCGCAGCGGCGGGCGGGCGATTGACGCGGCCGAGCTGGTGGCGCAGATTCTCGGCTCCGATGGGCCCGTCGTCGTCAGGTGACCGCGATCTCGACCTCTGCGGCGAGGTGTGTCCCTACACGTTCGTGCGGGCCAAGCTCGCGCTCGAGGACATGCCGCTCGGCGGCGTGCTGCGGGTGCTGGTCGACCATCAGCCGGCCACCCGCAACATCCCGCGCAGCGCGGCTGAATGGGGCCAGGAGGTGGGCTCGGTCGAGGCGGGTGAGCGGCCCGGCACCTGGTGCATCGTGCTGATCAAGCGGCGCGAGTGAGGCCGGGTGGGCGATGACTCGGCTTTGCCCTGGTCCCTCGGGCGTGGAGCTGGCATGGTTTCCTCTCCGATGAGCCGTGCCGCGCTCAAGCTCGAGCGACTGCGGGAGATCCTGCGCTCGTACGATGGCCTGCTGGTCGCCTTCTCGGGCGGGGTCGATTCCACGTTCCTCCTGCGGGTCGGCGTCGACGAGCTGGGCGCGCGCTGCCACGCGGTCACCTGCGTGTCGGAGACCATGGCCCGCGCGGAGGCGGAGGACGCGCGCCGCCTGGCCGCGGAGCTCGGCCTGGGCGAGCGCCACCACGTCATCGAGTCGGCCGAGCTCGAGCGGCCCGGGTTCGCCGACAACCCGCGCCACCGCTGCGCCCTGTGCAAGACCGAGCTGATGGAGCTGGCCGCGCCGCTGGCCGAGCGCCTGGGCATCCACACCATCGCGCTCGGCACCGTGGCCGACGATCTCGGCGACGACCGGCCCGGCATCGCGGCGGCCGCCGCGCGCGGCGCCGTGTCGCCCATGGTCGAGGCGGACCTGGGCAAGAGCGAGGTGCGCGAGCTCTCGCGCGAGCTCGGGCTGCGCACCTGGAACAAGCCGCAGCTGGCCTGCCTGTCGTCGCGTTTCCCCTACGGCACTCGCATCACGCCCGAGCGGCTGCGCCGGGTCGACAGCTTCGAGGACGGGCTGCGCGCGCTCGGCTTCGCCCAGCTGCGGGTCCGCTTCCACGACACGATCGCGCGGCTCGAGCTCGATGGCGACGATCTCGCGCGCGCGGTCCAGCCCGACGTGCGGCGCGCGATCCTCGAGCTCGGGGCCGAGCTGGGCTTCACGTACGTGACCCTCGACCTGCGCGGCTACCGCTCCGGGTCGCTGAACGAGGCGGCGCCGGGGCCGCTGGTCTCGATCCGCAAGCTGGGATGAAGCGCGCGCCGCTCACCGCGCCCGCGCTTGCCGCGCTCGTCGCCGTCGTCGCCCTCGGCGCCGTCATCGCCCTGGCGCGCGACGCCGCCGCCGGCGCGAGCAAGAAGGAGCTCCTCCTCCAGGGCAAGGAGCAGGCGCGGGCGGCCCGGGGCGCCGGCGCGGCCGAGCGCGCCCGCCTGGGCGCCGAGCTGCGCCGCCGCGTGGGCAAGAAGCCGCCCGACGTGATCACCATCTACAACAGCTGGACCCACGAGTCGGTCGCGCTCGACGCCGACGGCAAGCAGGTCGCGCCGCCGGACCTGGTCAACCGCTTCCTCCGCTGCCACTTCACCAACCACCAGATGGCGATGGACGCGGCGCTGTTCGGCGTGCTGGTCAAGGCGGCGAAGCACTTCAAGGTCGATCGGGTCGAGATCGTGTCAGGCTTCCGCGCGCCCAAGTACAACCTCATGCTGCGCAAGAAGGGGCACCGGGTGGCGCGCGAGAGCGAGCATACCCACGGCCACGCGGTCGACTTCCGCCTGCCGGGCGTGACCACCGAGCGCCTGCGCAACTGGGCTCGCCGCCTGCATCTCGGGGGAGTGGGCTACTACCGCGACGACGCGTTCGTCCACGTCGACACCGGCAAGGTCCGCTACTGGGCCGAGTGACCGCGCACGTGCGCGCGCGCGGGTGGTGGCGCGGCGGCTACCAGCCGCAGGAGACCTCGGCCGGGTCGACGTGACAGCGGAGGCACATGCGGCGCGCGCGGCGGAGCAGCGCCTCGCAGCGCCGGCTGCCCCGCCAGCCCTCGGGGTGCGGGTCGATGCGCGCGCTGCCCGGCTGCGCCGAGTGGCACCCGAGACAGAAGCTCTCGCGGTGGCAGGCCGCGCACTGGCGGATGTTGCGCTGGGCCTCGAAGGCGTGGTGGTTCGCGCCCCGGCTGGCGTCGCCGCCGACCGGCGCGCCGCCGGCGAGGTCGACCCAGCCGGCCGGGTGAAAGCGCGGGCCGGGGCCGCGCGACGGCGGCACCAGCTCGCCGCCCTTGCCGTCGGCCGACACGCCGGTCCGGCTGTGGCAGCCGACGCAGAAGGTCTGCAGCCGGTGGCAGGCGCTGCAGTCCGGGCGGCCGCGGCGGGCATCGATGGCGTGCAGCGAGACGTAGTCGTTGCCGTGGAAGTCGAGCGGCTTCATCGTGCCCTGGTGGCAGTCGGCGCACTCGGAGCGCCGGTGGCAGCTGGCGCAGTAGGACTCGTCGGCGCGCGCCGCCGCGGCGTGGTCCGCGCGAAACGACAGGTCGTGGGCGTCGTTGCCGCGCAGCGCGCCCGACGGCGCCAGCTTGCCGCCCGGGAAGTCGGTCATGATGCGGCCGCCGCCCTGGGTCAGGTGACACGTGGTGCAGCGCTCGGGCGCGCGGCGGCCGTCGTGGCAGCGCAGGCACAGCGCCATCGGCGGCAGCTGGTCGCGCGTGGCCAGCTCGACCCGCTCGGCCGCCAGATCGCCGTGGCAGTCGCGGCAGCCGGCGCCGGCCAGCCGGTGGGCGCGGTGGTCGAACTTGATGCGCGCGGTCGGGACCACGACCCGCGCGACCGCGGCGCCGGCCGGGCCGGCCGGGCCGGGATGACAGGCCGCGCAGCGGGCCGGCGGCTCGCCGCGCGCGACCGGCTTGTCGGGCTGCGCGCGGTCGATGGCGTGGCACGCGCGGCAGCGGTCCTCGCCCGGCAGGAGCGAGTCGAGCGATGAGCGCGACTCCGCCGCCGCCGCGTGGCAATCGCCGCAGTCGACGCGCGGGATGGCGAGGTGGCGGACGTGTGAGAAGTGGAGCGGCAGCTGCTGGTCGGGGTACACGACCGGCGACACCGTCCGGTCGAACGAGGACAGGCGCGGAGGCGGCGCCGCCGACGGCGCGCCGGCCAGGGCCGCGGGCAGGCCGGCGAGGAGGAGGAGCGCGGGGACCAGGGGTGTCGCTCGCATGATCGATCACAGCTCCGGGCGAAAGGCGAGGTCGAGCAGGAGGAAGACGGTCAGCTGGCTGCGGTCGAGCGCGCTGGAGTTCTCCTCCGCCACCGCGCTGGCCGCCATCCCGTCGTGGATCTGGTAGGTGGCGCCGATCTGCACGCCGAGGCTGGTGGCGTCCAGCTCCGGCTGGAGGTCCTCGGCGAAGTCGACCGCGGAGAGCCGCGTGCTGAGGAGGAGCGGGGGCAGCGCGCGCCAGGACAGGAGCGCGAACCCGCCGGTGCGCCGGCCGCCGTAGCCGCCGTCGCGGAAGAGGTCGACGCGGGCCAGCCGGTCCGGGCCGGGACGCCAGCTCGCGCCCGCCTCGCCGCCGCCGGCCAGCTCGCCGGTCGACACTCCGGCCCCGGGCATGGCGCGGCCGGCGTCCTCGACGCGGAAGCGGCGCAGCCAGCCGCGGGCGTAGGCGCTCCACGCCGCGCCGCGCGGGGCCAGCTCGTAGGTCAGCCGGACATCGACGTAGGGCTGGGCCGAGAAGGCGTTGAAGATGGAGTCGCCGTCGAAGGTGGGAAACGAGTAGTAGGCCTCGGGCTGGAGCGAGTGGGCGCCGAGGCGCATGCGCACGCCGGCGTACGCCTCGTCGACCAGCGCGTGCAGCAGGCTGTAGCGCGCCGCCGCGAAGGGCGTGACCTGCGCGCGGCCGCCGGCCAGGTCGAAGCGCGCGCGCCCCTCCAGCGACACCAGCTCCTGGTTGGTGCCCCAGCCCGGCGCCTGCCCCGACTCGTCCGGGTAGTAGCCGAGGTCGGGAAAGTCGTGGTTGTCGGCGGTGCCGATGAGATCGGGCGACGGCGACATGCTGCGCCGGTAGGCCAGGCGCGCGGTCACCCGCGGCACGCCGGCCAGCGCGATGGCCGCGCCGAAGGTGGGCATCGGCTGCTCGCGCTGGGGACAGAAGTCGTAGTCGTTGCGGAACGGGCTGTCGTGGTCGGGGCGGCCGAGATCGATCGGGCGCCACGAGCCGCTGCCCGGGGTGGCGCCCTCGACGTACTCCTGGCACTCGCCCGACGAGGTGCCGTCCGGCTCGGTCGCGGCGGAGGCGACCGGCGACCAGTCGCGCACCTGGAGGCCGCCGAACAGCTCGAGCGCGGCGTGCCACGGCGCGGTGAAGCGCGCGCTCAGCCCGTCGTAGGCGTACCAGTCGAGCGCTTCGAGCCCGAGCTGGCGGCCGGCGTAGAGATCGATCGCGCCGCCGGCCAGGCCCTCGGCGGCGAAGGTGGCGTAGAGGACGTCGAGCTGCAGGCTGCTGGCCTCCAGCTCGGGGACGAGATCGATCGCGTCGTACGAGCGCGTGCCGGTGAAGATCGCGCCGCCGGTGTAGTCGCCGAAGTCGTGATCGACGCGCAGGTAGGTCTGGAACGACACGCGCACGCGGCGCCGGTCGTCCGGCTCGGGGTCGTAGAGGCGCCACCAGTCGCCGTGCGGGCGGCCGATGTCCCACACGCTGAGCGCGAGGGTCTGGGTGAAGCGGCGGCGCGCGAGATCGAGGTCCGGCCGCGAGAAGCGCAGCGAGCGCAGCTCCTCCGCCTGGCCGATGGTGCGGGCGATGAGCTCGAACTCGTAGGCCCCGGCCGACGGGGCCGGAGCAGAAGCCGCGGCGATCGCCAGCGCGGCCAGCCACCAGCGGACCATCGGCACGACCTTATTCGATGACGCCGGCACGCGGTCAAGAAACCGGCTCCGCCCTCGGGCTCGCGCTCGTGCTCGCCCGCGCGGCCGGGCTACCGGCTCGCGCTCAGCAGATCGAGGCGCAGGACGGCCCCCGCACCGCCGAGCGGGGCCACGCCGACCAGGCCGGGCGCGGGCGGCTCGACCGCGCAGCGGAGGACGATGCGGCCGTCGAGGCTGGCGACCAGTTGCCCGCTGACCGCGTCGACCGCGAGGGCGTGCCCGGCGCCGGCCGGCGGCGCGAGGTCGCCGTCGCCGATCGGCTGTCCCGTGCACGTGCCGAGCGGCCGCTCCTGGCCCTGCTCCAGCGAGATCAGGCGCGGCTCGTCGCCGGGGGTGAGCTCGAGCACCGCGGTGGTCGCCTCGTCGCGGAACCACAGCAGGACCGCCGCCCCGCCCTGCTCGGCCGCGATGCTGGCGTCGAGCGAGAGCGACGTGAAGCGCGGCCCCGCCAGGACCGCCCACTCCGATGGCAGCCGGTCGTCGCTGGCCTCGATGCGGTAGTGCGCCGGCGTCTCGCCGTCGGCCGCGACCGCGCGCGCGCGCGCCGGATCGCGCGGCACCATGGGCGCCGCCGACTCCGGCGTGGCGAAGGTGGCCGACAGCCCCGCGGTCCACGGCCCGGTCAGGTCGGGGCGGAAGATCCACGCGTCGCCGAGCGGCTCCCCCGCGGCGTCGCGCCCGCCCACCACCAGGACGCTGCCGTCCTCCAGCCTGACCGCGGCGTGCCCGCTCTGCCCGCCGTCGCCCGGCGCGGCGGCGAGCGGCTCGACGGTGCCGCCGGCCGGCGCGTACAGGGCGGCGGCCGGCTCGCCGCCACCGTCCTCGACGTCGCCGCCGAGGACGAGCACCTTGCCGTTCTCGAGCGGCACCAGCGCGGGGCCGGCACGCGGCGCGATCGCATCGCCCAGGGGCGTCGCGCGCAGCGCGCCCGGCGGCACCACCGCGGCGATCGGGCTCGGCGCGCTCCCGCTCGGCGCGAAGCCGGTCAGCGCGCCGCCCGCGGCCAGGAGCGCCGCCTCGGCCCCGGTGTCGGCCACCAGCTCGGCGGCGCGGCCGCCCACCGGATCGATGCGCTCGGCCTCGGTCAGCGGCGCCCCGTCGTCGCCCACGCCGCCGACCAGCAGCACGCGGCCGTCGGCCTCGCGCAGCGCGCTGCCGCCGATGCGCAGCCGGGTGAGGCCGGGGCCGCCGACCAGCTCGCCGGTCGACACGGTCAGGATGGTCGACGTGGACAGCGCGGTCCCCTCGGTGCAGCCGGCGCGGTCGACGCGCGCGCAGCCGCCGGCCAGGAGCAGGCGATCGCCGTCGAGGGCGACGGCGGCGTGGTGGGCGCGCGCCTCGCGCAGGAACTGCGGCGGACCGAAGCCGGATGCCTCGGGATCGTAGACCTGAAACGCGGTGGCCCCGCCGCCGGCCACCACGACGCGCCCGCCGGGCAGCGCGGTCATGCTGGCGCCGGCCAGGCCGGTGTCGATGTCGTTGCCGTAGAGCGGCGCGCCCAGGCCAGAAAACTGGCCCGTGGCCGGATCGTAGAGCTCGACCTGGTCGACCGGGTCGCCGCCGGCGCCGGTCCCGCCGGCGATCAGCACGGCGCGGCCGGCCCGCGCCGCGAGCGGTGCGTCGCGCGCGATGGCGGGCGGCCCGGTGGGGCAGAAGCCGCCCGGCGGCGCCATGAAGGCGGTGATCACGGCGTCGCCGTCGAGATCGGCCAGCGCGAACTCCTGGGTGCGGCCCACCGCGCGCACCGCGCCGCCGTCGCCGCGCACCTCCAGCTCGAGGCTGTTGGTGGCGGGCGGGAAGCCGTCGATCGAGATGTCGACGCCGTCGGCCACCTCGACCGAGCGCGCGGTGGCCTCGGTGGCGGGGAACTCGCCGAGCGCGGTCACCACCAGCGTGCGCGCGTCGTCCGGCGCGCCGCAGTCGGGGTCGGCCGCGGGCGCCACCCGCTCGAGGCGCACCTCCACCCGCTCGCTGCCCCCGCATGCCGCGAGCAACCCGATCGCGATGCAGGCGATCCAGGCCCGGGCGCGGGCGCAAGGGATCGCCCGTTCCGCGCCCCTGCCGCCCCCAGGGCTCCCCATGACCCCATGGTACACTCGTGCCCGCATGGCCGAGCTGCCGGGTTCGTTCGGCAAGTACTTCCTGTGCGACAAGATCGCCGCGGGTGGGATGGCCGAGATCTACCTGGCCAAGCTCATCGGCCCGGGCGGGTTCGAGAAGCAGCTGGTCATCAAGCAGATCAACCCGGCGCTGAGCCAGGAGCGGCTGTTCGTCGAGATGTTCGTGGCCGAGGCCAAGACGCTGGTCTCGCTCAGCCACGGGAACATCGTGCCGGTGTACGAGCTCGGCGTGGTGGACGACACCTACTTCATCGCCATGGAGTACGTGGACGGGCCGACCCTGGCCGAGCTCCTGGCCGCGCTCGAGCGGCGCGGCGAGCGGCTCGAGCCGCAGGTGGCGGCCTACGTGGCGGCGGAGCTGTGCAAGGGGCTCGACTACGCCCACCGCAAGGGAGAGGGCCTCATCCACCGCGATCTGTCGCCGCGCAACGCGCTCCTGTCGCGCGAGGGCGAGGTCAAGCTGGTCGACTTCGGGCTGGCGCTGGCCAGCGATCGGGCCCGGCGCGAGCAGCAGGGCGCCGGGCTGCCGGCCGGCTCGTTCCCGTACATGTCGCCCGAGCAGGTCCGCTGCGAGCCGCTCGATCAGCAGAGCGACCTGTTCTCGCTCGGCGTGCTCCTGTGGGAGATGCTGACCGGCGCGCAGCTGTTCGCGCGCGACGACCCGGACGCCACCCTCGAGGCGGTGGTGTCGGCGCCCATCTCGCCGCCGTCGACGGTGCACGGCGGGGTGCCGGCCGAGCTCGATCGCATCTGCATGCGCGCGCTGGCGCGGCGGCGCGGCGAGCGCTTCGCCTCGGCCGGCGAGGTGCTGGCCGCCCTGTCGCGATTCGCCTACTCGGTGGAGCCGCCGGTGACCCAGGCGAGCGTCGCCGCGCTCATCGCCCGCGTCAGCCCGTCGATCGTTCGCGAGGGGTTGGGCGACGGCGACGCCACGGCGGTGAGCACCGGCGCGACCGGCGCGCGGCAGGACGAGCTGGCCCACACGCGGCCGATCGCGCGGCCGAGCGGGCGCAGGCGCGCGGCCACCGTGCGCACGTTCGCCACCAGCGAGGGGTTCGACGACGTGCTGGCCAACGCCACACCGCTCATGCCCTTCCCCGCCCTGCGCGGCGATCCCGCGCAGCTGCTCGAGCGAATGGCCCGGCGGCGGAGCGAGCCGGCGAGCGCGCTCGAGGCGTCGCCGGCGGCGCCTGCGGCGGCGGTGACCGACAGGCCGCGGCGCGCGTGGCGCTGGGTCGCCGGCGCGGGCGTCGCCATCGCTGCCCTCGCGGCGGCTCTCGCCATGCGCGGCGGCGAGACGCCACGCGCGGCGGATGCGCGTCCGGGCGATCCGGCCGCGGCGCATCCGTCCGCGCCGAGTGCGGCCGCGGCGCATCCGGCCGCGCCGACTCCATCGGCAGCATCGGCATCGGCCCACGCGCCGTCCACGGCATCCGCAGCCGCATCCGCACCTGCCCCGAGCCAGCCGCCGGCGCCGGACCCGCAGGCCGTCGTGGCCTCGACCGCCGCGCCCGCGCCCGCGCCGCCGGGCGCCGACACCGGCGCGGCGGACCGGGCGCATCGGCCAAGGGGCCAGGGCACCCTCCAGGTCGGCGCCAACCCGTGGGCCGACGTCTACCTCGACGGGGCACTGCTGGGTCAGGCGCCGGGCGCCTGGCCGGTGTCCGCCGGCCCTCACGCCGTGGAGCTGCGCCACCGCGATCAGCGCAGGAGCTTCCGCGTGGCCGTCGAGCCCGGCGAGACCGAGGCGCTCGGGCTGGTCGACTTCACGCGCGCCGACGGCGACTGAGCGATCAGCAGCGCCCGAACTGACAGCCATCCGACGAGATGGTCCACTGCACGTCGTCGCCGCCGCCGCCGAGCACCAGGCCGGCGGCCACCAGCGACACCGCGAAGCCCCCGACGCCCACCCACAGCCAGCGGCTGCGCCAGAAGCCCCCGGCGCCCGCGCGCCGCTCGGGCGCGAGCGGAGCCGGCCCGGTCTCGCGATGGACCAGCCGCGCGTCGGCCAGAAGCGTCAGCGCGTGGCCGCCGCTCGCCCGCAGGGCCTCGCGCCACAGCTCGAGCGCGGCCGCGTCCAGCCGCTCGCGCCCGCCGTCGTCCACCTCCACCGCCGCTCCGCAGTCGAGCGGCTCGCCGCGGCAGAGCTGGCCGAGCAGGGCCGGCCGGCCGCGCCGCCAGATCGAGGCCGCCACCAGCACGCCGTCGAGCTCGCCGACGGCGATGAGCGCGCGCGCGGCTCCGGACGCACGGGGCGCGTCGTCCCCGATGCGGAGCGCCGCCGCGGCGCCGGCGGAGGCCTCGGCCAGCGGATCGGCCGCCAGCTCGAGCCGGATGACCGCCGGCTCGCGGCCGCCCACGGCGATGAGCTCGCCGCGCGCCGCGCGGCCGGGCGCGCGCGCCACCACCACGTGCGCCCCCTCCTCCAGCTCCACGTCGAGCGGCGCCGCGCCCGCGGCACGCCCGTCGACCTCGACCTCGGCGCCGGCCGGCGCGACCTCGATGCGACGCGGCCAGCGCCTCCGCGCACCCGACCGCGCCGCGCGGTAGCGATCGACCACGGCGGGCTTGAACTCGGCGTCGGTGACCGCGCGCTCCGGGTCGAGCGCGGCCGCGAGCCGGAGATCCCGGTCCGCGTCGCGCTCGCGGCCCAGCGCCAGCTCCACCGCCCCGAGCCGGAGCGACAGATCCGCCACCAGCTCGGGCGCGCCGGCCAGGTCGAGCAGCCCGCCGGCCGCCCGCCGCGCGTCGAGGAGATGGGTCGCGGCGTCGGCGAAGCGCGCCTCGAGGTAGCCGCGCCAGCCCTCGTCCGCGAGCGCCTCGACCCGCGCGAAACCCTCGAGCCGCTCGGCCGCGACCGCGCCGTCCGCGAGCATGGCCGCCGCGCGAGAGAACGGCCGCCCCTCGCCGCGCACCCCGACCTGCCCCGCCGTCCGGGCCAGCGCGGCGCGCAGCTCGTCGGCCGTGGTCGGCGCGCCGGGCGGCGCGTGCGCCACCACGCCCACGTCCTGGGCGAGCGCGCCGCGCGGCCACGCGCTCGCGGCCGCGCCGATCATCACCGCCGCGCGGAGCGCGCGACACACCGACCTCCCCACGGTCCGCATCATAGCGCCGCTCTGTTATAGTGCCGCGCGTGAGTGCGCCCGAGTTCCCCTGGCTCGCAACCGCTGCGCGCCGCCCCGCGATCGCGAGCGCGCAGGCCGAGCGCCGCGCCGCCATGTACCGCGCCGAGCTGCTCGAGCGCGCCGCCCTGCTGTGCCGGCTGGGCTACTCGTCGAAGCGCGCGCTCGCGCGGCTCAAGGCGAACGTGGCCTGGGACTTCGAGCAGGCCAGCGATGGGCGCCGACCGGCGGGGCTCACCGACCGGGAGCTCGGCGAGATGGTCAAGGCCGCCTACCTGCGGCGGGCGAATAGCAAGTAGAGCCCCCGGCGCCGCCGCCCACCGGGTCGCACATGTCGGCGACGCGGCAGTTCTTGCAGCCGATCACGTGCACCTGCACACTGAAAGTTGTGGAGGATCTTCCACAACGGTTCGGCAAGTACCTTCTTCTGCGCCGCGTCGCGGTGGGCGGCATGGCCGAGATCTTCCTCGCGGTCGAGAAGAGCCCACACGGCAGCCACCGCTTCGTCACCATCAAGCGGATCAAGGCCGACTTCGATCGCGATGACGAGTATGTCCAGTTCTTCCTGACCGAGGGCCGCGTCTCGCTCAAGTGCGCGCACCCGAACCTGCCGCAGGCCTTCGAGATGGGGGCGGTGGACGGGAACCACTACCTGTCCCTCGAGTACATCCACGGCCACACCCTGCTCGACATCGTGCGGGCCGGCGCCCTGAGCGAGAAGCCGCTGTCGATCGAGACCGCGCTCCACGTCGGCGTGTGCGTGGCCGCCGCCCTCGAGCACGCCCACGGCCTGCGCGACATCGACGGCCAGTCGCTGTGCGTGGTCCACCGCGACGTCACCCCGCAGAACGTCATGGTCTCGGTGTCCGGCACGGTGAAGCTCATCGACTTCGGCATCGTGCGCTCGGCCGTGCAGACCCACCGCACGGCCAGCGGCGTGGTGAAGGGCAAGTTCTCGTACATGGCGCCGGAGAGCCTGGCCAGCGGGCGCGAGTTCGACCATCGCGCCGACCTGTTCGCGCTCGGCATCGTCCTGC
>DATFRY010000232.1:0-14655 GCA_035262925.1 Kofleriaceae bacterium | reverse complement strand
AGACCATCTACGAGATGCTCCGCTTCCGCGCCCGCCTCCGCCATGGCGCGTAAATCCCGGAATTGCCCGCTCCGCGCGCGCGTGCGAGACTGAATATCTGTTGACGTTCGACCCGGACATCGCGCTCCTCTTCTGGGACATCGACCCGGCGGCGATCGATCTCGACGCCCACCGCGACTACGTCATGGAGCGCGTCATGTCGCGCGGCGGGTGGGCCGCCATGAGGTGGCTGCGCGCGACCTATCCCGCCGAGGTGCGCGCCGACTTCCTGCGCCGCAAGGGACACCGACTGCCCCCGCGCGAGCGCGCCTACTGGTCCCTCGTCAGCGACGCCGGCCTGCCGACCGCGCCCGGGGGCGGCAGGCCGCCATGGGCCGGATGAGGATCGATCCACGGCAAGCCGCAGCGCTGGTGCGCCTCGGGCCGCTGCTCCCTGCGTCCTGCTATCTGGCCGGTGGAGTTGGCCTCGCGATGCATCTGGACCATCGTACGTCGAGGGACCTCGACTTCTTCGCAACGACGGATCCGACGCTGCTCCTGCCCACGCTCGAGGCCCTGCCGGGTGTGGTTATCTCGGACCGGGCCAGCGGCACCGTGCACCTGGTCATGGATGGCGTTCCGGTGACTCTCCTCGAGTACCGATACCCGCTGCTCGCAGCTCCTGTCCGTTTCGATGACGTCCCGGTCCCGATCGCGTCGCTCGTCGACCTGGCCTGCATGAAGCTATCGGCCATCGCCAGCCGCGGCGCCGCGCGCGACTTCTGGGACCTGCACGCCGTCATCAGCGCCCGAATAGAATCCCTCGGCGAGCTCCTTGCCGCGTTTCAGACCAAGTTCGCGGCCGTGGATGTCGGCCACGTCGTCCGCAGCCTGGTCTACTTCGGCGACGCCGACGCCGAGCCGCTGCCCGGCGGGCTCACCGCCGCTCACTGGACGGCGGTGAAGCGCGACCTGGAGCGCTGGGTGCGCGCGCTGCAGGACTGACCAGGAACCAGCCACCCGAGCCGGCCCGCGCCTGGTCCACCCGACCTCGGCCGCCGCCCGACCCGGCGATCAGTCCTGCAAGAGCTCCAGCAGGCGATCCACGTCCAGCGCCTCGGAGCGATCGAGGCCGGCCAGGAGATCGTCGGCCAGCTGGCGCTTGCTGGCGTGCAGGGCGAGGATCTTCTCCTCGATCGTCCCCTGGGTGACCAGGCGGTAGATGGTGACCGGGCGCTCCTGGCCGATGCGATGGGCGCGGTCGCTGGCCTGGTCCTCCACGGCCGGGTTCCACCACGGATCGAGGTGAAAGACGTAGTCGGCGCCGGTCAGGTTCACCCCGACCCCGCCCGCGCGCAGGCTGAGCAGGAAGACGTCGCCCTCGCCGGCCTGGAAGGCCTGGATGCGGCGCGCCCGCTCCGCCGCCGGCGTGGAGCCGTCGAGCTCGTGGAACTCGATGCCCTCCGCCGTCAGCCGCTCGCGGACCGCCGCCATGCTGCCGAGGAACTGCGTGAACACCAGCGCCCGATGCCCCTCGGCCCTGAGCTCCTGCACCCGCTCGATCAGCGCATCGATCTTGGCGCCCTTCGGTCCGGCCGGCTCGAGCACGCGCGGATCGATCGCCGCCTGGCGGAGCCGCGTGATCTCGGCCAGGACCTGAAAGCGCGCCTTCTGCGGATCCATGGCCTCCGTGCGCTCGACCGCCTGCCGCCGGACCGCCTCGTAGAACGCGAGCTGCTCGGGATAGGGCGCGATGCAGAGCGTGACCTCGGTGCGCGGCGGCAGCTCGTCGAGGACCTGCGCCTTCAGGCGGCGGAGGATGAACGGGCGCAGGAGCGCGCGCAGGCGGGCGGCGCGCTCGCGGTCGCCGCTGGCCAGCGGCACGGCGAAGCGCTCGTCGAACTCGGCCCGCGTGCCGAGCAGGCCGGGCAGGATGGCGCCGAACAGGCTCCACAGCTCGCCGAGGTGGTTCTCGACCGGCGTCCCTGTCAGCGCGAGGCGGAAGTCGGCCTGGATCCTGCGCGCCGCCGCCGCGCGCCGCGTGCGCGGGTTCTTGAGCGCGTGCGCCTCGTCGAAGACCACCGTGGCGAACCGGCCGCCGGCCAGCGCATCCGCCTCGCCGGGCAGGAGGCCGTAGCTGGCCACCAGCACGTCGCGCGGACCGGCCGCCCCGACCAGCGCCGCGCGATCGCCGGTCGCCGCGTCCGAGAGCGGGCGCAGCCGCAGCGCGGGCGCGAACCGCGCCGCCTCACCCATCCAGTGGTGCACCACGGAGCTCGGGCACACGACCAGCGCCGGGCCCAGCGCCGCGCGATGCGCCAGCAGGGCGAGCGCCTGCAGCGTCTTGCCGAGACCCATGTCGTCGGCCAGGCACGCACCCAGGTCGGCCTCGGCCAGCCGGGCCATCCACTCGAAGCCCTCGCGCTGATAGTCGCGCAGCGCCGCCCCGAACCCGCGCGGGACCCGCGGCACCAGGCCGGCGATGGCGCGCAGCTTCTCCAGCCGCGCCATCGCCGCCTCGTCGAGGCGGAGCTCGCCGGTGGTCGACGCCAGCTCCTCGACCAGCGGCAACACCGCCCACGGCGCGCGGATGGACTCCTCCTCGAGCGAGCCCAGGCTGGCCAGGCTGTCGAGGTGCCGTCGCAGCCGATCCGAGAGCGCCAGGAAGCGCCCCTGCGACAGCGCCACGAAGCGACCCTGCCGTCCCCGCACCAGCTCGCGAAAGCCGAGCACGGTGTCCTCGTCGACGGTGAGCGCGGCGTCGATGTCGAGCCAGCCCCGTCCGCCGCCGACCGCAAGGCGGAGGTCGCGGAGGTCGACCGCCCTGGGCACCGCCAGCTGCCCCTCCTGCCAGGCCACCACCGCGCCCTCGCCCAGCGCTCCGAGCTCGACCATGACGTCGAGCGCTTCGGGCAGGCTCGGCGCGCTCCACTCGAGCTCGCCGGCGGCGAAGCTGCTGAGGACCGGCGACGCATCGAGCGCCGCCTCGCAACGCCGGCGCTCCTCGGCCAGGTCGCGCTCGCAGCGGCACAGCCCGCCGTCGCCCGCGCCGCCGCGATCCGCGCGCACCTCGCCCAGGAAGGACGCCGCGCCCACCCCCGGGCGCAGCATCGGCCCGCCCACGCCGAGCGGCGCGACCCGCAGGCGCACGCCCAGCGCGGCGCCGTTCCAGGCCAGCTGAAAGACCGGCCGCGCATCGGCGGGCACGTCGCGCGCTCCCACCACCAGATCGCCCTCGATGTCGATCGACGCGGCCGCACACAACCGCGCCAGCGCGCTTGCCAGCCGCTCGCGGCCCTCCGCGGGCACCTCGAGTCCGCCTCCGCGCGCGAGGATGTCGGCCAGCCGCGCCAGCTCGCCGTTCCGCTCGAACACGACGAGGCGGCCGGGCGCGGCCTCCTCGAACGCGAAGGCCATCTCGCCGAGCGCGGCGGGCGAGAGCTCGACTCGCGTCATGCCCCGCACCGTGCACGCCCGCACCGTCGCGCGCCCGCGTTCGATCACCAGCGGCGCGCCGTCGCCGTCGATGACGCGCGGGTGGCCGATCAGCGCCACCGCCGCGCGCGGGCCGAAACCCGGGCTGGGCATCGGGTACCCGCGGCCCCACGGATCGACCGAGGCGGTGGCGAGCACGCGCCGATCGGCGTCGGTCACGATTCCATCCTCGTCCTCCACCAGACGCGAGATCGACACCGGCTGTCCCTTGCGCGCGCGCCCGCCGGAGCGGACGCGCGGCCGGATCGCCAGCTCGTCTCCGCGCGCCTCGACCTCCCAGACCACCTCGCGCCCGGCGGGCGAGGTTGCGCCGGCGACCTCCTCGGCCGGCCGGGCCATCGCCTCGAGGCTGGCCAGCCCGGTCTTCCACGGCGCCGGAGGGTCGAACGCGCCGGCGAGCCCGCTGGACCCCGGCTGCCCGGCCAGCGCGGCCATCACCGCCGCCAGCTCGCGCGCGACCGGCCCGTATCCGCCCGCCGCCGCGCGTCCATGCCACGAGCGGGCGACCGCTGCGGCCTCGCGCGCCGCCGCCGCCGCGATGCGCTTGGCGGCTGGTTGCGCCGGGCGCAGCCAGACATCGTGCAGGACCAGGAGCAGCGCGCCTACCCAGTCCTCATCGGTCCGGTAGTCGCCGCAGAGCGGCGTGAAGGCGGAACGCGTCTCCCCGACCAGCGCGGCGTGGACGTCCGCCAGCACGCCCGCCTCCTCCCACGTCGCGTTCAGCCCGGCGACGATCGCCTGCACCTGCCGCCCCACCGAGTCGACCGCCTCGGGCTGCGACGAGCTCACCGCGATCGAGGCCAGGACGTGGCAGAGCCCCTCGAGATCGGGCAGCACGGCGCGCTTGCGCCCCTTCATGCCCGCCGCGGCGCGCTCGCCGATCGCGTGGGCGCGCGCGAAGTCACCGGCCCAGAAGGCGACCAGGAGCTCGAGCCCTTCGCGTCCCCACCGCGGCAGTCCGTCCAGCGCCGCCGCGCGCTCGCCGTCGCCGCGCACGGCCAGCGCCCGCCCGACCTCGAGCCTGGCGCGCTTGTCGCCGGCGGCGAGCGCCGCGCCGATGACGTGGTCGGCGAGGGGCCGCAGCGTGAGCCACCGTCCTCGCACAGCGAGCGCCAGGTAGTGGGCGCGCAGCTGGTCGCGCGGCAGGAGCTCGAGCCACGAGGGCCGCGGCTCGTCGCCGATGGCGGCCAGCAACACTCTCGCGAGCTCCTCGTCGCCGGCGTACCTGTGTCGGATGGCCTGCTCGACTGCCCCGGCATCTCCGGCGACGATGGCCACCCGAACGTCACCGACGAGGTCGGCGCGGCCCCAGTAGAGGAGCTGGTCCTTCCTGCTGCGCGCCTCGGCCAGGCCGCTCAGGCGGCCCCGTTCCTGGGCGACCTCGAGCGCGGCCATCGCGACGGCCGAACGAACCCCGTAGTGGGGATGGTTCCTGGTCGGCGCGCGCAGCTCGACCAGCGCCAGCTCGACCAGCCTGTCCGCGCTCGCCCGGGCATCGCTGGTCGTGAGGGCACGCTTCGCGGCCGATGCGACCCCCCGCGAGCGCGCCAGGTGCGCCAGGCTCGTCGGGTCGACCATCGCGGGGAACAGCGAGAGAACCGCCAGTACGTCCCCGTCGAGCTGCCCGAGCCGCCCGACCGCCTCCACCAGCCGCCCGTGTTCACCGACGGCGGCGCCCGCTTCGCAACGGCTCGATGATGGACCTCGCGCCCGTGGATTGGCAGAGACAGCCACGGGCGCACGCTACCAGACGCCTCCCACGCCGGCGACACCGACCGACCAGAGTCGGGGCGCGCCCCGGCTCCTGATGATCGTCCGCCGGGCCGCGAGCGCGACCGCCTGGAGGAGGGGCCCGGCCCGGCCTCGGAGCGCGAGCAACCGCGGCCGCGGGCTGGTAGGATCGAGCGCGCATGGCCAACGTCCTGGTGGTGGACGACGAGCGCTCGATGCGCGAGTTCCTCGCCATCTGTCTGCGCCGCGAGGGGTACGAGGCCAGCGTGGCGGAGTCGGGTGCGCGCGCGCTGGCGTGGCTGGAGGGCCACCCGGTCGACGTCATCATCACCGACCTCAGGATGCCGGGCGAGCTCGACGGGCTCGGGCTCCTGCGCGCGATCAAGGAGCGCGGGCTCGACACCGAGGTGATCGTGGTGACCGCGTTCGCCACGCCGGAGACGGCGATCGCGGCCATGAAGCAGGGCGCCTACGACTACCTGACCAAGCCGTTCAAGGTGGACGAGATCCGCGCGGTCATCGGTCGCGCCCTGGAGAAGCGCGCCCTGGTCGAGGCCAACCTGGCGCTGCGCGAGAAGGTGAGCGGGCGCTACCGGCTGGCGTCGCTGCTCGGGCGCAGCCGCGAGATGCTGCGCGTGTTCGAGATGATCGGCAAGATCCACTCGACCCGGACGAGCGTGCTCATCACCGGCGAGAGCGGCACCGGCAAGGAGCTGGTCGCGCGCGCGCTGCACAGCGAGGGCAGCCGCGCGCACAAGCCCTTCGTCGCGGTCAACTGCGGCGCGATCCCGTCCGAGCTGCTCGAGTCGGAGCTGTTCGGCCACCGGCGCGGCGCCTTCACCGGCGCCGTGGCGGACAAGCCCGGCCTCTTCCAGCAGGCCGACGGCGGCATCCTGTTCCTCGACGAGATCGGCGAGCTCACCCTGTCGCTGCAAGTCAAGCTCCTGCGCGCGGTGCAGGAGCGCAAGGTCAAGGCGGTGGGCGACACGGCCGAGACCGAGGTGGACGTGCGCGTCGTGGCCGCCACCAACCGCGAGCTGGAGGAGGAGGTGGCGCGCGGCGCGTTCCGCTCCGACCTCTACTACCGGCTCAACGTCATCGAGGTGCGGCTGCCGTCGCTGCGCCAGCGGCGCGACGACCTCCCGCTCCTCATCGAGCACTTCGTCCGCCGCTTCGCCGCCGAGCAGGACAAGCGCATCGCCGGCGTCACGCCCGAGGCCGCCCGCCTCCTCGAGGCCCACGACTACCCGGGCAACGTCCGCGAGCTCGAGAACCTGATCGAGCACGCCGTCACCATGGCATCGGGCCCGCGCATCGAGGTGGCCGACCTGCCGCGCCTGCGCCAGGCTGCCGTGTCGGGCGCGGCCGACGGCGCATCGGTGACCATCCCCGACGAGGGCTTCGACCTCGACCGCGCCCTGGCCGACTACGAGCGATCGATCGTCCTCCGCGCGATGGACCAGGCCGGCCACGTGCGCAAGCGCGCCGCGCGCATGCTCGGCATCAGCTTCCGCTCCTTGCGCTATCGCCTGGCCAAGCTCGGCATGGACGAAGGCGAAGCATCCGAGGAGTGAGATGGTAGGCGCCGCGCGCAACGGTTGCGCACTTTTCTAGCGCCTCATTGGGCGCGCTGGAGCGCGCATTCGTGACCCGAACGGGGTGCGCGGGGTGACAATTTTCGTCACGCGTATGCCGCGCTTGAGCCCAACGACGGCACCGCTGTCGACTCCAGTCTTCTGAATCCCGCCAGTTCGAATTGGTGCTCCCGCGGCACTGGCCTTGCACCGGTCCGCCGGCGGGTATGGGGGGAAGGCGGCGGGAGGGTGGCTTCACCCTGATGGAGCTGATGATCGTGGTGGTCATCATCGGCGTCCTCGCCACCATCGCCGTCTTCATGTTCACCCGCCACGTGGCCAAGGCAAAGGCCAGCGAGGTGCCGGCCATGTTCGCCGAGCTCAAGCTCCGCGAGCAGCAGTTCCATCTGGAGTTCGAGGAGTACCTCCAGACCGCGGCGGACGACAACACGTTCTTCCCGACGTCCGCGCCGGGCTCGACTGCGCAGAGCTACGACCTCGCGACGAGCCCCGTGCCCCCGGCGCCGCAGGACACCAAGTATGACGGGAAGCCGTCCTGGCAGACCCTGCGGATCAACCCGGACAAGACCCTGCTCTACTGCCGCTACCTCGTCCGCGCCGGCGCCGGTGGCGACCCGGCCAACGTGGGGTTAGTGGCAGCGGCCGCGCCCTTCAACCTCAACGGCGCGCTGGCCCTT
Organism: Kofleriaceae bacterium; assembly: GCA_035262925.1. Lineage (GTDB taxonomy): Bacteria > Myxococcota_A > Polyangia > Haliangiales > Haliangiaceae > DATFRY01. Next base: position 7,178 of record DATFRY010000232.1, on the reverse strand, counting down.
CCGGCCATCAACTGGTTCTACGTCCTCGCCACGTGCGACTTCGACGGCGACGGCAACCCGTCCACCTATTTCACCCTCTCGGACACCGAGGGGACGATCGTCAAAAACCCAGGGGAATGAGTTCAACAAGGGAGAGGGAGTGGTCCAATGCTTAGCAAGCTGCGCAAGAAGGCCCAGGCGGGCTTCACACTGATCGAGCTCATGATCGTCGTCGCGATCATCGGCATCCTCGCCGCGGTCGCGATTCCGGCGTTCATGAAGTACATCAAGAAGTCCAAGACCACCGAGGCCACGACGCACGTCCAGAAGATCTACCTGGGCGCGAGGACCTACTGGATGGACCGCAACACGCAGGAGGGCGCCATCGTGGCCGACCAGCCGCAGTTCCCGGAGCCGTCGATCGCCACTCGCGTCGCATCCACCACGTGCTGCGCTGGCGGAGGCGCACAGGAGAAATGCCCGCCCGAGGCAGCTCTCTGGGCAGGCGAGCCCTGGAAGTCACTCAAGTTCTCGATGGACGACCCGCACTACTATGGCTACCGCTACACCGTCGCGAATAACACCGCCGCCGCCGGTGGCCAGGGCTCCGAATTCACGGCCTTCGCCGAGGGCGACCTGGACTGCGACACCACCTTCTCGCGCTTCAGCATGTACGGCGTTGTGAACTCGGTCTACGCCGATGGCCCGGCCGGCAGCGCCGCGGTCAGCCGTACCGACGAGCTCGAGTAGCGGCTATCACAAGGGGATGGACGCGCCCGTGGCGAGAGCTGCGGGCGCGTCTTGTATCATGCAACGAGATCGAAGCGATGAGCGCGGATTTACCCTGCTCGAGCTCATGATCGTGGTCGCCATCGTCGGTATCCTGGCCGCGACCGCAGTGCCTTCATTTCTCCACTACATCGCGAAGGCCAAGTCGACCGAGGCGATGACCCAGGTGGAGAAGATGTACAACGGCGCTCGGATCTACTGGCTGGAGCCCCATGGTACCCCGGGTGCGATCTCGCCGCTGCCACCGCAATTTCCGGCAAGCAAGGCCGCGACGCCCGCGATCAGCTGCTGTGCATCGAGCGGAGGCCGTTGTATGCCGTCTCAAGGTCAGTGGCAGGACCCGACGTGGATCGGCCTCAGCTTTTCACTCGACGACCCGCACTACTACCAGTACGAGTTCATCTCGAGCGCCAACGAGTTCACCGCGCGAGCCATCGGCAATCTCGATTGTGATGCGGAATTCTCGACGTTCGGCATGATCGGCCGCGTCGATTCCATCAACGGAGTGTTCGGTCTGGCCGCCGTGAACAGGGTCAACGAGCTAGAGTAGGGGCATGAGAGCGGCCCTGGGGGCGGTCGTCGCGGCTGCGCTGTGGCTTGGCGCTCAGGAGCTGAGAAGCGAGGCCATGGCGACGCGCACCGGCTGGCCGAGATCCACGAGCACCGTGTTCGTCCCACCGGTCGCGGTGGCGCGCTTCGCTCCGTACCCAGAGCTCCTGGCCGATTTGCTCTGGAGTCGGCTGCTTGTCTACTATGGCAGCAACTGGGGCGGCGATGGCGACCTGAGCCAGATGGAGGAGTTCATCGACGATCTGGTCGCGCTCACACCGAGGTTCAAGCCGCTCTACGAATGGGCGGCGTACGCGGTCACCTACCGGACCGGAACCGCCAGCCAGGAGGAGTTTCGTTCCTCGATCCGCTACCTGGAAAAGGGGATGGAGGAGTTCCCGGAGGAATACAAGTACCCCTGGATCGCGGGCACTCGCTACTACTTCGACCTGTGGTCGCCAGATGCGACAGTCAAACGGCGCTATCGCGAGCGAGGCGCGGAGCTCATCGAGCGGGCCATGACGGCGCCGAATGCGCCGCAGGACCTTGCCACGACGGCCGCTAACATGCGCAGCAAGCTTGGCCAGACGCAGCGCGCGCTGGAGAGCCTGCGCCAGATGGTCATGAGCACCGAGGACGAGCAGGCCCGTTCCACGATGCTGCGACGCCTGCGCGTCGTTGATCCCGGGCTCGCCGACGAGCTCGAGCGTGCGGCGCGCTCGCTCGAGGACGACTGGCTACACCACATGCCGATGGTGCCGATCGACTTCTACTTCATGCTGGGCTCCAAACCCTCGCCTGTGATTGATTTTCGTAGGCTCGCCACCCCGTACGATCTCTTCGGCGTGGCGTCCTCGGACGAGGCAGACTGATCCGTTGGCGCTTGCGAATCCTCGACCAGCCCTACGGCCGATCCGCTAGCCTCGACTACGTGGGGGGACGAGCCGCGCTTGCGATCATGCTCGTCATCGTGGCGACGGCGATCGCTCATCTGCCGGCGCTGGGCAACGGCTTCACCAACTGGGATGACCCGGGCTACCTCCTCGACAACCGCCTGACCGTGCATCCTCTGGCCGATGGGGTGACCGGGCTCGTCACGACGCGTTCCCTCGCTTATCCGGTTCCGGTCACGGTCCTGGCTTACGCCGCGGAGCGCGCTGCCTTCGGGCTGTCGCCATTCGCCTTTCACCTGGTGTCCCTGGCGCTTCACGTCCTGTGCGTCCTGCTCGCCGCCGCGCTGGCTCGTCGACTCGGCGCGCGGCCATGGCCCGCGGCGGGGGCCGCGCTGCTGTTCGGCCTCCATCCTGTCGTGGTGGAGCCGGTCGCCTGGGTGGTCGGGCAGAAGGATCTCCTCGCCGCATGCTTCGTACTCCTTGCCCTTCTGGTGCGGTCCGACGCGCGCGGTCAGCGCGCGGGCGCGACTGCGTTGGCGTTCGTCCTCTGCCTTGCCGCCATCGGCGCCAAGCCGAGCGCGGTGGCGGCGGTCGCGATCGTACCCGCCCTCGATCTCCTACTGGCGCGGCGCATCGATCGTTCGGGCGCGATCCTCTACAGCGGGCTCGCGGTCGCCGGCGCGCTCTCGATCGCGCTCGGTCTGGTCGGACATGGCTTCATCGGCGGCGAAGGACCGGGCCGGCTCGGAGCGCGCTCGCTGACCGAGGCGCTGTGGGCCGTGTGGCTCCAGGCCCGGCACGTCGTCTGGCCGGACCCGCTCCTCGCGCGCTATTTCGCGCCGACCGGGCTGGCGCTGTTGGCTGGCGCCGCTGCCGGTGCGCTGGTCATCGCGGCGCTGGTCGGTGCGGCGGTCGCGTCATGGCGCCGGGGCCACCGCGAGGTCGCCTTCTCGCTCGCCGCGGGGCTCCTGGCCTACGCGCCGGTGTCCGGCCTGGTGCCGCTCTCGCGCGGCCCGGCCGACAGCTACCTCTACTTGCCGCTCGCGCTTGCGGTCGTCGCCGCCGCGCGCGGGCTCGGACGTCTGGCCGACGATGGCGAGCGGGCGTCGCGCCTCACGGCCGTCGCCACTGCGCTCGCGGCCCTCGCGTTCACGTTTGCCAGCTCGCGGCAGACGGATGTCTGGCACAACGCCAGGACGCTCTGGGACCCCGTCGCGAGCCACTACCCTGACGATCCGCGAGCCCTCATGCGCGTCGGCGATGCGCATCTCTTCATGAACGACCCCGGAGCCGCGCTCGAGGAGTACGAGGCGATTCGCCGCCGCTACCCCGGCTTTGCCGCGAGCCTCCCGGCTCACGCCGCGACGCTCCAGGCGCTCGGTCGAAATCGAGGAGCCGAGGCGATCCTTGCCCACGCGGTTCGGCTCGACCGCACCCGCGACTCTCTCGAGGCCTACGGCTTCTTTCTCGCCACCCACGAAGTCCCGGCCAGCGACGAGGCCGCGGCGCGCGCGTCGCTGGTCACGGTCGGCGAGCTGCTCGCGACCCGCGGGAAGCGCGCTGCCACCGTCGGGCGCGCCGCCCGGCTCCTCCGAGGGTACGGCGAGACCGACCTGGCCAGCGCGCTCGAGCGGCGGCTCGCGGAGCTCGAACGCCGCGAGCGCGGTCGCGGGGCGACCGGGCATTGAGCTCGACGCCACGCAGGCGATGCGAACCCTGATAGGCTGATCGAATCGAGCGGGCAGGGGCGAGCGGGTGAGTGCGTGAGTGGGGTGAGGGCGATCCGGCAGGGCTTCAGAGCGGGCCGTCGCTGGCGCTGGCGCACGCTCTTGCCCGACCGCTGGTCGTGGGTGCGTCTCTGCGCGTCGCCGTCGAGTTACCTCCTTCTGCTCGCGGCCCTCACGGCCGCGGCCGCCAAGGTGCGGGTCATCGCCGCGCTCGACGACGTGACCGCCTGGCCGATGTGGTCGCTCGTGGCCACCGCGCCCGACGCAGCCCTCTTCGCCGCGCTCGCGTCGCTGTTCGCCGCAGGCGAACGGCGAGCGACGGGCCTCCTGCTCATCACCGTGCCGACCGCAGTCCTGGTAGCCGCGTTCGCGGCGGCCAGCGCCGCCTACCTCGCCATCACCGGCGAGCAGCTGACCTGGCAGGCGGTGTCGCTCGGGATCGATCGGTTCGGCGACCTGCGCGGCATCATGGGCGCGGAGACCGCGGGCATGGGCTGGAGCTCGAGGGCCGCGCTGCTCGTCGCCGCGGCCGTCCCGCTCACGGCGCTGTGGATGCTGCGGCGGTCCGGTCGATCGCTTCACCCGGCCGCCGGGCCCGGGCGCGCGCACGCAGCGGGTCTTTGCGCGGTGCTCGCGCTCGCCATCGTCGTCGTCGCGCCGCGCCCGCGGGTTCTCGAGGTCGAGCGGCTCGGCGCCAGCGCGGTGCTGCACACAGGCTGGGGATGGCTCACCAGAGACGTCGTCGAGCGATCGAAGGACGCCGGGTTCGAGGGCTACGTTCCGCGGAACCTCGTCGCGCCGGAGACCATCGTCGCGCTGCGCGCCGCCGACAGGCCCAGCGTCGTGCTGCTGGTCATGGAGTCGACCGGCCGCAACGTCACCAGTCTGCGCGGCGCCGGCGCCCTCGCGCGGACGCCGCACCTCGAGGAGCTGGCCGCCGACGGGCTCGAGGTGATCGGTGCGCGGGCCGTCGTCCCGCACACCACCAAGTCGCTGTTCTCGATCCTGTGCGCCCGGCTGCCGCTCATGCAGCTCTCGCTCATGGAGACGACGCCGACCATCGAGGTGCAGTGTCTGCCGGCGATCCTGCGCGCCGCCGGCTGGCGCACCGCCTTCTTCCAGAGCGCCGTGGGGGTGTTCGAAGACCGGCCTCGACTGATCCGCAACTTCGGCTTCGCGGACTTCGCCGCGTGGGAGGACATCGGCGGCGACCCAGCCGGCTACCTGGCCTCGGACGACGGCAGCCTGGCCGGCGCACTGGCCGGCTGGCTGGACCGCGCGCCAGACCGGTCGCGCCCGTTCTTCGCCACCCTGCTCACCTCGGCGACCCACCACCCGTACGCGATGCCGCCGGCGGCGGAGGCTCGCGCTCGCGCCGCCGGAAGAGCGGCCGCGTCCCCGCGCGACCGACACGCGCGCCTCGTCGAGGAGGAGGACCTCCTGCTCGGGCAAGTGAGGGCGCTCCTTCGCCAGCGGGGGCTCGACCGCCGCACGATCGTCGTCGTGGTCGGCGACCACGGCGAGGGATTCGGCGACAAGGGCGTTCGCCAGCACGACAACAACTTCTATGAGGAGGGGCTGCACGTCCCGTGGGTGATGGCTGGTCCGGGCGTGGCGCACGCGCGCATGGCAGGAGACGCGAGCCTCGTCGATGTCACGCCGACCATTCTGGAGATCGTCGGCGCGCCGCTGACCCCGGTCGCGGCGCGCTCGCTCCCCGGCCGCAGCCTCCTGCGCGGATCGCCCGGCTCTCGCCTGCTCGTCTTCTACTGCTGGCAGGACGCGCGCTGCCGCGGCCTGGTCGACGGTGGGCGCAAGGTCGTGTCCGTTCCCGACGCGCACACGGCGTTCTGGTTCGACCTCGCGGCCGACCCGGAGGAGCGCAGCCCGCAGCGCCTCACCGCCGAGCTGGAGCGTCTCCTGCGCCAGGCCAGCGCCCTGGTGAACGCGCACCGCACCGGAGACTGGCCGCCAGAGCGCGCGGCGATGAACGAGTTCCCGCCGTGGTCCTGCCCCGCGGGCCAGCCTTGCCGGCACCCTCGCAGCCCGCCCGGCGGCATGTTCGGCACGCCATGACGCCGATGCTCAGGGCGTTGAGCGCGGGCGACTGCTCTCGGAGCGGTTCACGTGGCCGCCATCCAGGTGCGACCACCCGGTTCGGCGCCGCGGCCGCCCGCCATCTCGCGGAAGTAGCTGATCGTTCGTTCGAGCCCTTGCTCGAGAGCCACCTTGGGAGACCAGTCCAGGAGCTCTCGCGCTCGGCGGATATCGGGGCAGCGCCGCGTGGGATCGTCCTCGGGAAGTGGTTTGTAGACGATGGGTGAGGAGGAGCCGGTCATCTCCCGGATCATGGTGGCGATATGCGCGATCGTGGTCTCTCTCGGATTGCCCAGATTCAGGGGCTCGGCGCCACAGTCGGCGTTCATGAAGCGGATGAGGCCCTCGACCAGGTCGTCGACGAAGCAGAACGATCTCGTCTGGGAACCGTCGCCGTACAGAGTGATGGCCTCGTTGCGCAGGGCCTGGACGATGAAGTTGGAGACGACTCGCCCATCCATCTCGTCCATGCGCGGTCCGTAGGTGTTGAAGATGCGGGGGATCCGAACCTCGACGTCGTACTGGCGCGCATAGCTCACGGCGAGCGCTTCGGCGCAGCGCTTGCCCTCGTCGTAGCAGGCGCGGGTCCCAATCGGATTGACGGCTCCCCAGTACGACTCTGTCTGCGGATGCACTGCAGGGTCCCCGTAGACCTCCGAGGTGGATGCGATGAGGAGCCTTGCCGCCACCTCGCGTGACAGGTCGAGCGCGTGCAACGTGCCCTGCACGCACGTTCTGATCGTCCGCACCGGATTTCGCTGGTAGTGCACGGGCGAGGCCGGGCACGCCAGGTGGTAGATCTGATCGACCTCCAGGATGAGCGCCTCGTTGACGTCGTGTCGGAGGAACTCGAACCGGGCATGGGAAAGAAGACGGGCGATGTTGCGCCGATTGCCGGTGAACAGGTTGTCCAGACAGATGACCCAGTGCCCCTGGTCGATCAGCCGCTCGCAGAGATGGGAGCCGATGAATCCAGCGCCGCCCGTGACCAGAATTCGCAATGTCTTCAATGTGCACCTCTCGATGACACAACGGCGGGGATCGTCTTGAGCAGGATGGTGAGGTCGCGCCTGAGTGACCACTCATCGATGTAGCGGAGCTCGAGCTTCATCCAGTCCTCGAAGTCGACCAGGTTCCGCCCGCT
>DATFRY010000231.1:0-5626 GCA_035262925.1 Kofleriaceae bacterium | reverse complement strand
CTGTACCGGAAGAGCTACTTCTTCACTGCGCGCGGCCACGCCGCGACGATAGGCGATCGATCTCTCCTTGGACAGATCCTTTGTCAAGCAGCCGGAGTCGTCCCGCCGGTCGCCGATGCCGCGGGCGCGCTCAGCGCAGAGACAGGACCAGGATGGTCACCGGGTCGAACGGCTCGCCGGTCTTCACCTTGCGGAACTGCGAGTTGGCGGCGAAGTAGAAGCGATCGCCGGCGACCGCGCCGGTCGTGACGCCGTCGAACAGCGGATTCGACGACTCGAGCACGGTGGCGCGCAGGATGCGGCGCCCGTCGCACGCGAGGTGGAGGCGCACCACGCGCCCCGGCTGGTGCACGCAGTTCTGCACGCCGATGAGGTCGCCGCGGTGGACGTAGAGGCCGTCGAAGCAGCCGTCGGCCACGCCGCGCGGCTTGGCCAGCATGGTCCGCTCGCGGGTCGCCAGATCCACCCGGGTGACCGTGTACCACCCGGCCACGTAGAGGGCGCGGCGATCGGCGGAGAGGGCGACGCCGTTCGGATCGGGCAGCGAGCCGGCGGGCAAGAGCTCCTCGACCGCGCCGCTGTCTCGATCGACGCGCAGGAGCGCGCCGCTGTCGCTCGCGGTGACATAGACCGAGCCGTCGGGACCGACCTCCAGGTCGTTCAGCAGCCAGCGCTTGCCCTGCTCGACCGGGTAGGCGCGCACCAGCTTCCCGTCGGGGATGTGGAAGCGGAACAGGCCGATCACGGCGCCCGGCAGCGGCTGATCGATCTCCTCCGAGACCGCCCACAGCTCGCCGCGCGCGTCGTCGACGCGCAGTCCGACCAGCCCGCCGAGGCCGCCCGCGCCGGGGCGGACCAGGTCGCGCACGCGGCCATCGGGCGCGACGGCGACGATCTTGCGCTTGGCGCTGCCGAGGTAGAGCTCGCCGGTGCGCTGCGACCACGCGATCCCCTCCGACACGAGATCCGACTCGGCCAGGCGATGCGCGACCCGCGCGCGCAGGACCGGCGGATGGCGGCGGCGGATGCGTCGGAGCAGCGACTCGAACGCCGGATCGCCGGCCAGCGAGGCGAAGCCGTCGCGCGGACGCGGGTTGAGCCCGGCTCCCGTGCGCTCCATCCGCTCCAGCACGCGCATCGCGTCGCGCGCCCGCCCGGCCCGCGCGTACAGCGCCGCGACCTGGTACAGCACCGACGGATCGTCCGGCCGGTCCTTCCACACGCGGGCGACGTCGGCGGCGGGGGCGCGCAGCTCCGCGGGCAGCCCGTCGAGGTCGAGCACATCCGCGCGCGCCGCCCCGTCGCCCAGGACGATACCGACGAGCGCGCCGATCCGCGCCAGCCTCGATGCGATCACCGGGCCACGCTACAGCGCGGCTCGATGGGGCACCACTGACCCTGTCTGACCGGCGCTGCCTCCGCGTCGCATATCGCGGCCTCGGTCACCGACCTGCCAGGTCAGCGTCGGCTCGGCGATCGGGACCGGTGTCCGGAGGGAGCCGCCGGGCCGGTCCTCCAGCGCCGGATACCGGCCGTCCCGCGGCGCGCGCCCCGGGTCACGGCGGATCGCGCATCGCCGCCATGACCCGCCAGGTGATGGCGCGCAGGGCGTCGATCGCGTGCTGGCCCCAGTGGCTCACGCCGGTGAAGCGCCAGTGCCAGATCGCCGCGCGCGGGTTGCCGGCGTCGAACGCGGCGAGGCCCGCACCGAGGTCGTGGGCCATGTCGGCGAGGTCGTCGGAGACCGAGGCGCCGACGAGAGCGCCCTGTCCGAACTCGTCGTGCTCGGGTGCGTTCGGATCGAACACCTCGCGGTATCGGTCCCACTCGCCGAGACAGGACTGGATCGGCAGCCGGACCCGATGGCTCGGCGTTCCATGCTCGCGATGCGCGTCGTCGTCGCTCACGTCCGGCAGGTCGATCAACAGCGCGAGGAGCTCGCCGAGCAGGGGGACGAGCTCGCGCAGTACGTCCAGCCGGTCGCGGCCGGCCAGATCGGGCGCGTTCACGAGGAAGAGGTAGCGCGAGGCGGTCCGGGCGAACTGCGCCGCGACCGAGTCGTGGTCTGCCATTTGCTCAGACTACCTCGGGGACCGGCTTCTCACGCGAGCAGCGCCCGGGACCGGACGAGGCGGATCGACCACCTGGTCGACGCGCTGGCGGCCAGGCTCAGGAGCGCGCTCCGCGAGACGACATCGCGTCACCCGGGCCGGTGTCCAGCCGGGCGAGGCGGCGGTCGATGACGAAGGGGCCGAACGGCAGCAGCGCGGCCGCGACGACGGTGATGACCTGGCGGCGCGACCAGCCGAGCTCGCCGGCGGTGCGCGAGAGGACGAAGCAGACGGCGATGAAGAGGATGCCGTGGATCGGTCCGGCGATGTGGACGGCGAGCGGCTGGCCCGCGAGGTGCCTGAGCGGCATCGCGATGCCGAGGAGGACGAGGAACGACACGCCCTCGGCGAGGGCGACCGCGCGCAGGCGGCCGACCGGTGATGTCCATGAGATCGTCATCGGCAGAGCCATCGTAGCTCGCAATCGCGGTCGATCGGATCTCGCCGGCGAGAACCGCGCGCGTCTGCCGCCACGGACCAGGCTCCATCGCGCGGGCGCTCGACGAACCCTCGCCCGCGCCGGCGACGGAGCACGGCGCGGTGGTGGCGTCGTCCCGGACCGGCGGCCCTGCCCGTGTGCTCCCCTGCGACATGCTTGCGGCGATCGCGGCACAGGATAGGCTGGCGGTCATGGCTCGCCCCGCCCTCGCCGCGCTCGCGCTCGTGCTCGCCCTGGCGCTCGCTGCCTGCAGGACCGCGGCGGCGCCGCAGTCGGGTCGCCCGGGTTCGCGACCGGTCGATCGCGCCTCGGCGGTCGATGACGCCGCGCTCGCGCGCTGGCGTGGGTTGCTCGGCAAGGGCGCGGCGTTGCCGCCGCCGGCCGAGGCCGGTGAGCTCTTGCGCCGGCTCGAGCCGGTGCTCGCCGATCCGGATCCGGCGCGGCGCGACGGCATCGCGTACGAGGTCTATGCCAGGCTGCTGCTCGCCGACGGCGCCGTCACGGACGCAGACGTGGCGGCGCTGCGCGATCGGCTGGTCGCGCGCACCGCGGCCGAGCCGGTCGCGGGCGACGCGGTGTTCGGGCGATCGTTCGCCGCGCTGGTGCTGTCGGTGATCGCGGCGCGCGAGGTCGCGCACCCGGCGTGGGACCCGGCCGCGCTCGACGCCCAGATCGCCGCGGCGACCGCGTACGCGGCGCGCGAGGTCGACCTGCGCGGGTACACCGGCGCGACCGGCTGGGCCCACGCCGCGGCGCACACCGCCGACTGGCTCAAGTTCCTCGCGCGCCACCCGGCGCTCACCTCGGCCCAGGCGGTCCGTCTGCTCGACGGGGTGACCAGCCTGGTCGCGCGCGCGCACGGCACCCGGTTCGCGTGGGGCGAGGACGAGCGCCTGGCCGCGGCCGCACGCGCCGTGCTGCGCCGCGGCCTGGTCGACGAGGCCGGCATCGACGCGTGGCTCGCGCGGGTCGGCGCGCCGCTCGCCTCCGGCTGGCCCGACCCCTTCGACGCCCGGGTGTTCGCGACCCAGCGCAACGCGCGCGATCTCCTGGTCAGCCTGTTCGTCGCGCTGTCGTTCGACGACGCCGCGCCCGCCGCCGCAGCGCTCGCGCGGCTCCGCGCGTTCATGGCTTCCTGATCGCGCCCGCCACCGGGCTGACGACCGGCCTGTCGACGCGGTCCGCGCCGCGCCGGCCGGGTTCGTGTACGGCGCCCGGAGATGACGTCGGCCGTCTCGACCCGTCAACCGATCACGTAGTCCACCTGACGGGCAAAGTCCTCGCGCCTCGCCTCGTATTCGGACCGGCTGATCAGCGAGTCGCGGTCGAGGGCTCGGTCGACGGCCAGGATGCCGTCCAGGTGATCGATCTCGTGCTGGAGAAGCTCGGAGGTGGCCTGGTCGAGGTGGTCCCAGCTCTGCTCCCTCGATCTCTCGTCGGTGAATCGAATCGAGATGGACGCGCTCCGGCGAAGCTTGACCAGGAGGAACGGGAAGCTCATGCAGTCGTCCCACATGGTGAAGGTCTCGGGCGAGGACCACGTCACCACCGGGTTCACGACCAGTTCCGGCGCGCCCGGGAGGCAGAGGGCGATGACCCGGCGGGAAAGGCCGACCTGCGGGGCCGAGATGGCCCGGCCAAAGCCGTGGACGGCGCGGAAGTGGCGGAGCGTGCGCTGCAGGCGATCGATGCCGGTCCGCACGACGGGGTCGGCCGGATCGATGACCGGTTCGCTCACCCTCCGAAGGAGCGGGTTTCCAAGCTGGACGACCTCGAGCTCCGGGCCCTCTCGATCCATTCGCGTGTCCATGCGGGCGGCTCGATTGTAGCCGACGGCGAGGATCGGGCCGTCGTCTACCCGCCCGGTCGGGCGACGGTGATCGCGCTCCGGCGCGGCAGGACGGGGAGCGCCATGGCGACGACGCCCAGGACCGCGGCGACCACCGAGACGACGACGGCCGCGTGGAAGCCGTCGAGGATCTGCGCCGGCGAACCGCGCGGCACGGTCCAGGCGCTGTTGACGGCGGTGACCGCCGCCAGGACCAGCGCGCCGCCCACCTGGAACGAGGTGGTGACCAGCCCGCTGGCCAGGCCCTGCTCGTCGGCCGCGATGCCGTTGGTGGCGGCGATGTTGAGCGGCCCGTAGGCGAGCGCGAAGCCCAGCCCGGCCAGCAGCATCGTCGGCAAGATGGCCGGGACGTAGCTCGACGCGAGCCCGGTGCGCAGGAACAGCGCATAGGACGCCACGGTCGAGCCGAGGCCGATCAGGATGAGCGGCTTGACCCCGAGGCGCTCGACCAGCGGCTCGACCCGTGGAGCCAGCACCGCCACCACGAGGCCGCCGGGGAAGATGGCCATCCCGGTCTCGAGCGCCGACCAGCCCCGCAGCTGCTGCAGGTACAGGGTCGCGATGAACTGGAACCCGACGTAGGCGCCGAACAGCGACATGGCAGCGAGGTTGGCCCGCACCAGCGGCCCCGAGCGCAGGATGCCGAGGCGGATCAGCGGCGACACGGTCCTCGCCTCGTGGCGGATGAAGCCGACCAGGACCGCGGCCGCCAGCGCAAGCGAGCCCACCGTGCGAAGCGAGGTCCATCCGGCCGCCGGCGCCTCGACCACCGTGAACACCAGGAGCAGCATAGCGGCGGTCAGGGCGACCGCGCCGGCGACGTCGAACGCGCGCGATGAACCGTCCCGCGGCGGGTCGGCCGGCACCAGGACGGAGGCGGCCACGAGCACGAACAGCGCCACCGGCACCGGCAGGAAGAACACCCATCGCCAGCTGAGGACGGTCAGCGCCCCGCCGAACACCAGACCCAGCGAGAACCCGATCGCGCCGGTCGCCGTGTAGACCAGGAGCGCCCGGTTGCGCGCCGGCCCCTCGGCGAAGCTGGTCGTGATGATCGACAGCCCGGCCGGCGCCGTGAACGCCGCGCTGATGCCCTTGATGAGGCGCGTGGCGATGAGGAGCGGCCCGGCGTCGGCCAGCCCGCCCAGCGCGGATGCCAGCACGAACACGGCCAGCGAGACCAGGAACATCCGTCGCCGGCCCAGGAGATCGGCGGCGCGCCCGCCG
>DATFRY010000230.1:0-2399 GCA_035262925.1 Kofleriaceae bacterium | reverse complement strand
CGAGGGTCGGCTGGCGCTGGTGAACGAGCCGCTCGACGTGGCGGCGCTGCTCCGGGAGGCGGCGCCGGCCTGAGCCGCTCGCGGCGCGCCTCAGCGCCCGCGCGCCCTGGCGGTGCTGTCGGCGAGCAGCGCTTGGTAGCGCCCGATGTCGTCCAGGATCCGGCGCGCGTCGGCGTTGCCGGGATCGCGGCGCAGGATCTCGGTCGCCGCGCGCTTCGCCTCGGGCACGTCGCGCAGCCGCATCGAGGCGGCGGCGAGGCCCATCCAGCCCAGCTGGTTGCCGGGGTCCTTCGCCAGCAGCCGCTGATAGGCGCCCTGGGCGGCGCGGTCGTGCCCGGCCATCGCCGCCGCGTAGGCCCACTCGTGCAGGATGCGCGGGCTGGGCGAGGTCTCGGCGGCGTGCGACAGCGCCTCCTCGGCCTCGGCGTAGCGCTCGAGGCGGTAGCTGCGGATGCCGAGGTAGTCCCAGGTGGTGCCGCGCTGGGCCGGCGGCCGCTCGGGCGGCTCGGTCACGAACGCCCGCACCCGCGCCAGGCCGCGCACGGTGTCGGTGTGGACCAGCAGCCACTCGAGGCTCGGCACCGCGACGCCGAGCGTGGCGGCGACCGCGAGCCAGGCGTAGCGGCGGCTGTCGCGCAGCACCTCGCCGGCGAGCCAGGCCACGATCAGCGACAGCGCCGCGCCGGTGGCGGCGAAATCGTCCCAGTCGCGGAACAGCCCCTGCGCGGGATGGATGAACACCATGACGGCGACGAACGGGAGCGCGAGTGCGATGAGTGCCAGGATCTCGAGCCGGCGCGCGCCGCGATCGGACGCCCGGCGTCCCAGCGTCACGCCCAGCGTCACCAGCGCGAGTGCCAGCGGCGAGAGCATGAGCACCAGGCTCGCCAGGTCGAAGGCCCTCGTCCCGGCCAGCGCCGACCCCAGCACGCCGCTCCCGCTGCGCACCTCGGCGGGCGCGAAGTGGACGCTGGTGTCGGTCCTGAGGACGGTCTCGGCGATGCGCGGACCGGTGAGAGCCAGCGCCACGAGCGGGGCCGCGAACGCCGCGATCGCGCCCGCCTTCCGCCACGCGCCGCGGCGGGCGTTGCGCGAGAGCCACACGCCCCACACCAGCGGAAGCATCGGGTACATGCCGAGCGCCGAGCGGTGGAGCAGCGTCGCCACCGCCACCGCGAGGCCGAGCGGCAGCAGGCCGCGGCCGCCGCGCACCACGCCGATCGCGCTCACCCCCGCGATCGCGACCAGCAGCGTCATCTCGGCGAACGCCTTGCTGTAGCCGGTGTACATGCCCAGGTAGCCGCCGAACAGCACGATCGCAGCACTCGCAAACGCCGCCCCGCCGCCGAGCCCGAGCCGGCGCGGCAGCGTCGCCGCCACCGCCCCCAGCACCGCCGCCTCCAGGCCGCCGAAGAGCCGCGCCACCGCGTTGGCGTCCAGCACCTGGGTGGTGGTGAAGCGGAGCGGCACCGTGTAGTGGAGGAACACGTCCAGCGGCAGCGCCTGCGGGAACAGCAGCGCCGGCCGCTCGGCGATCTCGACCGTGCCCTGGCGCAGCAGGAAGTCGCCCACGAAACGCACCCGGTCGGGCAGGAGCCAGGCGATCGCCGCCGCGGCGAGCGCCCAGGCGGCGGTGGCGAGCCCGGGCGAGCGATCCAGCGCGTGGCCCCAGCGGGTGATGAGCGGCAGCGCCCGCCGCGAGGCCGCCGGCACCAGCGCCAACGCCGCCAGGAGCCACAGGCCCCAGGCGACGAGCGGCGGCAGGTAGCGATGAAGGGTGAGCGACCACATCCAGGTGCCGCGGCCGAACGAGAACGCGGCGCGCGCCGCGACCATGACACCGAGCGTCAGCCACAGCGCCACCGCCGCCGGCTCGGCGCCGGCCGGGCCCGCCGCCGGCGGCGCCGGCCGCGGTGGGGGAGCGAGCGCGCGGCGTGCCTTCCGGCTCACCTACCGCCCCGGCACGACGCGGACCGAGTCCGCCCGGTCGAGCTGCTCCAGGATCGCCAGCGCCTGCGGATCCCCGGGCCGGAGGCGCAGCATCTGGTTCGCGGCGCGCCGGCACTCGACGGGATCGAGGGCGCGCCACGAGACGTAGGCGAGTCCGTACCAGGCGCGCCAGTCGTCGGGGGTGAGACCCACCAGCCGTCGGTAGACCTTCTGCGCCGCGACGTCGTTGCCGCGCGTCTGCTCCGCCAGCGCCCACTGCAGCAGCACGCGCGGGCTCGGCGCCAGGGTCGCTGCCTGCTCCATGGCGTGCGCGGAGCGATCCCACTGGTCGAGCTGGGCGTAGCGGATGCCGAGGAAGTCCCAGGTCTTGGCGCGCTCCTCCTCGGAGCGCGGCGGCGGCTCGCTCAGGTACGCCTCGATCCGGCTCAATCCGCGGCGGAGATCGGCGT
>DATFRY010000229.1:0-7558 GCA_035262925.1 Kofleriaceae bacterium | reverse complement strand
ATCGCAGGTGCCCTCGTCGCCACGCAGATCCATGCGGAACCGCCTCGCGGACTCGAATCAGCGAACACGATGTCGCTGGTCCGTCGAGTGCCATCCGGGCGATCAGGCCGAACCCGACGCCATGCGCCACGCCCCCCCTTCGCCGGCATTCGCGCCTGCTGGCGCGCGTTCACGGGCGAGCAGTCGACCCCGGGTCCTCGTTCGGCCCGCAGTCCGACTCCGCGCCGGCCGCGTTGCTTGAAACCGCGGACATCGCGCGCCGGGCCCTCGCGGCTCGGCACGTGCCGCGCCGGCGCCGCTGCCGATCTCGAAAACGCGGACATCGCGCGCCGCCGGGCCTTCAGGGCTCGGCGCCTGCGCGGCGCCGGCGACGATCTTGAAAACGCGGACATCGCGCGCCGCCGCCGGGCCTTCAGGGCTCGTCGCCTGCGCGGCGCCGGCGACGATCTTGAAAACGCGGACATCGCGCGCCGCCGGGCCCTCGCGGCTCGGCACCTGCCGCGCCGGCGCCGATGCCGATCTCGAAAACGCGGACATCGCGCGCCGCTGGGCCTTCAGGGCTCGGCGCCTGCGCGGCGTCGGCGACGATCTTGAAAGCGCGGACATCGGCGGCCGCCGGCCCTCGGGGCTTGCGGCCGCGCCGATCTTGAAGCCGCGGACATCGGGTGGCTGGCTCGCGCTCGGGCGCGGCGTCGGTCACGAACCGAGGGCATCGCGCGGTCGGCTGGGAGCCGACTCCGGGCTGCTGCCGCGTGGACCTGGCCGCCGGGCGCGCGGCGAGTCCGTCGGCGGCCCCGGAGCGTACCCTCGGTCGGCGCTTCGGGCCTTCGCTGGCTAGCTGCTGCCGCCGGGGCTCGACGCCGGTGCGGCGGACGGACCGAGACGGCGCGCTGTGTCGTCGCACGCGCGCGCGAGGTCGGGGTCGCCGCTGCGGCCCGCGGCGCGGCGCGCCTCATCGAGGTGCGCGCGGGCGGCCGCGGGCTGGCCGAGCGCCGCGCTGACCTCGGCGGCGGCCAGGCTGGCCCGGGTCAGGTCCTCGTCGTCGCGGCGATCGCGGGCCACGAGGGTCGCGCGCTCGACGAGCGGCTGGGCGAGCGCCGGGCGGCCGGCGCGGACCTCGAGGCGCGCGAGGGCCGCGGCGGCCGCCACCTGGGCATAGCCGAGCCCCAGGCGCCGGGCCAGCCGGTAGGCGGGCTCGAGGTGCTGGCGCGCCGCGGTCAGGTCGCCGGCGTCGAGCAGGACCTCGCCGAGCGCCAGGTGCGCGGTCGCCTCGCCCGGCGGGTTGCCCATCCGCTGGCGCATGCGCAGCGACTCGCGGAAGAGCGCGATCGCGCGGGCGCGCTCGCCGCGTGTGTCGGCGAGGTAGGCCAGGTGGCGCAGGTCCTCGCCGGCGATGGGGTCGTTGCCGGCCGCGCGCGCAAGGGCCAGCGATGCCGCGAACTCGTCGCCCGCGCGGACCATGTCGCCGCGCATCTGGCGGACCAGGCCGAGGTGGAAGCGGATGGTGGCGCGGCGGCCGTCGTCGCGGGCCAGCGCGAGCGCGCGCGCGAAGCCGCGATCGATGGCGTCCCAGTCGCCCTCGTGGCGGAAGATCTTGAGGGTGTAGGCGAGCATCGCGGCCGCGTCGTGCGCGTCGGCTCGGAGGCCGGCGACGTCGGCGTCGGCGTCGGCGGCGCGGGCGTCGGCGAGCCGATCGGCCAGCGCGAGCGCCTCGTCGATCGGTTCGGCCGCCAGGTCGGGGCGGATGTCCCAGCGCCAGAACATGTCCATGCGGACGCTGCCCAGCTGGACGAGCAGGCGCGCGCGATCGGCCGGCGCGGCGCTGCCGTCGCGCAGCCCGGGCCAGAGGATGGCCTCGGCCTCGGCGAGGTCGCCCGCCCGGGTCAGACGCTCCGAGGCCGCGACGCGCTCGCGCGGCGCCAGCGCGGCCCGTCCCCCGCATGCCGGCAGCGAGGCCAGGGCGGCCAGCGCGGACAGGGTCAGCCCGGCCAGGGCCGGCGAGCCCAGGACCGGCGAGCCCAGAACCGGCGAGCCCGCGGGCGGAGGGACCAGCAGGCCGTGCGGCGGCTCGTTCTGCTGGTGCGGCAGCGTGTCTCGCTTCATCGCTCGTTCCTCCATGGTCTGCGCTCTCGCCGGCATGGTCTCGACGTGGCGGCGTCGGCGCCAGTGCCGCCGGTCATGGCGGGCCGGCGGCGGCGACCATGACTTTCGGCAGGGGTCGCGGCGTTGGGCGCGCGCTATCATGAGAGCCGTGCAGGCGGAGCGGCCGCGATGGATTCTCGTGGTCGGCGCCGCCGCGGCAGCGGTGTCGGGCGGCGACGTGGCCATCCTGCTCGGCCGCCAGGCCGGGCGCGGCGAGGTGCCGTCGGCATGTGACGGGATGTGGCTGGCCGGCTTCGCGCTGTTCTGCGCCGCCATGGTAGTGGCGCTGCGCCGGGCGAGCTCGCGCCGCGCGTCGCGCCGCGCCGTCGTGGTCGAGAGCGCCTGCGTCCTCACCATGGCGGTCGCGGTGCCCTGCTACTCGGCCGCGTTCCTCCTGGCCTGGGTCGCGTGGCAGGCGGGCTGGTTCCTCGACCGGCGCGCCGCGCTCGCCCTCGTCGGCCTCCAGTCCGCCCTCTACGCGCTGCTGGGGGCGGCGCTGTCGTGGCGACCGCCCGACGCCGCCGACGTGGCGATGCAGATCGTGCTGCAGGGCCTCGCGCTCGGCGCCGCGCTGTCGGCCCGGCGCGAGGCCGAGGGTCGCCGCACCGCGCTGGCGCTGCACGCCGAGCTCGAGCGCGCGCAGGGTCGCCTGGCCGAGCGCAGCCGCGCCGAGGAGCGCGCGCGCCTGGCCCGCGAGCTCCACGACGTGCTCGGCCACCATCTGGTCGCGCTCAAGCTCGACCTCGAGATCGCGGCGCGCGCGCCCGGCGGCGAGCCCGGCCCGCGCGCCAACCTCCAGCGCGCGCAGCGGCTCGCGCGCGCGCTGCTCGCCGACGTGCGCTGGGTCGCGCGCGCCTTCCGCGGCGCGCCGGTCGACCTCGGTGCGTCGATCGAGCAGCTGGTCTGCGATCTCGAGCGGCCGCGGCCCCACCTGGTGGTCGACGAGGAGCTGCGCGCGGCCAGCCCGCTGGTGGCCGACGCGCTCGCCCGCTGCGTGCAGGAGATGATCACCAACGTGCTCAAGCACGCCGGGGCGGACAATCTCTGGATCAGCCTGGTCCGCCGCGACGGCGTCGCCGAGGCCTCGGTGCGCGACGACGGGCGCGGCGCCGAAGCCGGCGGCGACCACGGCCCCGGCCGCGGCGAGGATGGAGGCCTGGGCCTCGAGGGCATGCGCGAGCGCCTGGCCCTGCTCGGCGGCGAGCTGGTCGTGCATCGGCCGTCCGGCGGCGGATGGACCGTCACCGCGCGGGTGCCGCTCGCCGCCGGCGAGGAGGCGGCGCCGTGATCCGCGTGGTGCTGGCCGAGGACCACTGTCTGGTGCGCGAGGGGCTGCGCACGCTCCTGTCGATGAGCGGCGAGGTGGAGGTGGTCGCGGAGGCGGCCGATGGGATCGAATGCCTGGCCGCGCTCGGGGCCGGCGAGGTCGACCTCCTCATCCTCGACCTGCGCATGCCGCGCGCCGGCGGGCTCGACGTCCTGCGCGCGCTGGCCGGGCTCCCGTCGGCCCCGCGCGTCCTCATGCTGACCACCTTCGACGACGAGGACGAGCTGCGCGAGGCGCTCGAGCTGGGCGCCCGCGGCTACCTGCTCAAGGACGCATCGCTCGACGAGCTCCTGGCCGCGATCCGGACCGTGCAGGCCGGCGGCCTGGTCGTGCGCACCACGCCGGCGGCCGCCGTGGCCGCGGCGCGCGCCGGCAGCGGGCCGCCCGCGTGGCCGCCCGCCGAGCCGCTCTCGCCGCGCGAGGCGGATGTGCTGCGGCTGATGGCCGGCGGGCTCAGCAACCGGGAGATCGCGGTCGCGCTCCTGCTGGCCGAGGGCACGGTCAAGAACCACGTCTCGGTCATCCTGGCCAAGCTGGGCGTGCGCGACCGGGTGCGCGCGGTCCTGCGCGCCATCGAGAACGGACTGGTCTGAGCGGGCGGGCCGGCGCGCTGCACGGATCGGCCCCGCCGGCGTGCCGCCCTGAAGCGAGCCGCGTCACGCGCCCGGCGGCTTCGGCATGTCCGGGCATGGAAGCGACATCCCGGCCAGCGCCGTCCGCGCGACTGCCCCGATCCGTGCAGCCTCGAGGGCAGCGAGGCCTTCCCGGTGGCGCTGATCTCGCGGTCGCTGTCGACGCAGATCAGCTCCACCTTCGGTCGGCTGCGCCGCAAGGAGGTCGCGCTCGAGATGGCGTCCGGCGACGCGGCGGCGCGCGGCATCGCCGACGGCGACGAGGTCCGGGTGTGGAACCAGCTGGGCTGGTCCGCTGTGCAGCGAGGTCAGCGCCGACCTGGGCCCCGGCGTCGTGCTCCTGCCCAGGGGCCGGTGGAGCCACCACACGCGCAACCGCAACACCGCCAACGCGCCGGTCCCGGAGTCGCCGGCCGACGTCGTCGACCAGGCAAACTCCAGCGACGCGCGGGTCCAGGTCGCGCGCGGTCGATCCGGACCCGCACCGGGATCGCCGTCCGCCGCCGGGCTGCGGATCGCTGACCGATGGAGAGCAGCGCGGCCACGACCACGAGGCTCCACGCCGCGGACGCGCCTCCGCCGATCGACGCGCATCCGCCCTCGCTGCCGCCGTCGCCGCCCCGGTCGCCCGGGTCGCCCGAGTCGCCCGAGTCGCCCGGGTCGCCATCGCCGGCATCATCGCCGCCCGCATCATCACCGCCGCCGCCGCCCGGGCCGGTGGCCGGATCGGCGCGGATGATGGCCTCGCGATCGCCCAGCGTGGCCCAGAAGGCGATCTGCCCGGTGGCGTGGATGGCCATGGGGCCCATGTCGAGGCTGCCGGCGATGCGGCCGGCGATCTCGTCGCCCTCCTGCACGATCGTGGCGATGCCGTCCTCGTCGGCGATGAAGATGGCGTCGCGCCCCTCGGCGCCGGTGCCGAGAAAGGCGACGCATCCGCCCCAGCCGTTCCCGTTGCCGTCGCCGGCCAGGCCGGTCTGGTCGAGCAGCGAGACCTTGACCCGGTTGGCGTGCAGCCCGAAGTCGCCGGCCACCGTGTCGGCCAGGATCGAGCTGGTCCCCGTGCTCGGGTTCCAGCGGCGGATCTGCAGCCCTGCTCGCCCCGGCATGGTCGGGTGCGCATAGGAGTGCGTGTACGCGATCGCGGTGCCCGGCCCCATCGAGATGGGCGGCTCGGGGCCGAGCCCGCTGTCGGGATCGGTCTGGTCGACGACGTCCCCCGATGACGCGACCAGCCGGAGCCCGGTGGCGGTGGTGAGGAAGTAGCTGACGTCGTCGCCCTGGCCGATCGAGACGCCGCCGTAGGTGCTGTTCGCGCCGCTCGCGATGACCTGCAGAGCGCCGCCGAAGCGCGCGGTGGCGATCGCCGGCCCGCGCTGCTGGTCGAGGACGCCGACCGCGACCAGGCCGTCCGAGGTCACGTCCAGGTCGCCGAAGCTCGAGAAGCGGCCGCCGGGCTCGCCGACCGCGATCTCGTCGGTGACGCTGCCGTTGTTGGTCGCGCCCAGGGCGGGCCAGGACTGCGTCCCAACCGGCCCCATCCGCTCCAGCATGCCGGTGAAGAAGGCGACGTCGCCCGACAGCAGCGCTCCGTCCAGCCAGGTCCAGTCGCTGTCCGGATCGGCGTCCCGGTCGCGCAGGCGCACGACCAGGGTGCGCTCGTCGCCGACCAGGATCTCGCGGCCGCCGGCGTCCAGCCAGCTGGTGAAGGCCACCTTGCCGTCGGGGCCGAGCGAGGGGATCGCGTGGTTCCCGATGAACTGCGGGTCGCTCAGGGCCAGCTCGCCGGCGTCGTCGGCGATGACGACGAACTCGAAGCGCTCGGGGCAGTCGGCGCGCGCGGCGCCGGTCCCGGCTGCGGTGACCGCGGCGAGCAGCGCGGCGCACGAGAAGCGCATCACGGCTGCCGCTCTCATGGGAGGATGAACTCGAAGCTGGCGGGGAGCGGCGTCGCCACGACCGCGCCGTCCGCGTCGCGCGCGATCGCCCGCGCCACGTACCAGCCGGCCGGCTGGGGCGGGATGGGCATCGACGACGACGTCTGCCCGGTCTGGCTCGCCACGACTCCGGCGGGCAGGAAGGACTCGTCGAGCTGGAGAAGCTCGTAGTCGACGGTCGCCACCCCCGGCGCGGAGCTCACCGCGACCCGCTGGCCGTCGACGATGGCGCTGACCGTGACCGTGGCCGGCTCGAGCACCGTCGGCTTGATCGGCTCCACCAGCATCTCGGCCGCCACCGGCACGTCGATGGCCTCGATCGCGAGCGAGCGGGTCAGGAGGCGCCGGCCCTGGTAAAGGATGCGCAGCTCGACCAGCTCGCGCGCATACAGGAGGAAGAAGTCGCGGCGCGTCCGCGAGCCGACCGAGCCTGCCGCCCCCGCCCCGTGGAACCACTCGACGTCGAAGTCCTGGCCGCAGGCGGTGGTCGGCTCGAGCGCGACGAACCGACCGGCGTAGGCCAGGGCCGGGTCGCCCTCCAGCGCGGCCCCCTCGGCATCGCCGGCGATCGCACAGGCCTCGGTCAGCTGGCAGGCTCCGGTGGCCGTGCGCGGGTCGATCGGGCACGCATCATCCGCGTCGGGCGTCCCGTCGCCGTCAGTGTCGACGCCGCCCCCGCCGCCCCCGCCGCCCCCGCCGCCCCCGCCGCCGTCGTCGTCGACATCGGCGCCGCCGTCATCGTCATCGCCGCCCCCGTTGCACGGGCTCCCCATCAGGAAGCCGCCGACCAGGAGGAGGACGATCCGCAGGCGCGCGATGCTCACGGCCCGCGCCGGTGCACCCGCCGTACCGCCGGCCGCCCCCGCGCGATCGAACACCTGGAGCGCGGCGCTGCGATGCGTCTCATGGGCGACCCTGTGACGTCCCATGGACGACGGCCCTCGCCGCCGCCGGTCCGGCGAGCCCGCATCGTCGAGGACAGATTTTCGGCCAGCCGAGGAAGGCCCGAAGGGCCGAGCGAGGGTACGTTCTGGGCCCGTCGACGGATTCGCCGTGAGAATACGGAGTCGGGCTGCACTGCACCCTGCCGGGGAATGCCAGGTGTGCTGAGTCGGCGACGGCGACCGCGCATGAATCGTTCACGCGCGCGCTGGCCGCATCGTGCTCTCACGACACGTGCGCGCCGCCGTCTCGCATGCGCCGATCAGGAGCGCTCGCGCGAGCGGCCGCGCAGGCTCGCTGCACCGCGCGTGCGAATTCCGCGCTGTGAGCGCGCTGGCACATGCATTGCCAAGCAAGAGCCCAGAATCGCCGGCGCGGCGACTGCTGCCCGCTCCCGGGCGCAGCCGTGAAGCCGGCAGGGAGGCCCACGTATGCCTGGACTAGCTATTTCGATCGCGAAGCGATGGGGAGGCGCAGGCGCCGGCGCCTGCGCGCTCCTCACGCTGAGCGGACTCCTCGGTGCTTGCATCTCCGAGGATTCACCGATCCTCGACAGCGGCGACGAGTGCGAGGAGTTC
>DATFRY010000228.1:0-9828 GCA_035262925.1 Kofleriaceae bacterium | reverse complement strand
TGGGAGTCTCGACATACGCGTGAGTGCGGACCGACCCGCTGACGACGCAGCCGGTGTCGGCCGCCAAGAGCGCGACGAGGGCGCCCGCTACACTGAGTTTTCGGTACATGGCGTGAGCCTCCTTGAGCTCCTCGCTCCAGGCTACAGCAGCCGTCATGCCATGATCGATGTGCGCGAATCAACATGGCCCAGATGACCCGCTGAAGCGGGGTGTTCACGCAACACTGAGCCATGTCGCCGCAACCCGGTCGATCGGCGCACAACCTGCGCACGTGGCCAGTGTGTCGGGTGTGCACGCGCTGCCGTTCTGGCAGAGGGCTGTGCTGGTCCGGGACTCGTCGTCCAGGCATCGTCGTCCTGGCATCGTCGTCCGGGCATCGTCGTCCGGGCATCGTCGTCCGGGCATCGTCGGGGCGGCGCCCCACCATCGCGACCGCACCGCGCGCGGCATAGAGTCCTGGGATGTTGCTGGCTCAGCTGACCGACCTGCACGTCACCGTGCCGGGTGGACTGCTCGATACTCACTACCGGACGGCGGAGCATCTCGAGCGCGCGGTCGCGCACGTCTGCGCCCTCGATCCGCGGCCCGACGCGGTCGCCATCACCGGCGACCTGGTCGACGGCGGCGGCCCCGCCGAGTACGCCCGCCTGGTCGAGCTGCTCGCGCCCCTGCCGATGCCGGTCTACGTGGTGCCCGGAAACCACGACGAGCGCGAGGCGCTGCGCGCCGCGTTCGGCCCGCGCGGGTATTTCCCGGCCGAGGGCTTCCTGTGCTACGCGGCCGAGGTCGGGCCGGTCCGCCTGCTGGCGCTCGACACCAACGTGCCGCGCTCGCCGGGCGGACGCCTGTGCGCGGAGCGGCTGGCATGGCTCGAGGCCCGCCTGGCCGAGCAGCCGCGGCGGCCCACGATCATCCTCCTGCACCACCCGCCGTTCGCGACCGGCGTGCGCCTCATGGACGCCATGGGCCTCGAGGGCAGAGACGATCTGGCGGCGGTGGTGGCGCGCCACGGCCAGGTCGAGCGCCTCCTGTGCGGCCACGTCCACCGCTCCATGACACGGCGCTTCGCCGGGACCATCGCCAGCACCTGCCCGAGCACCGCGCATCAGGTGCAGCTCGATCTGCGCGAGCGCGGCGGGCTCGCCGTGGTGGCCGAGCCGCCCGCGTGCGCCCTGCACCGCTGGAGCGAGGAGGAGGGCCTGGTCTCGCACCTCAGCTTCATCGGCGACTACGGCCCGGCCGACGTGGTGGCCGCGGCGGGCTGACGCTCGCGCCCGGGCGGCCGGCCGCGCGAGGCTCAGCGCCTGCGCTCGCGGCGGCGGCGCGCGCGCAGCTCGCGGCGGGCGCGCTTGCTCAGCCCGGCGGCGCCGGCCGGAGCGGGGAGCTCGGGGCGGCGCCGGCCGCGGGTGATCGCGCGCATGCCGGCGCGCGCGTCGTCGACCGCTCCCTCGACGCTGCGCTGCACCTCGGCCACGCGCGCCTCGCGCTCGCGCCCGGCGATCGACGACGCCACCGCGAAGCCGACCGGCAGGATCGCGAGGCGGATGAGCGTCAGGCCGAGATAGCCGGTCAGCCCGAGCAGGAAGACCAGGGTGCGCATGACGACCCGGAGCGGGGGCGGCAGCTCGGACGTGAACTCCGCGATCTCGTCGACCACGCGTGCCACGATCTCGTGGGTGGCCCCGGGCGCCGTCATCGCGCCGGCCGACGGCCGCGCGTCGCGCGGCGGCGGGACCAGCGCGGCGCGCGCGGGCGGCCTCTGCAGCATGGCCAGCGCGTCGGCCGCGCGGGCGGGGCGATCGTCCGGATCGGGCGCGACCATCGCGGCCAGGGTCGCGCGCAGGCGCGGCTCCATGCGCGGCAGGTGCGCGTCGAGGTCCATGCGCAGCCCGACGCGCGGCACCTTCTCCGGCTCGACGTCGCCGGCCAGCGCGATGATCGTCGCGCCCAGCCCGTACAGATCGGTGGCCGGCGAGGCCTGGCCGTGCAGCTGCTCCGGCGCCATGTAGCCGAACGTCCCGATCACCGTCGAGCCGCCGTCGGCGCGCAGCGCGTCGCGCACGCCGCCGAAGTCGATGAGCGAGATGTGGCCCTTGGCCGACCGCACCAGGTTGCTCGGCTTGATGTCGCGGTGAACCACCGGCGGGTTGAGGCCGTGCATGTAGGCCAGGATGTCGAGCGCCGCGATCAGGATGTCGCGCAGCTGGTCGTCGTCGAAGCGGACCTTCTTGCGGTAGGCCCACAGGGTCGCGCCCGGCGCGCGCTCCATCACCAGGTTGAACACGCCCGGCTCCGACTCGAACGAGGCCAGGAAGCGCGGGATGCCCGGGTGGCGCAGGGTCTGGAGCGCGCGCACCTCGCGCTCGAACAGCTCGAACGGCTTCCAGCCGCCGCCGGTGCGCCTGCCCAGGTGCAGCTGCTTGACGACGACGACGCGCTCCTCGCCGGGCGGCCCCTTCTCGTCGCGCGCGAGGAAGGTGTCGGCCTGGGTGCCGTGGCCCATGCGCGGGCCCAGGCGCCAGCGACCGCCGAGAACCGGGCCGTCGAAGGAGGTCACGGTGCAGGGAGGCTACACCAACCCCGCGGGTCAGCGCGGCCGGATCCGGCCCCGGTGCGGCCCCGATGGGTGGCTGCGCCGGCGGCACGGCCAGGGATATGCTGCTCGCGATGCGCGAGCCGCGCCGGGTCATCGACGTGCGCGCCCTCGGCGAGACGCGCGAGGTGCTGGCCTGTCACGACGGCGGCCTGTTCCCGGTCCTCTGCTGCGCCGGCGGCGCGATGGTGGCGGCGGTGCGCGGCGGCGCGGGTCACCTGGGCCTGGCCGGACGGGTCGAGGTCATCCGCTCGCTCGACGGCGGCGCCACCTGGTCGCCGCCCGCCGTGGTGGCCGACAGCGAGCGCGACGACCGCAACCCGGCGCTGGGCCGCGCGGCCGACGGGACGCTGGTGCTCGCCTACCAGCGCATGGGCTGCTACGACGCCGACGGCGTGTACCGCCCCGAGCTGCTCGGCCCCGACGGGCGCGCGCCGATCGAGGTGATGATCACGCGCTCGGGCGACGCCGGGCTGTCGTGGGATGCGCCCGCGCCGCTGGGCGTGGCCGGCGTGGCCGACGGGTCGCCGTACGGCAAGATCGCGTGCCTCGAGGACGGCGCGCTCCTGCTCGCGATCTACGCGCGCGCCGGCGGCGGCAGGGCTGCCAGCTACCTGGTGCGCTCGGCCGACGGCGGCCGGACGTGGAGCGAGCCGGCGCTCATCGCCGGGGACATGAACGAGACCGCGCTCTGCCCGCTGCGCGGCGGCGGCGTGCTCGCGGTCATGCGCGGCGCGGACGCGTCGCAGTCGCTGCACGCCGCGCGCTCGTCCGACGGGGGGCGCAGCTGGTCGCCGCCGGAGCCGGTGACCGGTCCGCACCGTCACCCGGCCGATGTGGTCGAGCTCGCCAGCGGCGACGTGCTCCTGACCTACGGCAACCGCGCGCCGCCCTACCGCATCGAGGGGCTGCTGAGCGGCGACGGCGGCGCGAGCTGGCGCGACTGCCTGCTCCTCTTCTCGGGCGCGCTGCACGGCTACGGCGGAGAGGTCGCCCGCATCGATCTCGGGTATCCATCGAGCGCGATCGGCCGCGGCGACGGGC
The DNA here is from genome assembly GCA_035262925.1 of Kofleriaceae bacterium. Classification (GTDB taxonomy): domain Bacteria; phylum Myxococcota_A; class Polyangia; order Haliangiales; family Haliangiaceae; genus DATFRY01. The sequence goes on along the minus strand of DATFRY010000228.1, from coordinate 6,190 downwards.
GCGGCCGCGGCGCGACGATGTACTACGTCAACCCGGCGAGCTCGCGCGCCGGCGAGGAGCCGGCCCACCTCCGCCCGCCCTACCGCGCAGACGGCTACCGCGCGGTGGCGGTGACCTGGAGCGAGGAGCAGCTCGTCGATGCGGCGCGCCGCGCCCTTGTCTGATCTCAGTTCCAGGCCGGCGGGCGGGTCGCGAGCGGCCACGAGCGCCGGCGCGCGGCCCCGATCCAGAGCTCGCGCGGCGCGCCGGGGTCGCCGGCGCCAGTCATGCGAGGGCCGATGCCGGGGCCGTTTTCGTTGACCCCTCCGCGGTGATACACCTCGGCGATGGATCCGGAAGCGGCGCGGAGCCGGGCGGGGTGCGCGCGGGAGCGGGAGCGAGAAGGGCGGCGCGCGAGCCCGGCGGGGCTGCGCCCGAGCGACCAGACAACGATCGCGAGCAGGAAGACCCAGCCCACCAGAGCGATGAGCACGCGAGCGCCGAACGCCACCGACATGGCGGATCGAATCAGCAAGGTGCGTGCCTGCGGGGAGCCGCGAGTCATCACGAGGCTCTCGGCGCCGCGCGCGCGCATGTCTTGCGCCCGCGCTCGAACGGCCGACGGATCTCCCGTGATGCTTGCCAGGCGAACGACATGTGGGGGACGAAGACGATGACGGGCAAGCGGCTCAGCCCGAGCGACGCCATGTTCCTCTACGGCGAGTCGCCCGAGACGATGATGCACGTGGCGTCGATGAACCCGTTCTCGCCGCCGGCGGATGCGTCCCCCGACGAGCTGCGGCAGCTCATGGACGAGGTGCGGCGCGATCCGGTCGTGCACTCGCCATGGAACCTCGCGCTGAGCGCTCCCCGCCGGCTGCGGACCGCGCGGCAGCGCTGGGTCGAGGTCCCGGAGGTGGACGTCGAATATCACGTGCGGCGGACCGGGCTTCCGGCGCCGGGCGACGAGCGCGAGCTCGGCATCGTGGTGTCGCGGCTGCACGGCCACGCCATCGATCTCGGCCGGCCTCCCTGGGAGGTGCACCTCATCGAGGGGCTCGAGGGCGGGCGCTTCGCCATGTACGTCAAGGTCCACCACGCGCTGGTCGACGGCTACAGCGCGATGCGCCTCCTGGCCGGCGCGCTCAGCCCCGATCCCGGCGATCGCGAGCGGCCGCTGTTCTTCTCGATCCCGCCGCCCGCGCGCCCGCCGCGCGACAGCGGACCGCCCGGCATCCACTTCCCGGAGCTGCTCGCCCAGCTGCGCGGCCAGTACGGGGCCAGCAAGAGCGTGGTGCAGGCGGTCCTGCGCGTGGTGCGCCGGTCGCGGGCCGGAGATCGCGAGCTGGTCACGCCGCTGCGCGCGCCGCGCTGCGTGCTCAACGCGCGCATCAGCCGCAGCCGGCGGTTCGCGTCCCAGAAGCTGGACGCGTCGCGCATGCGGGCGGTGGCGAAGGCGGCCGGCGGCACGCTCAACGACGTGGTGCTGGCCCTGTCGGCGGCCAGCCTGCGCCGCTACCTGCTCGAGCAGGGCGCGCTGCCGTCGGCGCCGCTGGTCGCGATGCTGCCGGTCAGCCTGCGCGCCAAGGGAGACGCGGGGGGAGGCAACGCGGTCGCGGCCATGCTGGCCTCGCTCGCCACCGACCTCGCCGATCCGGGCGAGCGCCTCGCCGCCATCGTCAGCTCGACGGCGAGCGCCAAGCAGCAGATGCAGGGCATGTCGCGCGCGGCGATCCTGCAGTACAGCTCGCTCCTGTGCGCGCCGGCCATGCTGCAGATGATGCCGTCGGTGGCCGGGCGCGTGCCGCCCACCTTCAACCTGGTCATCTCGAACGTGCCGGGCCCCGAGGAGCCGCTCTACTTCCGCGGCGCTCGCCTGGAGGGGTCGTTTCCCATGTCGATCCCGGTGCACGGCCAGGCCCTCAACATCACGTGCGCGAGCTACGCCGGCAGCGTCTGCTTCGGCTTCACCGGATGCCGCGACACGGTCCCGCACCTCCAGCGCATGGCGGTGTTCTGCGGCGAGGCGCTCGGCGAGCTCGAGCGCGCCGTCTCGTAGGCAAGGAGAACAGGATGTCCGAGCTCGTGGTCCAGACGCAGCAGGGCGCGGTGCGCGGCCGCATGCGGGGCGAGGTGGCGATGTGGTGCGGCATCCGCTACGCCGAGTCGCCCACGGGCAGCCTGCGCTTCCGGCCGCCGCGGCCGCCGCCGCCGTGGACCGGCGAGCGCGATGCCACCGGCTTCGGCCCGATCGCGCCGCAGTCGCGGGACCCGCGCGCGCAGATGATGAGCGGCATCGGCGACGGGGCCGCCATGAGCGAGGACTGCCTCACGCTGAACGTCTACTCGCCGGCGGCCGACGGGGCCAGGCGCCCGGTGATGGTGTGGATCCACGGCGGCGCCTTCATCATGGGGACCAGCTCGATCCCGCTCTACGACGGGGCCTCGTTCGCCGCCCGCCACGACATGGTCGTGGTCACCGTGAACTACCGGCTCGGCCTGCTCGGCTTCCTCTACCTGGGCGACATCGCCGGCGACGACCACGCCGAGGGCAACTGCGCGCTGCTCGATCAGATCGCGGCGCTCACCTGGGTGCAGGGCAACATCGCCCGGTTCGGCGGCGATCCGGACGCGGTCACGGTGATGGGACAGTCGGCCGGCGCGATCTCGATCGCGACCCTCCTGGCCATGCCGACCGCGCGCGGCCTGTTCCGGCGGGCGATCCTGCAGAGCGGCGCGTCGGGGCTGACGCCGCCCACGAGAGGCGACGCCACCCTGCTGGCCGAGGGCATCCTCCGCGAGCTCGACGTGGATCGAGCCCGCGCGCCCGAGATGCTCGCGTCCCTGCCGCTGGAGCGGCTGCTCGCCGCGCAGGACACGGTGATCGGCCGGCGCGGGCTGGCCGCGTTCGCGCCCTACGTCGACGGCGTCACCGTGCCGGACGCGCCGCTCGCGATCATGCGCGCGGGCCTGGGCGCGCGCGTGCCGCTGCTCCTGGGCAGCACGCGCGACGAGTGGTCGCTGTTCGAGGTGTTCCTGGGCGACGGCCCCACCGCCGCGGTGAGGCGGGCGCTCGAGGAGCGCCTCGGCGCCGACGCGGTCGCGCGCCTCCACGCGGCCTATCGCGACGCCAGGCCCGATCGCTCGCCCGAGCGGGCCTGGGTCGATCTGGCGGGCCACATCGCCTTCTGGATCCCGATCGTCCGCCTGGCCGAGGCGCAGTCGGCCTGCTTCGTGCCGGTGTGGATGTACCGCTTCGACTGGGCGAGCCCGGCCGTCGGCGGCCGCCTCGGCGCGGCGCATGCGCTCGATCTGCCGTTCGTGTGGAACACGATCGATCGCCCGGCCGCGCAGCTCCTGATCGGCAGCGAGACCGACGAGGCGCGGGCGCTCGCCACCGCCATGCACGACACCTGGGCGGCTTTCATCCGCGGCGGCGACCCGGCCGGCGCCGGGCTGCCGCCCTGGCCGACCTACGACGCCGCGCGCCGCGCCACCATGATCATCGACCGCGAGTCGCGGGTGGCCGACGATCCCGACGGCGCGCTGCGCGCGCTGTGGCCGGCGTAGGCCGCGGCCGCGGCGGGGTCGGGAGCGAGCGCGAGGCCGGGAGCGCCCTCGATCAGCTCGCGCCGGCCAGCTCCTCGAGCTCGTGCCAGCGGGCGAACAGCTCCTCGACGCGGGCGCGGGCCTGATCGAGCGCGGCCACCAGGCCCGGGACCTCGGTGCCGCGCTCCTTGAACAGGCCCGGATCGGACAGCGCGGCCTCGAGCTCCGACACGCGCGCCTCGGCGGCGACGATGGCGGCCTCCATGCCGTCGAGCTCCTGGCGCTCCCGGTAGCTGATGCGGCGCGGACCGCGCTGCGCGGCGCGCGGGGCGGGTCGTCGCGCCGCCGGTGCGTCCTCGGCGTCGGCCTCGGCCTCGAGCTCGCGCGCGCGGCGCCGCGCGTGGTACGAGCTGTAGTCGCCCTCGTAGAAGGCGACCTGGCCGCTCTCGAAGGCCAGGATGCCGGTCGCGACCCGATCGAGGAACCAGCGGTCGTGCGAGACGATGATCGCGCAGCCGGGGAACTCGACCAGCGCCTGCTCGAGCGCGCCCAGGGTCATGAGATCGAGGTCGTTGGTCGGCTCGTCGAGCACGATGAGGTTGCCGCCGCGGCGCAGGAGCTTGGCCAGCTGCACGCGGTTGCGCTCGCCGCCCGACAGGCTGCCGACCGGGCGATCGGCGTCGCTGTCGGCGAACAGCAGCATGCGCAGGAAGGTGCGCACGTGGATGGGGCCGTCCTCGAGGTAGACGTGCTGATCGCCGCCCGCCACCTCGTCGAGCACGGTGTGCTCGTCGACCAGATCGCTGCGCCCCTGCTCCAGGTAGGCGAGGCGCGTGTTCTGCCCGACCACGACCTCGCCCTGGTCGGGCCGGTCGATGCCGAGGACCGTGCGGACCAGCGTGGTCTTGCCCGCGCCGTTGGGGCCGACCACGCCGATCCGGTCGCCCGGCTTCATCGCCAGGGTGAGGTCGCCGAACAGGCGCCGGCCGGCCACCGAGCGCCCGACCCCGCGCAGCTCGAGGATGGTCTTGCCCAGGCGGCCGCCGGTGGGCAGGCGCAGCGACATCGCGCGCGGGGCCAGGTCGCCCGCCTCGGGGCGCGCCGCGACGGCGGCGTCGAAGCGGTCGATGCGCGCCTTCTGCTTGGTGCCGCGCGCGCTGGGGCCGCGCCGGATCCAGTCGAGCTCGCGGCGCACGAACGCGGCGCGCTCCTGCTCCTGGTCGGCCTCGACCGCCAGCCGCTCCGCCTGGCGCTGCAGGAAGGCGGTGTAGTCGCCGTCGTACGAGAACAGCCGCCCGCGATCGAGCTCGAGGATGCGGGTGGCGACCCGATCGAGGAAGTAGCGGTCGTGCGTGACGACCAGGAGCGCGCCGCGCCGGGCGGACAGGCGCTGCTCGAGCCAGTCGACGGTGGCGGCGTCGAGGTGGTTGGTCGGCTCGTCGAGCGCGAGCAGGTCGGCGCTGGCCAGGAGCGCGCGGGCCAGCGCGACGCGGCGCCGCTCGCCCAGCGACAGGACGCCGATGCGCGCGTCGGGCGGCGGCAGGCGCAGCGCCGCGGACAGGCCGCGGATCTCGTGGGCCGGCACCTCGGGCCCGCGGTCGAGGACGGCGGACACCGCGGCGTCGAGATCGAGGCGCGGCTCCTGCGCCACGTACTCGAGGCGCAGCTCGCGCCGCCAGGTGATGAGCCCGCGGTCGGGCTCGAGCGCCGCGCTCTCTCGCTCATCGACGCCGGCGCCGCCGACCGCGCCGGCCACCACCATCTTCATCAGGGTGGACTTGCCCGAGCCGTTGACCCCGATGAGGCCGATGCGATCGCGCTCGTGCACCGCGAACGACACGCCGCCCAGGACCCGGCGGTCCCCGAAGCTCTTCCACAGATCCTGGGCCGTCAGGACAGCGGTCATCCGCGCCGCATGTTGCCACAGTCGGTCAGTCGGGCGCCTCCGCGCCCTCGGCCTCATGCAGGTGGCGGCGCACCTCGTCCATGTCGACCTCGCGCACCTTGCCGATGAGCTCCTCGAGCACCGCGCCGGGCAGCGCGCCCGGCTGGGCGAACAGCATCACCCCGTCGCGGATGACCATGATGGTCGGGATCGACTGGATGCCGAAGGACGCGGCCAGGTTCGACTGCGCCTCGGTGTCGACCTTGCCGAACACGATGTCGGGGTGTCGGGTCGACGCCTCCTCGTAGATCGGCGCGAAGCTGCGGCACGGCCCGCACCACGAGGCCCACCAGTCCAGCAGGATGGTGCCTTCGCGGGTGATGTCGTTGAAGTTCTGCTCGGTCACTTCCACAGTCGCCATGTTGGTTCCTTCTCGGGTGCAGGTGGCTGTCCGGGCAGCGTACCCCGCGAACTGGAGTCGCGCCCGCCGGCTGTTCCGGCGCTCCCTCTTGCCACGGGCCCCGCTCGTGGGCAATGTGCGCCGGTGCTGGAAGTCTCCAGGCGTGAGGGAGGGGAGCGCCCGCGAGCGGTGGTCGTCGCGGTGCAGCTGCCCGGCGTGACCGACCGCGAGCTGGCCTCGTCGGTCGCCGAGCTGACGCGGCTGGCGACGACCCTGGGCCTGGCGGTGGTGGGCTCGGTGACCCAGCGGCGCGCGAGCCTGGCCGCCGGCAAGGTGCTGGGCGACGGCAAGCTGGTCGAGCTGGCCGGCTGGACCGG
>DATFRY010000227.1:0-6457 GCA_035262925.1 Kofleriaceae bacterium | reverse complement strand
CGCGCGCGGCCAACGAGCTCGCGCGCGACGCGGACGTCGTCGTCAACGTCGGCACGCGGCTGACCGACTTCACGACCGGCTCCCACTCGCTCTTCCAGCACCCGGACGTGCGCTTCGTCAACGTCAACGTGGCCCCGGTCGACGCGGAGAAGCAGGCCGGCCCCAGCGTTATCGCGGACGCGCGGGCGGCGCTGACCGCCCTGCGCGAGGCGCTCGAAGGCTGGTCGGTCGAGCCCGCTTACCGCGAGCGCGCCGGCGAGCTGGCGCGCGAGTGGGACGGGATCGTGGATCGGGCGTACCACCTGGGCCACACCCCGTTGCCCGCGCAGTCCGAGGTCATCGGCGCGGTCAACGAGCTGTCCGGGCCGCGCGACGTGGTGGTGTGCGCGGCGGGCAGTCTGCCGGGCGACCTGCACAAGCTGTGGCGCTCGCGCGACCCGAAGAGCTACCACGTCGAGTACGGCTACTCGTGCATGGGCTACGAGATCGCCGGCGGGCTCGGCATCGGGCTGGCCGATCCGGGCCGCGCCGTGACGGTGATGGTGGGTGACGCCTCCTACCTCATGATGGCGCAGGAGATCGTCACCGCGGTGCAGGAGGGGGTGAAGATGGCGGTGGTGGTGATCGACAACCACGGGTACGCGTCGATCGGGTCCTTGTCGCAGAGCGTCGGCTCGGGCGGCTTCTCGTGCGCGACGCGGCGGCGCGGCCCCGACGGCCAGCTGTCGGGCGAGGTGCTCGCCATCGACTTCGCGGCCAACGCGCGCAGCCTGGGCGCGCACGCGGTGCGGGCGGGCTCGCGCGCCGAGCTGGCCGCCGCGCTGGCGGAGGCGCGCGCGCAGGGCGGCGTCAGCGTCGTCGTGGTCGAGACCGATCCGAGCGTGCGGGTGGGCGGCTACGACTCCTGGTGGGACGTGCCGGTGGCCGAGGTGTCGAGCATGGACGGCGTCGCCGCGGCGCGCGAGGCCTGGGCCGCGGCCGTGCGCAAGGAGCGGCACCACCTGTGATCCGCGTGGCCAACGCTCCCTGCTCGTGGGGCGCCCTGGAGTTCGATGTGGCCGGCGGCGGCAGGCCGCCGTCGGAGCGCGTGCTCGACGAGATGGCCGGGTCGGGCTACGCCGGCACCGAGCTGGGCGACTGGGGCTTCCTGCCGACCGAGCCGGAGGCGCTGCGCGCGGTGGTCGCCGTGCGCGGGCTGTCGCTGGTGGCCGGGTTCGTGCCGGTCGCGCTGGCCGATCGCTCGGCCCACGCCGAGGGGCTCGCGCGCGCCGTCGCGACGGCGCGGCTCATGGCCGCGGTCGCGCCCGACGCCCTGCTGGTCCTGGCCGACGACAACGGGCGCGATCCGACGCGGACTCGCCGGGCCGGGCGCATCCGGCCCGAGGACGGGCTGGCGGGCCTGGCCGCGTGGAAGACCTTCGGGGGCGGCGCGGAGGAGATCGCGCGGGCGGTGCGCGGCGAGGCCGGCATCGGCCTGGTCTTCCACCACCACTGCGGCGGCTTCGTCGAGACCGCGGCCGAGGTCGAGCGCTTTCTCGCGGTGACCGATGCGGATCTGGTCGGCCTCTGCCTCGACACCGGGCACTGGACCTACGCCGGCGGCGACGCGCTGGACGCGGTGCGGCGCCACGGCGAGCGCGTGCGCCACGTCCACTTCAAGGACTGCGATCCGGCGGTGGCGGACGCGGCGCGGCGCGACGAGGTCGACTACTTCGAGGCGGTGCGGCGCGGGGTGTTCTGCGAGCTGGGCGCCGGCGCCGTGGCGTTCCCCGCCATCCTCGCCGAGCTGCGCGCCGGCGGGTACGACGGCTGGATCGTGGTCGAGCAGGACGTCTTCCCCGGCATGGGCCAGCCGCTGGAGAGCGCGCGGCACAGCCGGGCCTATCTGCGCGAGCTGGGAGCGTGACGACATGAGAGGCGAGCGCGAGGGCAGCGAGCTGGTGAACGTGGCGGTGCTGGGGGTCGGGCGCATCGGGCGGATGCACGCCGAGAACCTGGCCTGGCGCGTGCCGGGCGCGCGGCTGGTCGCGATCGCCGACATCGATCGCGGGGCGGCCGAGGAGTGCGCGGCCCGGCTGGGCGGCCCGTCCGCCGGCGTGCGGGTCGCGGCCGACGCGGGCGAGGTCGTGGCCGACCGCGCGATCGACGCGGTGGTCATCGCGACGTCGACCGACACGCACGCGCCGCTCATCGAGGAGTGCGCGCGCGCGGGCAAGCACATCTTCTGCGAGAAGCCGATCGACCACGACCTGGAGCGCATCGACGGCGCGCTGGCCAGCGTCGAGGCGGCGGGCGTGTCGCTGCAGATCGGCTTCAACCGCCGCTTCGACCCCAACTTTCGCTACCTGCGCGACCGCATCTCGGCCGGCGCGATCGGCGATCTCCACATCCTGCGCATCACCAGCCGCGACCCGGCGCCGCCGCCGCTGGCCTACGTGCGCAGCTCGGGCGGCATCTTCCTCGACATGACGATCCACGACTTCGACATGGCCCGCTACCTGACCGGCTCCGAGGTCGACATCGTGCACGCGGTCGGCGCCGTGCGGGTCGATCCCGAGATCGGTGAGATCGGGGACTACGACACCGCCGTGATCACCCTGGTCATGCGCAACGGCGCCCTGGTCACCATCGACAACTCGCGCCGCGCGATCTACGGCTACGACCAGCGCATCGAGGCGTTCGGCTCCGGCGGCATGCTGTGGGCCGAGAACCAGACCGGCCGCCGCACCGGCATGGCCGACGCGGCCGGCCTGCACAGCCCGCGCCCGCTCGACTTCTTCCTCGAGCGCTACAGCGAGTCGTTCGTGGCCGAGCTGCGCGACTTCGTGTCGGCCGTGGCGACCGGCAGCGCGCCTCCGCTGGGACCCGTCGACGCTCGCGCGCCGGTGGTCATCGCCCTGGCCGCGACCCGCTCGGCGCGCACGGGCGACACGCTGCGGCTGTAGCGGCGGAGGAGGCGTGGGCGTGGAGCGCCGCGCCGGTGTCGTGCATGCTGGTGGACTGGTGGCGGGTCCCGTGAGGCGGCTGTCGGGCACGATCGAGCGGGCGGAGGGCTTCGCGATCGACAGCATCCTGGTCGCCGCCGCCGCGCTCGAGAGCGAGGACGCGGTGCAGGGCTGGCTGTTCGCCCACCCGCGCGCGATCTATCACGGGCTCGCCCTCCTCCACATGATCGCCTGCCCGGCCGCCATCGTCGCGGTGGTGGCGGGCTTCGGCCTGGCCGGCCGGCGCGAGGAGATCCAGCGGACCGGCCCGGGCGTGCTCGGCTGGGCCCTGGCGGGGGTCGTCGGCGGCACGTTCGTCATCCCCGCCGTGCTCGGGCTGAACTTCGACCTCGCCGCGTGGGAATACATGGGCGCGATCTTCGCGCCGCTCGCCATCGTGGCGCTGTGGCTGGGGGCGATCGTCTTCGCGGAGCGGCGCGGCTGGATCTCTCCCGCCCGGGTCGGGGCCCCGAAGGCGTGGTGGAAGGTGCAGGGCCTCGCGCTCCTCTTCTGGGCCTATCTCCTGTGGCTCGAGACCATGCTGCTGGTCGCCGCGCCGATCGAGGGCCCGCTCACCCGGGTCGGCATCCCGGCCGGCATCCTCATCGACTACCTGCCGGTCCGCGTGGTCCTCTACTGCGCGCGCGACAGCTCGCGCTGGGAGCGCTACACCATCGCGGCCAGCGTCGCTCATCTCCTCTACCGGATCGCGGCGGCCGCCTGACCCCAGGGCTCGCGAGATCGGCGGCGGCGGACATGCGTTATCGAGTCATGCTCCGCCGCATCGCGCGAACCTGTGCGCTCGCGTCCTTCGCTCTGTGGACGGCCTGCGGCTCGCGCGAGCCCGGGCCCGCGGCCTCGCCGCCCGACGCCGGGGCCGCCGCCCGCGCCCGACCCGCCGACGCAGCGCCCGGGAGGCCGGCGGCGCGGAACGGGGCGGCCGTCAGCCTCGAGGACCTGCTGGCTCGCGCCGCCCCCACGCGCGAGGAGCTGGCCCGGGTGGCCGCGGCGCTGCGCAGCGATACGCCCACGGACCCCGGCCAGGACATCGACGCGGCCCGGGCCGAAAAGCTGGCCGATCTGGGCGAGCGGCGCATGGCCCTCCTGGCCAGCTTCCTGACCGATCGCGACCTCGGCGCGAGCGCGGCCGACGCGATGCTGTCGATCGACCGCGATCGGGCGGCCCCGTATCTGTTCGCGTCGATGCCGCGCAGCGACCGCAACGTCCAGTTCCGCACCTTCGGACGCTTCACCGACGCGATCCAGAACCGCGAGAGCGTCTGCTGCCTGACCGAGATGCACGCGGCCGCCGTGCGCTGCCTCGACGCCGACACCCCGGCCGACGCGGCCGAGCGCGCGATCCTCGCCGTCGGCCTGTCCGGCAGCCCGGCGGACTTTCCGCTGCTCGCGCGCTTCGTCGACACCGGGGCGGTCGATCACTGGCCTGCTCAACTGAGCCGCGCCGCCACCGCCGCGCTCGCGCGGCTGGGCAGCGAGGCCCATCTCCGGCAGATCGAGCGCGAGCTGGCCGCCCCCGTGCCCGCCCGCATCGACAGCGCCGGGTCGAGGCGGATCGCGGCGGCCATCGACACGGCCGCCTTCAGCGGGAAGTCCCGCTTCCTGCCGCTCCTCTGCCGTCACCTCGGCGATCCGTTCCCGCGCGACTTCAGCGACGACATCCCGCCCATGCCCGCACCACAGGCGGCGCGCGCGATCGATCGGATCGCGAACCACGCCCCGCTCCGCGGCGCGAGCGCCGACATCGACCGGGCCCGCACCTCGTGCGCGGCGCATGTCCGGGGCGCAGATGCCCCACGCGAGCCAGCACCGCGGTAGAGAGCGACTGCTTCTCCCGGGGTGCGCGGGGCCGGCTCAGGTGGGGTCGCCGAACGGCGCGTCGAGGGAGCGGACGCGGGGGCCGAACACCTCGGCGCCGGTCTCGGTGACGGCGACGATGTCCTCGATGCGGACGCCGAGCTGGCCCGGGATGTAGATGCCCGGCTCGTTCGACATGGTCATGCCCGGCTCGAGGCGGGTCTCGCTGCCGCGCACCAGGTAGGGGCGCTCGTGGCCCTCGAGGCCGATGCCGTGGCCGAGGCGGTGGGTGAAGCGCTCGTAGTCGCCGCCGAAGCCGGCGCCGCCGATCACGCGCCGCGCCGCCGCGTCGACGTCGCCGCAGCGCGCGCCCGGCCGGATCGCCGCCAGCGCGGCGTCCTGCGCGCGCAGCACGGTGTCGAAGACGCGCCGCTTCTCGGCCGACACCGCGCCGAGCGACCAGGTGCGCGTGATGTCGGACTGGTAGCCGTGGAGGTCGCCGCCGGTGTCGACCAGGACGAGGTCGCCCTCGGCGAGCGGTCGGCGCTCTGCCGTGCCGTGCGGGAAGGCGGCGTTGGGCCCGAACAGGACGAGCGCCCAGATCGATGTGAGGCCGGCCGCCTCCTGCGCGCCCTGCACCAGCTCGCGCAGATCGTTTTCGCCCATGCCGACCGACAGCTCGGCCGCGGCCGCGCGCAGCGCCGCCTTGGTGGCCTCGTTGGCGCGCCGCAGGAGGGCGAGCTCCGCGGCGCTCTTGACCATGCGGCAGGCGTCGACCACGGCGCTGCCGTCCTCGAACGAGATGCCGCGGCCGGCCCGCGCGAGGCCGGTCGAGACGAAGTAGCGCATGGTCGGCTCGAGGGCGACGCGCGTCCCCGCGCAGCCGCCGCGCTCGCACAGCCCGGCGGCCGCGAGCGCGTACGGGTCCTCGTGCTCCTGCCACGCGCGCAGCTCGCCGCGGCCGACCAGCTTCTCGCGCAGCCTGCCCTCCTCGAACGCCGGGCCGACGAAGAACGCCTCGCCGCGCACCGGCAGGACCAGGAGCAGCGGCCGCTCGCTGCGCTGCCACGCGTCGCCGGCGAAGTACTGCATGCTCGGGCCGGCCTCGGCGACGAGCGCGTCGAGGCCGCGGTCGCGGAGGAGCTTGCGCGCGCGCTCCTGCCGCGCCTCGCGCTCGGCCGCGCCGATCGGCGCCGCGCCGGCGCAGAAGCCGTTCAGCCGGGCGAACCGCGACGCGGCGCCGGCGCCGGCCGTGCCCGGGCCGACCGCGCCGGCCCGGGTGGGGTGCGGCCCGGACGACCCGACGACCGCGCGGGCGCAGCCCGCCAGCGCCAGCTGCGCGCCGCCCACGAGACCGAGGAAGCTGCGGCGGATGAGCATCGCGGCGAGCTTCGGCGCGGGGGCGCGCGCTGTCAACCCGGCGGCGCCGAGGCAGCGTAACCGGGTGGACGGATCGGGCGTACCATCCATCGCATGCGGAAACCGCAACCGTGGCCGGTCCGGTTCACCCACTGGGTGAACGTGCCCGCGCTGCTGATCATGGCGATGAGCGGTCTGCAGATCCTCCGCGCGTATCCCTTCATGGGCCCGCGCGGCGCCATGTGGGAGTGGTACCCGCTCGGCGGCTGGAGGCCGGCCGAGTGGATGCGGCTGGGCGG